>NZ_JBFBAG010000004.1:0-374723 GCF_040682155.1 Amycolatopsis sp. NPDC051371
TGTTGGTTCTCGCGTGGGGCGCCCCCGCCCCCCCCCGCCCCCCCCGCCACATTGGGGCGCTTGGGTCAGGCCGCCCTGGCGACTAGCTCCGGGCGGGGCGACCGCACGTCCGGCGGTCGCCGCGGGTGGGTGAGCGACGGGTTCCGAACCCACGCCCCCATCGCCGCCGGCAGGCCGTCTTGAATGAGTCATTCAGGACCTCACACGCCCTGAATGACTCATTCAAGACACGCGAAGTCCGCTCAGGCCGCCGCGACCAGGGCCGGTTCCACCGCGCGGACCCGGGTCCGGCGGTCCCGCTGCCAGGCGATCACCCGGCAGACCACATAGATCAAGAATGAAATCGCCGTCACGAACGCGCTCACCGGCAGCCCCGGCGCCAGCGAAAGCACGATCCCGCCGATCGCCGACACCTCGGCGAAGACCACCGAAAGCACCGTCGCCTTCCACGGCGACGCCGTCACCCGAGCAGCGGCGGCCGCGGGCGTCACCATCAACGCCACCACCAGCAGCGACCCGACCACCTTCACGCTCAACGCGGTCGAAACACCCACCAGCAGCGCGAACACCACCGTCAGAGTCTTGACCGGTACCCCGCGCGCCACTGCCACGTTCCGGTCCACCGAAGCGAACAACAGCGGCCGATAGACCACCGCCAGCACCGCCAGCACCACCACCGACGACACGACGAACAACGTCAGGTTCGTCGAATCGATCGTGATGATCTGGCCGGTGAGAATGCCGAACTTGTTCCCGGACCGTCCTTTGTAGAACGACAGGAACAGCACGCCCATACCCAGCCCGAACGACAGGATCACGCCGATCACCGAGTCGCGGTCAGCGTCGCGCGCGCCGAGGATCCCCAGCAGCAGCGCCGCCACCACCGCGCCGATCAGCGCGCCGTACTCGACGCCGATGCCGAGCAGCAGGGCCGCCGCGCCGCCGGTGAACGCCAGCTCGGACGTCCCGTGCACCGCGAACGACATCCGGCGCATCACGATCAGCGGGCCCAGCACCCCCGCCACCAGGCCGAGGATCGCCGCCGCGAGCAAGGCCGTCCGGACGCCGTCCAGCTCGGTGATCAGCTCCCACGTCTTGCCGAAGTCGAACAGATCCAAGGTTCAGCCCACTTGCTCTTCGACGTCGTGTTCGTGGTGGTGCGGCTCCTCCTCGCACAACGCGCTCTGCGCGCCCGCGATGTGGATCTGCCCGCCCACCTTCAACACCTCGACACGGGTGCCGTACAGCTCGGTCAGCGTCTCGGTGGTCATGACCTCGTCCGGCTTGCCGATCCGGAACGAGCCGTTGACCAGGTACAGCACCCGGTCGACGAACGGCAGTACCGGGTTGATCTCGTGCGTCACGAACAGCACCGCGGTGCCCGACGCACGCCGCCGGGAGTCGATCAGCTCGCTGATCGCGCGCTGGTGCGCCAGGTCCAGGGACAGCAGCGGCTCGTCGCAGAGCAGCACCTCGGGGTCGCCGACCAGGGCCTGCGCCACCCGCAGCCGCTGCTGCTCGCCGCCGGACAGACGCCCGACGGGCTGCTTCGCGTACCGGGTCGCGCCCACCGCTTCGATCGCTTCGGCAACACGCCGACGTCGGGCCGCCATGCCGAACAGGCCCGGTCCCCAGCGGTGGCCGTCGAGGCCCAGCCCGACCAGGTCGACGCCGCGCAGCGTCAACGACTCGTCGATCGCACGTTGCTGGGGGATGTAGCCGACCTTGCGGTTCGCGCCGCCCGGGCGGCCGCCGGCGATCTCGACCGCGCCCGCCGACAGGCCCTGCATGCCGAGCAGCGCCTTGAGCAGGCTGCTCTTGCCGGAGCCGTTGGGGCCGAGCACGGCGAGGAACTCACCCGGCTCGACGACGAGGTCCAGCCCCGACCACAGGGTCCGGGGACCGAACGCGAGCCCCGCCCCGCGGACCCGGACCGCGGGGCGTACGTCGTCGGAGACGGAGACAGGAGGCATAGCTACTTCAACGCTCCTGCCAGCGCTTCGACTTCCCCGGTCATCCAGCCAATGTAGTCCGTCACACCCTGCGGCAGCGTCTCGGTCACGTCGACGACGCCGATCCCGGCGGCCTTCGCCTGGCCGACGACGTCCTGGGTGAGCGGCGTGACCGTCTGGGCGTTGTTGATCAGCGCCTTGACCTGCTTGGTGGCGATGAGCTGCTTGTACTCGTTGACGGCGCCGGCCGGGACGTCGGTGTCGTTCTCCACGGCGTCCGAGAAGGCCTTCGGCGTCGCGTCCGTCAGCTTCGCGCTCTCGAGCAGGTAGTGCGCCACCGGCTCGGTGACGACGACCTTCGTGCCCGGGTGGCTCGCGCCCAGCTCGCCGAGGCGCTTCTCCAGCGCGTCGACCTTCGCCTTGAACGCCGTCGCGTTGTCGGTGAACGCCTGCTTCGACGCGGGCTGCAGCTCGCTGAGCTGCGCCGCGACCTGGTCGGCGACCTTGTCGACGCCCGGCAGGTCGTACCAGACGTGCTCGTTCTCGTCGCCGGTCGCGGCGATGTCGTAGGCGACGAGCTTCTTGGCGTCGCCGGCCTGCGCGGTGAGCTTGTCGAAGAACTCGTCGTAGCCGCCGCCGTTGGACAGCAGCAGCTTCGCGTCCTTCGCCGCCAGCGCATCATCAGCCGTCGTCTCGTAGGAGTGCGGGTCGGCCGACGGGTCGTGGATGATCGACTTGACCTCGACCTTGTCGCCGCCGACGGCGCTCACGACGCTGCCCCAGACGTCCGTCGAGGCCACGACCTCGATCTTGTCGGACCCGCCGGACTGCCCGCCGCCGTCGGAGCCGGAGGTTCCGCCGGAGCACGCGGCCAGGGCGAGCACGGACAGGGCCGAAGCGGCGGCGAGCACGCTCCTGGTGCGGCGGGAACTCATCGAGAACTCTCCTGGGTCGAACGCTGAACGCTAATGGAAACCGTTGTCAGATTCACCTTACCCCATCCGGATGACTTCCTGGCCATCCGATCGAGTTTTGGTGTATGCGTCTTCGTGCATGCGGATCGAGACATCGACCACCCGGGGTGTCTCTTCATGAATTCGATCTGAACCGTTACGGTTTGCTGATGGGACGTCCTATTCGCACCCGGAGGCAGGCGACGCTGGCGTCGCTCGCGGCGGAGCTCGGTGTGTCCAGGACCACGGTGTCCAACGCCTACAACCGGCCGGACCAGCTGTCCCCCGAACTGCGCCGCCGCGTCCTCGAGACCGCGCGTCGCCTCGGCTACCCCGGCCCCGACCCGGTCGCCCGCTCCCTGCGCACCCGCAAGGCCGGCGCCGTCGGGCTGCTGCTCACCGAGAACCTCTCCTACGCCTTCCGCGACCCCGCCGCCGTCGGCGTCCTCGAAGGACTGGCCCTGGCCTGCGAAGACGCCAGCGTCGGCCTGCACCTGGTGCCGGCCAGCCCGGGCAGTGAAGACGTCGCCGCGGTGCACCGCGCGGGCGTCGACGGCTTCGTCGTCTACTCCGTGCCCGATGACGACCCGCACCTGGCCGCCGTGCTGGAACGCCCGGTGCCGACGGTGATCATCGACCAGCCGAGCATCGAGGGCATCGACCGCGTCGGCCCGGACGACGCGGCGGCGGTCGGCAAGATCGCCGAGCACCTCGTCTCGCTGGGCCACCGGCAGGTCGGTGTCATCTGCATGCGGCTGGCCCGGGAGCGCAACGACGACTTCGTGTCCCCGGCGCGCCAGAGCGGCGCGCACTTCCACGTCCAGCGCACCCGGCTCGAAGCCCTCGCCGTGGCGTTCTCGGCGGCCGGCGTCGACTGGGCCGGCGTCCCGGTGGTCGAGCGCTTCGACCACACGGTGGACGACGGCGCGTCCGCGGCCCGGCAACTGCTGGACGCGTACCCGCAGATCACGGCCGTGATCTGCACTTCGGACATCCTGGCGCTCGGCGCCATGGCCGAGGCCGAACGGCGGGGGCTGCGCGTGCCGCAGGACCTGACCGTCACCGGCTTCGACGGCATCGCCGAGGCCGAGCGGATCGGGCTCACCACGGTCCACCAGCCGGTGCTCGAAAAGGGCAAGGTCGCCGGCCGGCTGCTGCTCGGCTCGGCCGAGCGGAGCGCGCCGAAGGTGATCACGCTGCCGACCGAGCTGCGCGTCGGGCGCACGTCGGCGCCGCCGCGGACGGTCGAGGAGCCCTGGTTCGGCGGCTGATTCCAGGGGCCCGTGACATAGCTCGTAGTGCATTGCCCGAACGGGTACTCACCAGGTCAAATGGAGTGGTAAGCCCGCGCCGCGGGGCCACTGGCCGGAAGGTGACCGATGACCTCGATCGACGTTCTGCTCAAGCGCAACCAAGAACTCGGCGAAGTGACGCCGGGCGACCGCTCGTCGGCCAAGCCGTCGCTGCAGGTGGCCATCCTGACCTGCATGGACGCCCGGATCCGGGTGTTCGAGCTTTTCGGCCTGCTGCAGGGTGAGTCGCACGTCCTGCGCAACGCGGGCGGGGTGGTGACCGACGACATGATCCGCTCGCTGGCCCTTTCGCAGCGCAAGCTGGGCACCCGCGAGGTGCTGATCGTCCAGCACACCGAGTGCGGCCTCTCGACGGTCACCGAGGACGACTTCAAGGACGAGCTCGAAGAAGCCACCGGCCTGCGCCCGACCTGGGCGGTCGAGGCGTTCCGCAACGTCGAGAACAGCGTCCGGACGTCGGTGGAGCGGGTGCGGCGCAGCGCGTACCTGCCGCACACGGAGAACGTCCGCGGCTTCGTCTACGACGTGAAGACCGGGAAGCTCACCGAGGTCAAGTAGACCTTGCGCGTCCTTTTCGCCGGGCTCGCGTCGGCCGGCCACACGTACCCGATGGTCCCGCTCGCGATCGCGGCGCGGGACGCCGGACACGAGGTGCACTTCGCCGCCGGTGAGCACGTCAACGCGTCGCTGGACCGGCTCGGGCTCAACCCGTTCCGGCCCGCCGACTCGTTCTACGAGATCTACGCGGAGGACCTCGAGCCGGAGCTGGCTCGGCTTCGGCCCGACCTGGTCGTGCACGGGTGGGGCGTCCCGGAGGCCGCCGTCGCCGCGCGGCGCGCCGGGATCCCCGCCCTGTGGCACGGGGTCGGCCGGATGTTCCCCGACGGGATCGGGTTCGAACGCCCCACCGGCGGCGTGCACGTCGACATCTGCCCGCCATCGCTGCAGGACGAGGCCTTCCTGGCGACCGCGGAACGCATCGCCCTGCGTCCCGTGCCCTTCGCCGAGCCGGGGCCGCCCGCGCGGTTCGAGCGGCCTCTGGTCTACCTGACGCTCGGCACGGCGTTCGGCACCCCGGAGGTCCTCGGCACGGCGATCGAGGGGCTGGCCGCGCTCGGCTCGCACGTCGTCGTGGCCACTGGTCGCGTGGCCCCGGCGGACCTCGGCACGCTGCCGGGCAACGTCACCGCCGCGGCCTGGGTGCCGCAGGCCGCGGTGCTCCCGATCGCGGCCCTGGTCGTGCACCACGGCGGCAGCGGCACCACCCTCGGCGCGCTCGCCGCCGGTGTCCCGCAGCTGGTCCTGCCCCAAGGCGCCGACCAGTTCGCCAACGCAGACGCGCTGTGCGCCGCGGGTGCCGCGCTGCGCCTCCTGCCCGGCGAGCTGAGTGCGGACGCCGTCACCGAACAGGCCCGGAAAGCGCCCTCCCTCCGCGACGCGGCCCGCGTAGTCGCCGAGGAGATCGCCGCGATGCCGTCGCCGGCCGAGGTCGCCCGCGAGCTGCCGAAGTACGCGAAGTAGCCTCCCGGCGTGGCTGTGGACGCTGACGTACTGCTCGACTGGTTCTCCGCGCACGGCCGGGACCTGCCCTGGCGCGAGCCGGACTGCTCGGCCTGGGGCGTGCTGGTCAGCGAGATCATGCTGCAGCAGACGCCGGTCGCGCGGGTGCAGCCCATCTGGCACGAGTGGATGGCGCGCTGGCCGGTCCCGTCGGCGCTGGCCGCGTCGACGCAGGGCGAGGTCGTGCGGGCCTGGGGCAAGCTCGGCTACCCGCGGCGCGCGCTGCGCCTCCACGAAGCCGCCGGCGTGATCGCGCGGGAGCACGGTGACGTCGTTCCGTCCGATGTGGACACCCTGCTCGCACTGCCCGGGATCGGTGCGTACACCGCTCGCGCCGTCGCCGCGTTCGCCTACGGGCAGCGGGCACCCGTCGTCGACACGAACGTGCGGCGGGTCGTCGCGCGGGCCGTGCACGGGGCCGGGGACGCCGGTCCCGCGTCGAACACCCGGGATATGGCCGACGTCGAGGCACTGCTGCCGGCCGAGGAAGCGCCCGCCGCCCGGTTCTCCGCCGCGATCATGGAGCTCGGCGCCCTGATCTGCACGGCGCGTTCGCCGAGGTGCGCTGACTGCCCGGTTTACGACGAATGCGCGTGGCAACTGGCCGGACGCCCGGAGTACGCGGGCCCGGCCAAGCCCGTGCAGAAGTTCGCCGGCACCGACCGGCAGGTCCGCGGACTGCTGCTGGACGTCCTGCGCGGTTCCGAGGGCCCGGTGGAGAAGGCCCGCCTCGACCTGGTGTGGCACGACGGCGGCCAGCGCGACCGCTGCCTGGACTCCCTGCTCGCCGACGGCCTGCTCGAACAGACCCGTGACGGGCTCTTCGCACTGCCGGGCGAACACTAACGCGCTACAACAAAAGTTGGTCAATAGTTGTCATCGGCGCGATGCGGAGTTACCTTTCCCGCATGGTCACTGTTGACCGCCGGACCCTGCTCAAGGCGGGGGCGACCGCGACCGCGGCCGGCGCACTGGGGATGACGACCACGGGTACGGCCGCCGCGGGCGTACCGACGCCGACGATCCACTCCACCTCCGAGTGGGGCGCGCGGGCCGCGACGGGCCCGATCGTCGTCGAGAACCACAAGCCGACCTACATCGTCGTGCACCATGCCGTCGATCCGCCGATGAACAACGACTTCTCGCTGGCGCGCGCGTTCTACGTCGCGAAGTTCATCCAGAACCTGCACATGGACAAGAACGGCTGGATCGACAGCGGCCAGCAGTTCACGAACAGCCGCGGCGGGTTCGTCACCGAAGGCAGGCACCGCAGCCTGGAGATCCTGCGCGGCGGCACGCAGCACGTGCAGGGCGCGAACGTCGGCAACCACAACAGCGAGGTCATCGGCATCGAGAACGAGGGCCTGTACAGCACGGTCGACGTGCCGCAGGCGCTGTGGGACTCGCTGGTGGGCCTGGTCGCCTACATCGCGCACCAGTACGGCATCGCGCCCGAGTTCATCAAGGGCCACCGCGACTTCAACACCACCGAGTGCCCTGGCCAGGTGCTGTACAACCGGCTGCCGGAGCTGCGGACGGCCGTGGGCCGCGTCCTCGGCGTCTCGGTGGCGCGGTCCGAGGCCGAATGGCCGCTGCTGAAGCCGGGCGACACGGGTCGTCAGGTGCAGCTGGCGCAGCAGTTCTTGCGCAAGTCGGGGTTCGGCGTGCCGACCGACGGCGTGTTCGGTAAGTCCACAAAGGACGCCGTGGCCGCTTTGTCCGTTCAGGCCGGCCTGCCGCGCGACACGTGCACCGCGGCGAAGGCGACGGACGAGACCGGCTTCCTCGGCTCGGACGTCTGGCCGCTGATCGTCCCGGCCGACCGCTCGACGGCGGCCTGGCGAGCCGACCTGACCCGCGCTTGAACCGGCGGAGCTTTCACGTAAAAGCTCCGCTTCAGCGGGCCAGCACGGCGGAGAGAAACGCTTCCACCGCGCCTCGGTACGTCTCCGGGGCTTCATCGTGGGGCAGGTGGGCCGAACCTGGCACCACCAGGTGTTTCGCGCCCGGAACCCGTTCGGCGACGAGTGCCTGCTGACCGGCCGGCATCGCCGTGTGCTCGCCCTCGACCAGCAGCAGCGGGCAGCGGATCGCGGCCACGACGTCCCAGTAGTCGCGACGGCCCCACTCGGCGGCGATGACGTACAGGTCTTCAAGGTCGGCCACGAGGTGAAATCCATCGGAACGCTCCTCGACGCAGTCGGCGAAGTACTCGCCCGCGTCGCCGAAGAACTCGCGGACGTGGTCCCGCGACCTGAACGGCACCGGCCAGCTCTCGAAGTACCCGCGCCACGTCTCGACGGTCCGCCCGCGCTGGTCCGGCGCGAAGTCTTCGGAGACGACCGCGCGCACGAGCTCCGGGTACTTCGCGGCGGTCGTCCAGGCGTGCAGGCCGCCCATCGAATGCCCGATGAGCACGGCCGGACCGGCGTCGAGCGTCCGCAGCGCGTCGGCGACGTCGTCGGTGAACCGCTCGGTCGTCCAGGGTCCGACGCGCGGGGCGCTGCCGTGGCCGCGCGCGTCCAAGCCGTACACCGCGCCGTAGGGCCGAAGCCACTCCGCGACGCGCCACCACGTCCTCGCGCGGCCCATCAGTCCGTGGAGCAGAACGATCGGCACGCCGGTGCCGCCGAAACAGAGCACGCGGCCACCTAACCACAAAACCGCAGGTGCGGAACGTGATCAAGTGATCGCAATCCATCACCTATGGTGGTTCCCATGCGCCGCCGACTGACCGCCCTCGCCGTCTGCGCCGCGGTGATCGTCGCCGCGGCCTGCAGCGGTGACGCCGTCACGGCGGCGCCCCCGCCCGCGCCGATGCACCCAGCGCCGGGGACTTCCGGAGCCGGTGATCCGTATTACCCGGACGACGGCAACGGCGGTTACGACGCGCTGAACTACCACGTCGACGCGACCTACGACCCGCCGAGCGGCCACCTCGACGGCGACACGACGGTCACCGCGAAGGCCACCCAAGACCTCAGCCGGTTCGACCTCGACCTGCGCGGGCTCGACGTCCGCGGCGTCGAGGTCGACGGCCAGCCGGCCCGCTTCAGCCGCGAGAAGGCGTTCGAGCTGGTCATCACGCCGGCGGCGCCGATCCGCGCGGGGACGACGTTCCGCACCCGCGTCCGCTACGGAGGCGACCCGGCGAAGACCCCGCACGACGGCGGCAGCGAGAACGGCTGGCAGCACTCGGCCGACGGCGGCGCGTACATGGTCGGCGAGCCGCATTCGGCGGCGTTTTGGTACCCCGTGAACGAAACTCCGCGCGACAAGGCGTCCTTCACGCTCACCGCGCACGTCCCGGCCGGCTGGACAGTCATCTCGAACGGCCGGGAGGGCCCGCCGGGGACGTGGACCGAGCCGAACCCGGTGGCGAGCTACCTGACGACGATCGCGATCGGCAAGTTCAGCGTCGACAGGTCGACACTGAAGGACGGCACCCCGGTCGTCACCGCGTACGCGCCCGGCACGGAAGACCGCCGCGCGATCGGCGACCGCCTGCCGGAGGTGCTCGGCTTCCTGAGCGGCAAGTTCGGGCCGTACCCGCAGTCGGCGGCCGGCGGGATCTTCCTGAACGAGGACGTCCACTTCTCGCTGGAGACGCAGACCCGGCCGACGTACGCGAAGTGGGCCGACCTGCCAACGCTGGTGCACGAGAACGCCCACGAGTGGTTCGGCGACTCGGTGTCGTTGACCGACTGGTCCGACATCTGCCTGAACGAGTGCTTCGCGTCGTACGCGCAGTGGCTGTGGGCCGAGCGCGAGGGCCAGAGCCTCGACGACCGCTACCGCGCGGCGATCGAGATCACCCGCGGCAGCACGGACTTCTGGGCGCAGAAGCTGGTCGGTATGGGGCAGGGCCACGAGTTCGAGGGCGTCTACAACAAGGGCATCCTGGCGCTGCACGCGTTGCGCCGCCGGATCGGCGACCCGGCGTTCGACCGGCTCCTGCACGACTGGCCGTCCCGCTACCGCCACAGCAACGCGACCTGGGCCGATTTCGAGAAGATGGCCTCGCAGGTCAGCGGGCAGAACTTGCGGTCGTTCTTCGACGAGTGGTTCCGCGGCACGAAGCTCCCCGCGGATGCCGACCTCTTCCCCGGCTCACTGCGCAGCTGAGCTGCCCAGCAGCGACCGCGTCAGCGCACTCCGCGCGTCCTGCATCTCCCGCAGCGCCGTCGTCAGCTCCTCCTCGCCGACGACGACGTCCTCGTCCGGGCGCGTGCTCAGTGCCAGCAGCGACGCCCGCCGCAGCAGCTCCTTCGCGAACGACGCCGTCATCCCCTTCGTCGCCTCGACGATCGGGCCGAGGTCCGCCGTCAGGGTCAAACCCCGCGCGTACAGGCGTAGGAGTGCTTCGCGCCCGGCAGCGTCCGGGAGCGGGATCTCGACGGCGAGGTCGACGCGGCCCGGCCGGTCCGCGAGGGCCTTCTCCAGCTCGCCGGCCCGGTTGGTGGTGAGCAGGAACGTGACGTCGGCGTCGCCGCCCACGCCGTCCATCGCGTCGAGCAGGGTGAACAGCAGCGGCTGGACCATCGGCCCGTAGCTGCGGTCCTGCGCGATCAGGTCGACGTCCTCCAGCACGACCACGCTCGGCTGCAGCCGCCGCGCCAGCTCCGCGGCCTTGCCGATGAACTTCATCGCCGCCCCGGTCAGAATGATCACCGTGGTGTCCGGCAGACGGCCCATCAGGTAGCGGACCGTGTGCGTCTTGCCGGTGCCGGGCGGGCCGTGCAGCAGCAGCCCGCGCTTGAGGTGCTGCCCCGCGGCCAGCAACCGCTCGCCGTGTTCCGCGATGCCGATCGTGTGCCGCTCGATCGCGTCGAGCACGCCCTTCGGCAGCACGACCTCCTCGCCGGTCAACGCCGGCCGCGGAAGGAACGTGAGCAGTTCGTTGGCGCGGTGCTCACTGGTGCCGAAGGCCAGCACCTGTCCCCGCAGGAGATCGTGTTCGGTCATCAGCCGCTCGACGTGGTTGCGTACTTCGGTGGCGGTCGCCCGGGACGTCGCGAGGACCTCCAGCCGGCACTGCTCGAGCCCCCACTGCGGGTTCGCGCCGCGGATGGCGAGCAGCACCGGCTCACCGTCCGGTGCGCTCGTGCCGACCAGCCCCAGCTGGACGGCTTCGGTCGCGTCGTGCGGGCCGGTCGCCGTGGTGGTGTAGTCCACCGAGCCGAGCTCGTACATCCCCTTGCTGCGCGCGGTGGCGAGCATCCCGATGAGGTCCTCGTGCGTGCGCTGACCGCCCGCGATGCCGAACCAGCCCACGGCTGTGCCGTGCTCGGCGAGGTAGGCGTCGACGCCGCGCTGGATGTTGGCGTGCTCCCACATCGGCCAGTTGCGGGTCACGACCACCACTTCCGGCAGCGGTGCCCCCAGATGGCCGGTCACGCGCTCGATCAGCTCGCTGCCCCCGCCGCCCGCGACCTCGTCGGCGGTGGCGCGGACGATCCGGGCGATATCGGTGGCGAGGTCGCGCTCGGTACTCCCCATGGCCTCAACAGTGGCACGGGTCACACCGCGGAGCCAACTAGGGTGGGAGCCATGAGTGTCGTCAAGATCAACGCGATCGAGGTTCCCGAAGGCGCCGGCCCCGAGCTGGAGAAGCGGTTCGCGGCGCGGATGCACGCCGTCGACCAGCAGCCCGGGTTCCTCGGGTTCGAGCTGCTGCGCCCGGTTTCCGGCGAGACGCGCTACTTCGTCTACACGAAGTGGGAGACCGAGGAGGCGTACCAGGCGTGGGCGAAGGGCGGCCCGGCCGCGGCGGCGCACTCGGGCGAGCGCGCCAAGCCGGTGTCCACCGGGGCGAACCTGCTGGAGTTCGAGGTCGTCCTCGGTTCGCAGCCGGGTGAGTGACGCTCTCGAGCGAGCCGCGGAACTCCTCGAAGGCGCCGGCGCGCTGCTGATCTGCGCCGGCGCCGGGATGGGCGTCGACTCCGGGCTGCCGGACTTCCGCGGCGGCGAAGGGTTTTGGCGCGCGTACCCGCCGTACGCCCGGCTCGGCATGCGGTTCGAAGAGCTGGCCGATCCGCGGCACTTCGCCGACGACCCCGAGCTGGCCTGGGGGTTCTACGGACACCGGCTGTCGCTCTACCGGCGAACGGTGCCGCACGAGGGTTTCCGGCTGCTGCGCGGCTTCGCGCCAACCGTGCGCGTCTTCACATCCAATGTGGACGGACAGTTCCAGGAGGCAGGCTTCGAGCACGTCGCCGAGGCGCACGGCTCGATCCACCACCTGCAGTGCCTTTCCGGGTGCACAACGGCCATCTGGCCCGCCGACGTCGAAGTCGCCATCGACGAAGAGACGATGCGTGCGGTGCCACCGCTGCCGTCGTGCCCCCGGTGCGGTGGCCTGGCCCGGCCCAACATCCTCATGTTCGGCGACTTCGACTGGGTTCCGGACCGCAGCCAGGCCCAGCTCGACGAGCTGACGGCGTGGCGACGCACCGCGCGCGACCTCGTGGTGGTCGAGCTGGGCGCGGGACAGGCGGTCCCGACGGTCCGCCGCTACAGCGAACTGGCGAGCGCGGCGACCGGCGCGCTGATCCGCATCAACCCGCGTGAACCGGAGATCCGCCACGGCCGCGGGGTCTCCATCCCGGCCGGCGCGCTGGAAACGCTCACGGCGCTGGCCGCAGCCACAGGTCCCGGTTCCCCGCGAGCATGACCCGGCCGTCGGCCAGCGTCGTGGCCACCCGCACCGGGGACTCCGCGCAGCCCAGCTCGCCGCGCTGCCAGCCCTGACCGTCGCGCACCAGCACGGCCGAGCAGGAGCGCGGGCGCTGGTTGCCCCGGTTCGGTTCGATGGTCCGGCCGGCCAGCACGAGGTTTCCGCGCCCGTCCAGCGTGCCCGCCACGATCCCCCCGGGCCCAGGGGTGTCCACTGTGGACCAGGCGCCCGGCTTCCCGGTGATCACGAAAGGCTTCTGCGCGTAGCCGTTCGTAGTCTCACCGTAGAGCAGCCACTGCCCGGCGACCGGCAGGATCCCGTACACCAGTGTCTCGTCCGACGGCGTCGAAAGCTCCGACACCGTCCAGCTGCCGCCGCCGTCGTGCGAGACCCAGAGCTGCAGCCGCGGGTTCGAATACCCGGCCGCGAGCAGTTCCTGCCCGGCGGCCGCCACCGACCACGGCCCGTTCGCCCCGGTCACTCCCTCGAGGAGCGGCATCACGACCGTGCGTTCCGTCTTGCCTCCGTCGTCCGACACCCAGGCCACCGGCCGGGTCGTCTGCCCGTCGAGGAACGCCGTCCCGACCGCCACCAGGTTGCCACCCGAACGCGCCAGAGACCGCACTTCACGCCGGCCGCGCAGCTCGCCGAGCTCGGTGACGGTGCCGCCGGCGTCCCGCTGCGAGAACTTCGCGCCCGCCCCGGACACCGTGCCGTCCGGGCCCGGCACCGCGTGCGCGGCGAAGCCGAGCGCGCTCTTGGGCCCGCCTTCCGGCGCGGCGGCGGACTGCCCGCACGCGGCGACCAGCAGGACCACGGCGAGCGGCACGAGTCTTCGCATGGCGGTCAGGCTGCCAGAAACGGCTTCACGGCAGGCGGACTTCGGCGAACACCGCCCGGTGGTCGCTGCCCGCGACGTCGAACACGCGGTAGTCCTGGACCGCCGCCCGGTTGTCGACCACCACGTGGTCGATCGTCACCACCGGCGACGACGACGGCCACGTGGGCGTCAACCCCGAGCCGTGCTCCTCCGCCGCGTCGTTGTAGCCGCGGGAGAGCACCGTGCGGAACGCCGCGTGGTCCAGCGTCGCGTTGAAGTCGCCCGCCAGGATGCGCAGGCCGTGCTCGCCGGCCGCGCGGGAGAGGTCCTTGATCTCCCGCTCCCACTGCGGGGTGTCGACGTCCGGGGAGATCGGGTGGACGGCGACGATCTCGGCCACCACGCCGTCGCCGAGGTCGGCCTGCGCGCCCGGCTGCTTGGCCGCCGAATCACCCGTCAGGTTGACCTCCTTCAGCGGGAAGCGCGACACGATCCCCGAGCCGAACGCCCCGGGCGCCGGGTGCAGCACCCGGTACGGCAGGGCCTGGAACAGCCCGGCCGCGGTCAGGCCGTCGACCGCGCGGGGCGTCAGCTCGACCAGGTTGAGCACGTCGATCCGCTGCTCGCGCACCAGGTCGACGACGGCCTTCGGGTCCGCCTGGCCGTAGAGCAGGTTCGAAGCGAGCACGCGCAGTGTCTTGCCGTGCACTTCGCGTTGGTCGCTCGCCGACAGCCGCGGCAGCACGAGCACGGCCAGCGCGATGGCCAGCACCAGCGCGACCCCGCCGACCCACCAGCGCCGCAGGGCCAGCGCGAGTCCGCCCAGCAGCACGCCCCCGGCCGCCACGAACGGCGTCAGCGACAACGCGACGAGGGTGTACCAGTCGCCGTCGTAGCCGATCAGGCGCAGCGCGACCAAGACCACCAGCAGCACCAGCGGCACCACCAGCAGGGCCGTGACCAGCGGGTTCTTCCGCCGGACGCGCGTCTCTTCCGCAACCGTCATGTGCCGAGTATGCCGATGCGCCCGCCGCCCGGCCCGGGCGCCGACAACACCTCCACAAGATCTCCACCAGCGGCTGCCAGCGCCTGCCAGCGCGCTGTGCGCGGCCTGCCAGCGCCGTCGTCCAAAGTCATCCTCAGAACGCGACGGTGAAGGAGGAACGCCCATGTCGCACGCGATCCAGGCCGAGGGCCTGGTCAAACACTTCGGGGACACCAAGGCGCTCGACGGGGTGGACCTCGAGGTCCCCTACGGCCAGGTGGTGGGGGTGCTCGGGCCGAACGGCGCGGGCAAGACGACCGCGATCCGCATCCTGGCGACGTTGATGAAACCGGACTCCGGGAGAGCCACCGTCGGGGGCTTCGACGTCGTCACCGACCCGGTCCGGGTCCGCAGCCTGATCGGCCTGACCGGGCAGTACGCGTCGGTCGACGAGGACCTCAACGGCATCGAGAACCTGATGCTCATCGGCCGGCTCTACGGCCTGTCCCGCGCCCACGCCAAGGCGCGGGCCACCGAGCTGATCGAGCGGTTCGAGCTGACGCCCGCGGCCAAGCGGCCGATCCGGACGTACTCGGGCGGCATGCGGCGGCGGATCGACCTGGCCGCCAGCCTCGTCGGCCGGCCCGAGGTGCTCTACCTCGACGAGCCGACCACCGGGCTCGACCCGCACGCCCGCAACGAAGTCTGGGAGGTCGTCCGCAACCTCGTCGCGGAGGGCGCGACGGTGCTGCTGACCACGCAGTACCTCGAAGAGGCCGACCAGCTGGCCGACAAGATCACCGTGTTCGACCACGGCCGGGTCGTCGCCGACGGCCGGGCGGACGAACTGAAGCGCCGGGTCGGCGGGCAGACGCTGCAGGTCCGCCCGACCCAGCTGACCGACATGGACGCCGTCCACCGGATCCTCGGCGACCTCACCGGCGTGCGGCCGACGCGGGACAACGCGTCCGGGCTGCTCACCGCGCCGGTCAGCGACCCGGTGCTGCTGTCCACGTTGGTCCGCAAGCTGGACGAAGCCGGGATCACCGCGGACGAGCTGGCGCTGCGGCTGCCCAGCCTCGACGAGGTGTTCCTCGCCCTGACCGGGCACACCGCCGAAGAGTCCAAGAAGGACACCCGAGACCTCGAAGGGAGCCTGGCATGACGACGCTGGCGCTCGACCGCCCGGCCCCGCCGCGGCACATCAGCCCCGCCAAGGGCTTCCAGCACGCGCTTTCACTGGCCTGGCGCGGCATCCTGAAGATCCGCAAGAACCCGGAGCAGCTGGCCGACGTCACGCTGATGCCGATCATCTTCCTGGTCATCTTCGTCTACCTGTTCGGTGGCGCGCTGTCCGGGTCGACCGACGCGTACCTGCAGATGGTCGTGCCGGGCGTGATCGTGATGAACATCCTGCAGGCGTGCCTCACGGTCGGCACGAACCTCAACACCGACATCACCAAGGGCGTCTTCGACCGGTTCCGCAGCATGCCGATCGCCCGATCGGCACCGCTGATCGGCGCGGTGCTCGCCGACGTCGTCCGGTACGTCGTCTGCCTGGTCGTGCTGATGGTGGTGGCGACGATCATGGGCTACCGGATCGCGACCAGCCCCGGCGAGTTCGCCGTGGCGATCCTGCTGGCGCTGGCGTTCGGCCTGTGCTTCTGCTGGGGCTCGGTGTTCGTCGGCATGGTGATGAAGTCGCCGGGCTCGGCGCAGGCACTGATGTTCGTCTTCATCATGCCGCTGACGTTCGGCAGCAACGTGTTCGTCAGCACCAGCACCATGCCGGGCTGGCTGAAGGCGTGGGCGGACATCAGCCCGGTGAGCCTGATGGCCAACGCCCTGCGCGGCCTGATGAACGGCGGCGCCGTCGCCGGTCCGCTGGCCGGGGCGCTGGCCTGGATGGCCGGCGCGGTGATCGTGTTCTTCCCGCTGGCCACCTGGGCCTACCGCCGGCGGGTCTGAACGGCGCGGACGCACGGGGGTGAGTCGCGCCAGGGGGAACTGAAGGGGACGTCCGCGAGGGCGTCCCCTTCAGCTTATCGCGGCGCACACCTCGGCGATGGCGTCCTCTTTGGACATTGCGCGCACCGCCGCGATCAGCTCTTCGTACCGCGCGTCGGAAAGTTCCGCGCGCAGCTGGGCGATCAGCTCGCGCACCTCCGGGCTGCCGAGGTCGAACCGGCCCCGGATCAGCGCCGACGTCCCCAGCAGGCGGGCCGCCTCGACCGGCCGGCCCTGCTCCCCGCGCACCAGCGCCAGCAGCTCCACCGCGCCGGCGAGATCCGGCATGTCACCGCGGTCCCGGGTCGCCAGGATGGCCTTGACGAAGTGCGCCTCGGCCTCGTCGGGCCGGTGCTCGGCCAGCGCGAGCCGCCCTTCGAACGCGCTGATCCACTCCTCGCCCATGCCCTCGGGGAACGCGGTCTCCCACGTCAGCGTCCGGAGCTGGGCGAGCGCCGCGCGGGCTTCGGCCGGCCGGCCGCCGCGCAGGCACAGCTCGATCCGGCCGAACGTCAGGACCGCCCGCTGCTGCGCGTTCTCGATCCCCCGCCCGTAGCGCTCGGCGGCCTCCTGGTCGCGCCACGCGCCTTCGATGTCCCCCAGCCGGGCGCGTTCGACGGCCAGGCGCCACCAGTGCTGGACGACGTCCTCGTGCGAGCGCAGCTCCATCGACAGCGCCAGCCCCTGCTGGTACACCTCGATCGCGCTCTCGCCTTCGCCGTCCTGTGACAACGCGTTCGCCTTGAAGCTCAACGTCATCGCCGTGCCCCAGCGGTCGCCGACCTGGCGGAAGCCCGCGTACGCCAGGTCCCGGGCGCGATCCGCCCCCTCGATGTCGCCGGCGTCGTCGAGCAGGAAGCTCTCGACCCAGAACCCGCCCGCGCGGATCCAGGGGTCGCCGTCGGCCTGCGCGCGGTGCACCTCCCGCATCGCCAGCTCGCGGTCGCCGCCGAGGAACGCCAGCATCGGCAGCGCGACGGCCAGCCCGGGGTACTTCGCCACCGCACCGGTGCGGACGCATTCGTCGACCAGCTCGCGGATGCCTTCGGGCGGGATCCGGGACGGCACCTGGCGGAACAACCGCATGATCGCGCGGTAGGCCGCCCGGGCGTCCGGGGGCAGCCGGTCGCCGAAGCCCAGCACGGCGTTGATGAACTCTTCGGCCCGTTCGCCCTGCCCGAGGATGGTGAAGTACCAGAACATCCCGTTGAGCAACCGCACCGAAGTGTCCACATCGGACCTTTGGATGGCCGTGCGCAGGGCGCCGGTCAGGTTGGCCGACTCCGCCTCGTAGAGGTCGATCGCGGACAGCTGCTCACCGGTGCGCAGCAGCGGTTCCGCCCATTCGGCAAGGCCGACGTAGTAGCCGGCCATCGCGCGCTGGAACGTGTCCTGCTCACCGGACTCCGCGAGTCGTTCACCGGCGTAGGCCCGCAGGGTCTCCAGCATCCGGTACCGCGGCTCACCACCGCGGTTCACGGTGTCCACGATGGACTTCTCGACGAGCGTGCCGAGCACGTACGGGACGTCGGCGGCGGGCAGCAGCTCGTCCGCGCAGACCCGCTCGACGGCGTCCGTCGGCGCACCGCTGGGGAACACCGCGAGCCGCCGCGCGAGCACCAGCTCCGGCTCGGTGAGCAGGTCCCAGCTCCACTCGACGACCGCGCGCAGCGTCCGCTGCCGCGGCAGCGCCGTGCGGCTGCCCGAGGTCAGCAGCCGGAACCGGTCGTCGAGCCGGGCGGCGATCTGGGCCGGTGTCATCGACCGCAGCCGCGCCGCGGCCAGCTCCAGCGCGAGCGGCATCCCGTCGAGCCGGCGGCAGATCTGGCCGACGTCGTCCACAGTGGACTCGTCGAGCACGAAGTCCGGGCGGACCGCGCTCGCCCGGTCGAGGAACAGCCGTGTCGAGTCCAGCTCGGCGGCTTCGGCGGGCGCCGCGCGTTCGGCGGGCACGGGCAGCGGCCCGAGCGGGCAGAGCGCCTCGCCGGTGATGGCCAGCGGCTCCCGGCTGGTCGCGAGGATCCGCAGCCCGGGCACCCGGCCCAGCAGGTCGTCGGCCAGCGTCGCGGCCGCGTCGATGAGGTGCTCGCAGTTGTCCAGCACCAGCAGCGCTTCCCCGCCGGCCAGCACCTCGGCGGCCTGGCCGAGCAGGTCCGGCCGCCGCCGCACCTCGGTGTCGGTGCTGCGGATGTCGCGCACCTCCAGCGCGCCGGCCACCGCGCCGACGACGTCGCCGGGGTCGCGGACGCCGGCGAGCGGCACGAACCACACGCGCCCGCGCGCGTGCGCCGGATGCCGCGACGCCGCCTCGGTGGCCAGCCGCGTCTTGCCCGCCCCGCCCGGGCCGATCAGGGTGACCAGGCGGGCACCGCCGAGCAGTTCGGCCAGCAGCTTGAGCTCGTCGTCACGGCCGACGAACGTGGTCAGCCGGGTCGGCAGCCGGTCGGTGATCGGCGACGGCGGCGCGAACTCGCCGCGCAGCGCGGCGAGGTGGATCTCCTGCAGCTCGGCCGACGGGTCGACGCCGAGCTGGTCGGCCAGGGTGCGGCGGATCCCGGTGTAGACGCCCAGTGCTTCCGACTGCCGCCCGGCCACGCAGAGCGCGCGGATCCGCAGGCCGGCCAGCCGCTCGCGCAGCGGGTCGGCGTCGGCCGCGGCGGCCAGGTCGGCGAGGACGCCGGCGTGTTCGCCCAGCCGGATCAGGGCTTCGAAGCGGTCTTCGGCCGCTTCGGCCCGAAGGTCGGTCAGCCGGCGAGCGGGCGCCGGAGCGAACGGTGCCTCGATGACGTCGGCGAGCGCGCCGCCCTGCCAGAGCCCGAGGGCTTCGGTGAGCAGCTCGGCCGCGCGGGCGTCCCGGCCCGCGGCGAGCTCCCGGCGGCCGTCGGCGGCGAGCCGTTCGAACCGCTCGGCGTCGACGTCTTCGCGGGTCACGGCGAGCCGGTAGCCACCGGGGCCCGACTCGACGGCCACCGGCAGCGCCTTCCGCAGCCGCGAGACCAGCGACTGCAGAGCGTTGGCGGCGTCGGCGGGCGGTTCGGCACCCCAGAGCCCGTCGACGAGCGCGTCCGCCGGGACAGCGCGCCCGGCGTCCAGCGCGAGCCTGGCCAGGAGCATGCGGAGGCGGGCCCCGCCGATGTCGATCGGCGTGCCTTCGTCGTCGGTCGCCCGCAGCGGGCCCAGCAGCGCAACGCGCATGCGTCCAGCTTTCCAGACCGCGCCCGGGCGCCGGGGGCGGATGGCCGGAGCGGCACCGACGGAAGTGTTGATTTTCCGGACAAATGCGACGTCAGACCGCCGGGCGGGACGTTCGTGGCGATACGTTGCGGTTCCACGTCCACCCCAGACAGGAGCGTTCATGAGGGGACAGAAACCGGTCGTGCTCGCCGCCGCACTGCTCACCGGCATCTGCTTGAGCAGCGGGGTCGCGGCCGCCGGGAACGACTGGGGCGCCGCGAAGCCGGGCAGCGACGGCGCGGGCGACAGCTACTACCCCCAGGACGGAAACGGCGGCTACGACGTCTCCGACTACAACCTGAAGGTCAGCTACGACCCCGCGTCCCACCAGCTCAAGGGCGCGCAGGACATCTCCGCGCGCGCCACGCAGTCGCTCAGCTCGTTCAACCTCGACCTGCGCGGCCTGACCGTCGACTCGGTGAAGGTCGACGGCCGCGGCGCGAAGTTCAGCCGGACCGGCGACCACGAGCTGGTCATCACGCCGTCGCGGTCGCTGCGGCGCGGCGAGCACTTCGAGGTCGAGATCGACTACCACGGGGTCCCCGCGCCGATCGACGACCCGTCGCTCGGCAACAACGGCTGGCAGTACGCCCAGGCGGGCGGCGCGTTCGCCGCCGGCGAGCCGAAGTCGGCCACCACCTGGTACCCGGTCAACGACACCCCGCTCGACAAGGCCACGTTCCACCTCGCGATCACCGTGCCCGACGAGTGGGGCGTGATCGCCAACGGCCGCGAGAAGCCGTCCTTCAAGGCGCCGGGCGGCACCACGCACGTCTGGGCCGAGGAAACGCCGATCGTGCCCTACATGACGACGGTCGCGATCGACAAGTGGACCTTCGACAAGCAGAAGCGCAAGGACGGCACCCCGGTCGTCAGCGCGTTCGCCCCGGGCGTCCCCGACTCGACGAAGCAAGCCGAGGCGCGCCTGCCGGAGATCCTCGACTTCCTCGAGACGAAGTTCGGCAAGTACCCGATCGACGCGGCGGGCGGCATCTTCCTCAACGAGCAGATCGGCTTCTCGCTGGAGACGATGAGCCGGCCGATCTACTCCGCGGGCTGGGCCGGCACGGTCCCGACGATCGTCCACGAGAACGCCCACCAGTGGTACGGCGACTCGGTGGCGGTGTCGCACTGGCGCGACGTCTGCCTGAACGAGTGCTTCGCGTCCTACGCGACGTGGCTCTGGGACGAGGCGAAGGAGGGCGTCGACCTGAACAAGCAGTACGCGGACGACGTCAAGAAGGCGTCGGCGAACTTCTGGAACGGCAAGCTCTACGACATGGGCCCCGGCAAGGAGTTCACGTCGGTGTACTCCAAGGGCCCGATGATGCTGCACGCGCTGCGCAACTACGTCGGGCAGCCCGCGTTCGACCGGGTCCTCAAGACCTGGCCGGCGCTGCACCGGAACGGGAACGCGAGCATGCAGGAGTTCCAGCAGTACACCGAAAAGGTCGCGCACAAGAACCTCCAGGGGTTCTTCGACGCGTGGGTGTACGGCGCCGGCAAGCCCGCGGACCAGTACCTCTTCCCGGGTGGCCTGAAGCCCGCCGCCTGAATCTGCAGTGCCGTCAAGGCCACCTTGCGGGCGTCTGACGCCCGTAAGGTGGCCTTGACGGCTTTGGGAGGTGGGACATGGCCAACGTGCTGATGACCGGGTTCGCGCCGTTCGGCGGGGAGGCGGTGAACCCGTCTTGGCAGGCGGTTTCGCTGCTCGGCGCGCGCCGGGACGACGTCGCGGCGGTGGAGCTGCCGTGCGAGTTCGACGCGTCGCTGCCCACGCTGCGGCGCGCGGTGGCGGAGCACCGGCCGTCGCTGGTGGTGTGCGTCGGCCAGGCGGGCGGCCGCCTCGACGTGACGCCGGAGCGCGTCGCGGTCAACCTGATCGACGCGCGCATCCCCGACAACGCGGGCGCGCAGCCGGTGGACGTCCCGGTGGTCCCGGACGGCCCGGCGGCGTACTTCACGACGTTGCCGGTGAAGGCGTGCGTGGCGGCGATCCGCGCGGCGGGCGTGCCGGTGTCGGTGTCCCACACCGCCGGGACGTACGTGTGCAACCAGGTCTTCTACGGGTTGATGCACCTGCTGTCGACCCTGCCGGACGTGCGCGGCGGGTTCGTGCACGTCCCGTTCAGCCCCGAGCAGGTGGCGGCGTCCGGCAAGGCCGCGCCGTCGCTGGGGGTGGACCGCATCGCCGACGCGCTGGAAGTGCTGGTGGACACGGCGTTGCGGACAAGGGAGGACCTCGCCGTCAGCGCGGGCGCGGAGCATTGACGGATCCGGTTCGTCCGGAGTTAACCGCCGCGGCCGGTGAGCTCCACGAACGCCGCCGGGCCCGGGACGTTGTGGTGCACCGTCAAGTCCGCCACCCGGTCGCCGCTCCACTCCGGCGTGAAGCTCACGACGAGCGTGCACCTCCTGCCCGGCGCCACCTCGAGGCCGACGCACGCGCCCGCGTCCACCGCGAACTCCTTGCTGTCCAGCTCGGTCCCGCTGATCCGCAGCGGGACGGCGCCGACGCTGCGGACCGCCACCGTGCAGGTCGTCGTCGTGTGCACCGGCGTCGTGCCGCAGGCCACCGATTCCGGGACCAGCACTGCCGCCGGGTCGGTGGCCGGCACCACCGGGAACGTCGCCGGGCCGCCGCGCACCACGTCGAGCACCGTCACCCCGGTCACCGTCAGGACCAGCGCGCCCGCGGCCAGCAGCACGATGGCGATCGCCTTGATCCCGCGCGCGGCGCTGCCGTCCTTGGCGGTGAACCCGCCGGCCGCCAGCACCGTGACCACCAACGTCGAGATCAGCGTCGCGTTCGGGCCGGCGCCGATCGCCGCCGGAACGAGCGTGCCGAGCAGCGACGCCGCGACCGTGACGCCGAACCCGGTCCAGGAAAAGCGTTTCGCCTCGCGCAACTGCCGCCGCACGGTCGGAGCGCGAGGCTTCGTGACTGTGCTCATGCAGGTAAGAGCGCCGGCCGCCCCGGACAGGTACGAGTTTCCCCCGTTCGGCGGTACGGAGCTGCTCTCGTGATCTGACGCACACCCTCCGCGAATCACCCTGGCGGGCGACTGAACGGTGTTTACATGACGAGACGCCCGGAACAAGAGGTGACCATGATCGGGTTCGAAACCGACCCGCAGGATCTCCGCGACTCCGCCGGCGCGCTGCTGGAGGACCAGTACCGGAAGAGGCAGGACGAGATCGCCGGTTTCCACCGCGCGACGCCCGTGGGAGCGTTGAATGGCTGAGCAGGCGAAACCGGACCGTGACGCCCTTCTGGGCGAGCTGTCCGCGCTGACGGCGACGGCGACGTCCGCTGACGGCGCCGTCTCGCTGTCGGTCAACACCGACGGCGTGCTGACCCGGCTGCGGCTCACCGACGCCGTCTCGCGGATGTCCCCGGACGAGATCGCCGACGCCGTGCTGCGGACCTACGTCGAAGCGCAGCGGGACTCGGCGAAGCGGACCGGGCAGCTGCTGGCGCCTTTGGGCAGCGGCGGCTACCTGATGGACCGGCTGCGCTGGCGGGTGCAGTTCGAGCCGCCGACGCCTTCGCCGGCGCCGGCCGCCCCTCGGCGCGAGGAGCGGACCGACGCGGTGCTGCAGGACCGGTCGGCCGAGGCTCCCGCCGTCGCACCGCCACCCGGACCGGTGGCGGACGACGACTTCTACCGCCAGGGCCCGCGGATGGACCAGGCCTGGTGAGCCGTCAGGCGGGTTTGAGCTCGCCGGTGAAGTAGGCGACGAGGTCCGGGGTGCGGCGCCCACGGTCGATCGAGACGTAGAGCCCGGCCGCCCGGCGGTCGTCCGCGCCGAAGAGCACGATCCCCGTGACGCTGCCGACCCCGGCGACGTACCGGCCGTGCAGCCCGCCGCCGTCCCAGGTGCCGCGTTCGACGGTGCCCTCGCCCAGCTGCAGCTTCGCGCCCGCCTCGATCTCCTGGACGGTCACGCCCTGGTAGTAGCTGACGGCGCTGCCCTTGCCGAACCCGCAGGTGACGGCCACCTGGGCGTGCACCAGCTGAGCCACCGAGTCGGCGGGCCGGCAGGTGGCGCGGTCCGGGACCGTGCCGGCCAGCGAGCGCAGGCACGGGGTGAACCCGGCTTGGTCGCGCTGGGCCGTCGTCGTGCAGTCCACTGTGGATTCCGCTGCGGAGCCGCCCTGGGTGACGAGGACGATCACGGTCACCACGATCGCGACGACGACGAGCACCGCGAGCGCGATGAGCCACGGCTTGGTGTTCTTCTCCGGCTTCGGCGGCGGCGCGTACTGAGGCGGCCGGACCGGCGGTTGCTGGTGCTGCCAGGGTTGCGGCCGCGGCGGCGTCACGGGCGGGCGGACCGGCGCGAAGGCGGGCACGGTGAGGTCGGCGGTGTTCCCCAGCGGAACGTGGTGGAGGCCGAACGCCACGGCGGTCTCGGGCTGGTCCTGCGTGGTCGGCGCGACGCCGAGCTGGCGCCCGAGAAGCCTGGCCAGCAGTGGCATCCGGCTCGGCCCGCCGACGAGGTAGACACCGGCGAGCTGCGCGGGAGTCAGGCCGGCGCGGTGGATCGTCGCGGCGAGCAGCTCGGCGCTGCGCAACAGGCTGGGCCGCACGAGCGCTTCGAGCTCGTCGCGGCTGACCAGGACGTCGCCGAACGGCTCGGGCATCGGCACGTGGGTCTGCGTGTGGCGGGAGAGGCTTTCCTTGGCGTCGCGGACATCCTGCAGCAGCGCGCGCCGCGTGCGCCGGTCGGCGGTGGACTGCGGGCGGAGAAGCCGTTGCCACTGCGCCGGATCGGCGTGCGAGACCGAGCGTCCGATGTGGACGAGCAGGGCCTGGTCGATGTCGAGGCTGCCGAGGTCGGGCAGGCCCCCTTCGGCGAGCACGGCAAAGCCTTGCTGGGACACGCCGACGACGGCGCAGTCGAAGGTGCCGGCGCCGAGGTCGTAGATGCCGATGGGGCCGGTGTTGCGGTGCCCGATGCTCGCGTAGTGCGCGGCCGCGGCGACCGGCTCGGGAATCAGCCGGACATCGGTGAACCCGGCCTTGGCGGCGGCGGTGCGAATGGCCTCCTGCCGGGTGTCGCCCCAGCCGGCGGGATGCGAGATCCGCGTCTGCCCGGGCGCGCGGCCGAGCTGCCGTTCGGCTTCCTCACCGATCCTGCGCAGGACGGCGGCGAAGGCGTCGGTGACCGGGACGGCGGTTTCGCCGAGCCGCAGGGTGCCTTCGTCGATGCACCGCTTGGGGTTGGGCTCGAACCGGCTGGGATCGAGCCGCGCCCGCCGTTCGGCATCCTGCCCGACGACGAGCTGGCCGTCATCGCCGACGAAGACGGCGGAGGACATGGTGACGGACCCATCGACCTCGATGGCCCGCGGCCCGCGCCCGAAGGCGGAGAGGACACCGACGGTGCTGGAAGTCCCGAAGTCGATCGACAGCACGTCCACGCGGATTCCCCTCCCAAGGCCCGCGGGCATCGTCTCACGCGCCCCAAGGCGGCCTTGGGGCGCTGGGGCCGGACGCGAGAAGGGCGGCTCCCCTTCCGGGGAACCGCCCTTCCTCCGTGCTGCTCAGCCGATCACTCGCTCTCGGCTTCGCCGCCCTGCTCCTCGTGACCCGCGCCGATGCTGACCGGCGGGGCGTCCGGGATCGAGGACGGCCGGCGCTCACCGCGGAAGGTGAACTTGGCCGTGTCGTCCTTGTCCTCGGGGTTGCCGCTCCAGCCTTCGACGTCGACCAGGATGATCTGGCCGGGCTCGACCTCGCCGAAGAGGATCTTCTCCGACAGCTGGTCCTCGATCTCGCGCTGGATCGTGCGGCGCAACGGCCGGGCACCCAGCACCGGGTCGAAACCGCGCTTCGCGAGGAGGGCCTTGGCCTTCTCGGTCAGCTCCAGCTCCATGTCCTTGGCCTTGAGCTGCTTCTCCACCCGGTTGATCATCAGGTCGACCATCATGATGATCTGGTCCTTGGTCAACTGGTGGAACACGATGATGTCATCGATCCGGTTCAGGAACTCCGGGCGGAAATGCTTCTTCATTTCCTCGTTGACCTTTTGCTTCATCTTCTCGTACTTCGTGCTGGAGTCGTTGCCTCCGGCGAAGCCGAGCGAGACGGACTTCGAGATGTCCGACGTGCCCAGGTTGGACGTGAAGATGAGGACCGTGTTCTTGAAGTCGACCGTGCGGCCCTGACCGTCTGTCAGGCGGCCGTCTTCCAGCACCTGCAGGAGCGTGTTGTAGATCTCCTGGTGCGCCTTCTCGATCTCGTCGAACAGGACCACCGAGAACGGCTTGCGACGCACCTTCTCCGTCAGCTGGCCGCCCTCTTCGTAGCCGACGTAGCCCGGAGGGGCACCGAAGAGACGCGAAGCGGTGTAGCGGTCGTGGAACTCGCCCATGTCGATCTGGATGAGCGCGTCGTCCTCGCCGAACAGGAACGCCGCCAGCGCCTTGGAGAGCTCGGTCTTACCGACACCGGACGGGCCGGCGAAGATGAACGAGCCCGACGGACGCTTCGGGTCCTTCAGACCGGCACGCGTACGGCGGATCGCCTGCGAGACGGCCTTGACCGCGTCCTCCTGGCCGATGATGCGCTTGTGGAGCTCGTCCTCCATGCGCAGCAGCCGGGTGGTCTCCTCCTCGGTCAGCTTGAACACCGGGATGCCGGTCCAGTTGGCCAGCACCTCCGCGATCTGCTCGTCGTCGACCTCGGCGACGACGTCGAGGTCGCCGTCCTTCCACTGCTTCTCCCGCTCGCCCTTCTGGCCGAGGAGGGTCTTCTCCTCGTCACGCAGGCGGGCGGCCCGCTCGAAGTCCTGCGCGTCGATCGCGGACTCCTTGTCGCGGCGGACGTTCGCGATCTTCTCGTCGAACTCGCGCAGGTCCGGCGGCGCGGTCATCCGGCGGATGCGCATCCGGGCGCCGGCCTCGTCGATCAGGTCGATCGCCTTGTCCGGGAGGAACCGGTCGTTGATGTACCGGTCCGCCAGGGTCGCGGCGGCGACCAGCGCCGAGTCGGTGATCGAGACGCGGTGGTGCGCCTCGTACCGGTCGCGCAGGCCCTTGAGGATCTCGATCGTGTGCTCCAGCGAGGGCTCGCCGACCTGGATCGGCTGGAACCGGCGCTCGAGGGCGGCGTCCTTCTCGATGTACTTGCGGTACTCCTCGAGCGTGGTCGCGCCGATCGTCTGCAGCTCACCGCGGGCGAGCATCGGCTTCAGGATCGAAGCCGCGTCGATCGCGCCCTCGGCGGCACCCGCCCCGACCAGCGTGTGCAGCTCGTCGATGAACAGGATGATGTCGCCGCGGGTCTTGATCTCCTTGAGCACCTTCTTCAGGCGCTCTTCGAAGTCACCGCGGTAGCGGGAGCCGGCGACCAGGGAGCCCAGGTCCAGCGTGTAGAGCTGCTTGTCCTTGAGCGTCTCGGGCACCTCGCCCTTGACGATGCTCTGCGCGAGGCCCTCGACGACGGCGGTCTTGCCGACGCCGGGCTCGCCGATGAGCACCGGGTTGTTCTTGGTCCGGCGGGACAGCACCTGCATGACCCGCTCGATTTCCTTGCCGCGCCCGATGACCGGGTCGAGCTTGCCCTCGCGGGCGAGCACGGTCATGTTGCGGCCGAACTGGTCCAGCACCAGCGACGACGACGGGGTGCCCTCACCACGGCCGCCGGAACCGGTTTCGGTGGATTCCTTGCCCTGGTAGCCCGAGAGCAGCTGGAGCACCTGCTGGCGGACGCGGTTCAGGTCCGCACCCAGCTTGACCAGCACCTGCGCGGCGACGCCCTCGCCCTCGCGGATCAGGCCCAGCAGGATGTGCTCGGTACCGATGTAGTTGTGGCCGAGCTGCAGCGCTTCGCGCAGCGACAGCTCCAGCACCTTCTTCGCCCGCGGCGTGAACGGGATGTGCCCGCTCGGCGCCTGCTGGCCCTGGCCGATGATCTCTTCGACCTGCTGGCGCACGCCCTCCAGGGCGATGCCCAGCGACTCGAGCGCCTTGGCGGCGACACCCTCACCCTCGTGGATCAGACCCAGGAGGATGTGCTCGGTGCCGATGTAGTTGTGGTTGAGCATCCTGGCTTCTTCTTGAGCCAGCACAACCACCCGCCTCGCGCGGTCGGTGAACCTCTCAAACATGTGCACTCCCTCGACTGCTGCGCCGGCGGCCCGTTGTCCATCGTGCTTTCACCGCGATGGATTCAGCACCGTGAGACCACTCTAGTAGCCAACTGGTCGCGCTGGCGTACCACTACGGCTCTTCGCGGTCTTTTCCGCACCCGGACGTGGGGACTTCCGAGTGCTTCCATCTTCAGGTTGCCCTGCACCTTTACGTCAACCCCAACGTGCGAGTGGCCACCCGGATTCCGCCATCCGCGCGGTGTCCGCTCACCGCGAACAGGTCCGCACCCTGGGAGTGACCGGGGCGACAGCCACCCGATCGGCGGAGTCCTGTTAGGTTAGGCAGACCTAAGGAGGACACCGTTGACGCAGCCGAGCACCCGTGAGACAGCGGACCTCACGCTATCCCTGCGGCGGCTCGACCTGCGGCGGGACGTCCCGGCGGACTGGATCCGCTGCTCGACGGCCCTGGCCGGCCCGGGGTTCTTCGACGAGTGGCGCACGCGCCTGACCGGCTGGCTCGGGCGCGAGTACGGCGAGGCGCCGCCCCGGACCGCCGACGCGTACCTGGTCGCGTGGTACCTGCACGTCCCGGCCCAGGTCGGCGCGCTGCTGCTGCACCACGAGCGGCGGGTGCCCTCGCTCCGGCCCGCGGACCTGGCCTTCCGCATCGGCACCGGTCAGCCGTACCCGGACGCCCTGGCGGTGCTCGGCGCCGACTTCTGCTGCCTGCCGACCGACCCGGCCTCGGCCACCCCGGGCGCGACGGCGGTCCGCGACGAGCGAGCCCTGGCGGCGGTCCTCCGGACCCGCTACACGGCCCACGCGGCCCAGTTCGTCCAGGCGTACGGGCCGCACAGCCGCTTCGGCCGCCGCGCGCTCTGGGCCGCGGCGACCGACGCCCTGGAGAACGCCCTGTGGGGAGCGGGCCGGGCGGGCGGAACACCGGAGGCGGAGGGCGCGGGCGTCGCCGACGCGGCCCTGGTCCTCGACGCGCGGTACCCGCCGCTGACCTCGGCCTCGACGTTGCGCCTGGCGGACCGCGAGTGGACGCGGCGCAGGGAGAGCTGCTGCTTCTCGTACCTGCTCCGCGCGGAGCCGGAGTGCGACGGCTGCCCGCGCAGCTGTTCCCGCTGAGCCGGCCCGCGGTCGTCCAGCGTCAACTCCCCACGCGCTGAAGCGACGGTGCCTGGCGGCCGCTGCCGAACTTCGGCGTTCGGCCTTAGGTCAGTTGTCGCGAATGACCCATTGGGGACACCAGAGGTCCCGTATGAGTCATTCGCGACACTCGACTTGCAGCCAGCGCAGGCAGACGGGGACTTTTCGTGGCTTCGGCGGATGCCGGCCACCCGGCCTTGCCGGGCCCCCGCCCGTCCCCAGGCAGGGCTCCGGCAAAGTCCCGGTCGCACGCTGGCCGCCAGCCCCACCAAACGTCTTGAATGAGTCATTCAGGTCTTCGGATGTCCTGAATGACTCATTCAAGACACGCCAGCGCTCCGAGCAAGCCCCGATCCGCCTGGCACCCGACCTCGCCGGGCCCCCGCCCGTCCCAGGGGGGCGACCCCGAGTCCAGTTTATCGGCGGACGGCGACAAAACCGGCGGATCGGCGTTCCAGCGGGGAAGTTGTCCACATTCGAGCCGGGCTGTGGACAGCGGTCAGCGCGTCCAGCCCGGGTCGCGGCCCGAGGCCCCCAGCGCACGCTCCAGCGCCGAAGCGTCCGAAGGCACCGGAACAGCCGATCCGTAGACCCCCATCGACCGCGCCTGCTCGCCCATGGCCACCGCGGACTCGTGCACCGCCGTCGCCGCCTCCGGGGCGCAGCGGAGCTCCTGGCCGCTCGCCCGGGCCAGGTCCCAGCCGTGCAGGACGAACTCGCCCAGCACCATGTCGCCGACCACCGACGCCGGCATCCGCGCCGTCCCCAGCGCCGTCGTGCCGGTCCACGCCGGCGGCGTCCCGAAGACGTCCACGAGCGTCTCCGTCTGCTTCTCCAGCGCCGCCCGCCAGTCGTCGGTGACGAGCGCCGCTTCCACCTCTCCCGCACCCGGTGACGGCGGGTCCTCGCGGCGTCCCGCCGCGACGAGCCACGGGCCCCAATAGAGAAGGTGGTTGAGCAGCCCGCGGACGTCGTAACGGGCGCACGGCGTCGGGGCGGACAGGTCGGCCACGGCGTGGGCGACCCTGAGGAATTCGGCCGCGGCGGGCCGGATGAGCTCGGCAGTCATCCGACAATCCCATCCTCCGACCCAAGAGGCCGTCTTGAAGGAACGCGACAGCTACCGTGGACGGCGTGGGCGAGCACCGGATCCCGCGCGGCATCGTGGCCGAGGCCACCGCGCGCACGATGTTCACGCTGACCAGGCACGCGCCCGCGCCCGAACTGGCCGAGTTCGTCGAATACCACTGGGTACTGCGCTGGGACCTGCGCGGCAAACCGCCGCACGAACAGCGCGTTCTGCCTAATCTCGCGGTGCACGCGACGTTCTTCCCCGGCGCGTCCGGTGTGTACGGCCCGGCCCGCGACGTCTTTTCCCACCACCTCGAAGGCCGCGTCCAGGGCTTGGGCGTGCGTTTCCGGCCCGGGTGCTTCCGCGCGTTCCTCGGTGGCCCGGTAGGTGACATCGCCGACCGCGCTGTCCCGCTCGCGGACGTTTTCGGGCCGAAGGCGATCGAAGCCGCGGAATCGGCGCGGACCGCCGCCGATGACGCACGAATGGTCCACGCGATCGACAACTTGCTGATCGCAAATCCCGCCGAGCTGTCGACGGCCGCGCGACGGGCCGCCGAGGCCGTGGAAACAATCGCACGGGATCCCGGAATTACCCGCGTGGCGCAACTGTGCGCGCATACTGGACTAACCACCCGGTCCGTGCAGCGGTTGTTCGCCGAACACGTCGGCTGCCCACCCAAGTGGGCGATCCGGATATACCGCCTCAACGACGCCGCACAGCGGATCGCCGCGGAAGGAGAGCCGGATTACGCCGGACTGGCGGTTCGACTGGGCTATAGCGACCAGTCGCACTTCATCCGCGATTTCCACGCGGTGACGGGTCAGCCGCCCGCCGAGTACGCCCGGACGGCGCGAGTGGACATCGAACGGACACCGGACAGCGACCGGACATGAGAAAGCCGCCGGGCGAATTCACCCGGCGGCTTCGACCGCGACCCCGCTTCGAGGAGTTTCCCAGTCGTCCCGGTGACCTGCGGACACCCGGACAGCTGAAGAATCCTCAGTTCTTCTTGTGGTAAGCCTCGACGACCTCGGACGGGATCCGGCCCCGGTCCGAAACGGCGTACCCGTTCTTGCGCGCCCACGACCGAATGGCCTGGTTCTGTTCGCGGTCGACGGCGGCGGGCCGGGCCGAGCCCTTGCCCGCGACCGGGCGCACCGAAGCGCGCTTGCGGCCACCCGCGCGACGCGCGTGCTCGACATACTGGGCCAGGGCGTCCCGCAGCTCCTCGGCGTTGTCCGAGGAGAGGTCGATCTGGTAGCTGACGCCGTCCAAACCGAACTCGACGGTCTCTTCCGCCTCACTGCCGTCGAGGTCGTCGACCAGTGAGACGAGCACCTTCTGTGCCATCCGATTCCTCCTGCGGGGACTTGCTCAATGATCTGGTTACGGGGCGAGCCCCGGGACAGAAGTCTTTGTCTAGAACATTAGTACCCGCTTCGGGAGGACAGTGCAAATCTCATTGCGGTAAACGACACAGGCGGGTTATTCAGGACGCACGAGCGGGAAGAGGATCGTCTCCCGGATACCGAGACCGGTCAGCGCCATGAGGAGCCGGTCGACTCCCATTCCGACGCCACCGCTCGGCGGCATTCCGTACTCCAGGGCCCGCAGGAAATCCTCGTCGAGCCGCATGGCTTCGCTATCGCCCTGCGCGGCCAGCAGCGACTGTTCGGTGAGCCGTTCCCGTTCGACGACCGGATCGACCAGCTCGGAGTATCCGGTGGCGAGTTCGAATCCGCGCACGTAGAGGTCCCACTTCTCGGCCACACCGGCCCGCGAGCGGTGCTGCCTCGTCAATGGCGACGTCTCCAGCGGAAAATCACGGACAAACGTGGGGGCGTGCAGGTGGTCCCCGACGAGGTGTTCCCACAGTTCCTCGACCAGCTTCCCGTGACCGAGCTTCGGATCCACTTCCAGGCCCCTGGCCTGCGCGAATCCGTGCAGTTTGGCGGCGGGTGTCTCCGGCGTCACCTCTTCGCCGAGGGAATCGGACAACGACTCGTACATTCCGAGTGTGGTCCATTCGCCGGAGAGGTCGTACTCCGAACCGTCGGGCAGGGTGACGACCTGGGTGTCCAGCACCGCCTGCGCGGCCTCCTGGATCAGCTCGCGCGTCATCACCGCATTCGTGTCGTACGTGGCGTAGGCCTCGTAGTACTCGAGCATCGCGAACTCCGGCGAGTGCGAGGAGTCGCTGCCCTCGTTCCGGAAGTTGCGGTTGATCTCGAAAACCTTCTCGATGCCGCCGACGACGCAGCGCTTGAGGTAGAGCTCCGGCGCGATCCGCAGGAACAGCTCCATGTCGAACGCGTTCGAGCGCGTGACGAACGGGCGGGCCGCGGCGCCGCCGTGCAGCGTCTGCAGCATCGGCGTCTCGACCTCGGTGAACCCGCGGCGGTGGAACGACTCGCGCAGCGACCGGACCACGCCGGCGCGCGTGCGCACGACGTCCCGCGCGCGCGGGCGCAGGATGAGGTCGACGTAGCGCTGCCGGATCCGCGTCTCCTCGGCGAGGTCCTTGTAGGCGTTCGGCAGCGGGCGCAGCGCCTTCGACGTGATGCGCCAGGCGTCGGCCATCACGGACAGCTCGCCGCGCTTGGACGTGATGACCTCGCCCTGCACGAACACGTGGTCGCCGAGGTCGACGTCCGACTTCCACGCCGCCAGGGCGTCCTCGCCGACCTTCGCCAGGCTGATCATGGCCTGCAGCTCGGTGCCGTCGCCCTCGCGGAGGCTGGCGAAGCACAGCTTGCCCGTGTTGCGCAGGAACATCACCCGGCCGGTGACGCCGACCGTCTCGCCGGTGGCGGTGTCGACGGGCAGTCCCTCGTGCGCCGCCCGCACCTCGGCGAGCGAGTGCGTCCGGGGGACCTCGACCGGGTAGGGATCGATACCCTCCGCGAGGATCCGGTCGCGCTTCTCCCGGCGCACCCGCATCTGCTCGGGCAGTTCGTCTTCGGCGGGCTCGCTGGTGGGAGGGGGCTTTTCGGTCATGGCCATAGGGTACGAACCCGGCCGCGCGCTACGCCAACCGGATTACCTTTCCTTTCCGTCCATACTGCGTCGTTCGTGACCGATCCGGCTACAGTCACGGCCGATGGCTTTCGCGGCAACGGTTGCTCGCCGCTCGAAGGTCGGCCTGCTTCCGGCCGGATCGGTAACCTGGGCCGGTGAGTGATCCCACCCGCGCCCGGCGGGCTTCTTCCTTTGGCAGCCGTGCGGCCGCGTACGCCGAGCACCGGCCCGACTACCCGCGGGAAGCGCTCGAATGGGGTCTTTCGGGCGCGACCGGGACGCCGCGGCGGGTGCTCGACCTGGGCGCCGGAACGGGCAAGCTCACCCTCGGCCTGGCCGAGCTCGGGCTCGACGTCACCGCGGTCGAACCCGACCCGGAAATGCGCGCCGAACTGAGCCGCGTGGTGCCGTCCGCGACGTCTCTCGAGGGTCAGGCGGAACGGATCCCGTTGCCCGACGCCGACGTCGACGCGGTTTTCGTCGGCCAGGCGTTCCATTGGTTCGACGTGCCGGCGGCGATGACGGAGATCGGGCGCGTAGTGCGCCCGGGCGGTGTGCTGGTGCCGATGTGGAACTACGAAGACGATTCGGTGCCGTGGGTCGCGGAGTTCGCGAAGCTGGGCCGGACCGGCGTGAGCCGGGCGTGGACCGAAGGCGACCGGGAACCGGCCACGCACCCCGCCTTCGATTCCTTCGAAAGCTCGACGTTTCGCCATGTGCAACGGCGCACGGCGGAAAGCCTCGTCGAAACGATCGCCACGCATTCGCACATGATCGTCGCGGATCCGGCGGCGGCGGCCGCGGGCCTTACGGAGATCCGGCGGTTCCTCGCCGCGAATCCGCACACCGCGTCGGGCGAGTTCGACCTGCCGTTGCGCACCTGGGCGTTCCGCGCCCGCCGCCGGTGATTGACCTCGATCGAGGTAGAGGTTCGATACTGGCGTGATGAGCAGGAAATCACTGGGGCGAACCCTGATCTCGCTGGTGTCGGTGGTGACGGCCGTCGGCCCGTACCGCGCCGACTGGAACGAAACGCACGTCAAGAACCCCGCCTGGCCACCGCACGCGAAGTTCCACAACGGCCAGACGATGAGCCTCGGCCTCGCGCTCGGGACCACCAGCCTCTGGCAGCTGTGGCGACGGCCGAGCCGGGCCGGTCTCGACGCCGGGGCGGTCCTGGCGTCGCTGTACTGGCTGACGCAGATCTCGGCGCTGGCCTATCCGGGGTCGAAGGCGGTGGACCCACCCGGAACGGCCAAGTTCCCCCAGGCCGTGGTGGCCTTCCCGGCGTTGGCGGTCACCGCGCTGGGCTACGTGCTGGAGCGGCGCCGGCTGGCCCGCGGCTAGCCGTCAGGGGCGGATGTTCCGCTCGAACACCAGCCGGAGCCCGAGCAGCGTCAAATCCGGCACGTGCTCGGTGATCGTCTCCGACTCGCTGATCACCAGCGGCGCCAAACCGCCCGTCGCCAGCACCGCCACCGGTTCCGTCCCGCCCGGCGACAGCTCGCGCACGATCCGCTTGACCAACCCGTCGACCTGCCCGGCGAAACCGTAGAGGATCCCCGACTGCAGACACTCCACAGTGTTCTTCCCGATCACCGACCGCGGCGGCACCAGCTCGACCTTCCGCAAAGCCGCCGCCCGCAACGCCAAGGCGTCCACCGAGATCTCGATCCCCGGCGCGAAAGCCCCGCCCAGGAACTCGCCCCGGGCGGAAATGGCGTCCACATTGGTGGACGTCCCGAAGTCGACCACCACACAAGCCGTGTCGTGGAGGTGGTGCGCGGCCAGCGTGTTCACCAGCCGGTCCGCGCCCACCTCCTTCGGGTTGTCCACCAGCAGGGCCACGCCCGTGCGGACCCCCGGCTCCACCACGATCTTCGGCACCCGGTCGTAGTACCGCGCCAGCATCACCCGCAGCTCACGCAGCACCGCCGGCACCGTCGACAAAGCACTGATCCCGGAAACCGAGTCCGCGTGCGGGCCCAGCAGGCCGCGCACCGTCAACGCCAGCTCGTCGGCCGTCATGCGCGCGTCCGTGCGCATGCGCCAGTCCCCGACCAGTTCGGTGCCGGAGTACAGCCCCAGCACGATGTTCGTGTTGCCGACGTCGACGGTGAGCAGCAAGCGGGTCAGCTTTCCGCGTGCAGCAGCGCGTCGAGGCGGCGGGCGTCCGCCGTCTCCGCGACCGGGAACACCGCCGTCTCCTCCTCCGGCGGCAGGGTCACCGTGCCGGACAGCAGCCCCGACCCCTCGGGCGCGTAGCCCGGGTCGGCGTGCCGGTGGACGATCCGGTTGTCCGCGTCGACGAACACCACGCGCGGCTCGTACGTCGCGGCTTCGGCGTCGTCCATCTGGCCGTACGAAATGAGGATGACCAGGTCGCCCGGGTGCACCAGGTGCGCCGCGGCGCCGTTGATGCCGAGCACCCCGCTGCCGCGTTCGCCCTTGATGACGTAGGTCTCCAGCCGGGCGCCGTTGGTGATGTCCACAATGGACACCTGTTCTCCCGGCAGCAGGTCCGCGGCCTCCATCAGGTCCTGGTCGACGGTGACCGAGCCGACGTAGTGCAGGTCGGCCTGGGTCACGGTGACGCGGTGGATCTTCGACTTGAGCATGGTGCGGTACATCGTGGACTCCTATTCCCCTGCGTCCCGCTCCGGATGCGCCGGGTGATCTACCGAAGCACCGAGCAACACCGGGACGTTGTCGATCAGCCGGGTACTCCCCACCCGGGCCGCGATCAACAGTCGTGCTTCACCATCGACGGGCGCGGGCCCGAGGTCGGTTCCCCTCAACTCCAGGTAATCCACCTCGACCGCCGGCCGCGCGGCGAGGGTCTTCCACGCGGTCTCGAGGACCGCCTCGGCACCGTCGCGCCCGACGAACGCCCCCGCGGTGAGGGCGGCCGACAGGACGACGGCGTCTTCACGCTGCTCCGGCGTCAGGTAGACGTTGCGCGACGACAGCGCCAGCCCGTCGCGTTCCCGCACGGTCGGCACGCCGATGACGTGCGTGTCGATGTTCAGGTCCCGCACCATCCGCTTGATCAGGACCAGTTGCTGGTAGTCCTTCTCCCCGAAGAGCGCGTAATCCGGGCGAAGCAGGTTGAACAGCTTCGCCACGACGGTGAGCACGCCGGCGAAGTGGCCGGGCCGGACAGCGCCCTCCAGCTCCTCGCCGAGCGGGCCCGGGTGCACGGTCACCGCGGCGCCTTCGCCGTAGAGCGCGTCGGCGCTGGGCGTGAACGCGATTTCGACGCCGTCCTCGCCCAGCACGGCGAGATCGGCCTCCAGCGGCCGCGGGTACGCCTCGAAGTCCTCGCCCTCGCCGAACTGCAGCGGGTTGACGAAGATCGAGGTCGCCACGACGTTGTTCGGCAGCCGCTTCGCGCGGCGGATCAGCTCGCGGTGCCCGGCGTGCAGCGCGCCCATGGTCGGCACGAGCGCCAGCTTGCGGCCGACGCCGTGCAGAGCCCGGCTGACCTGGCTCATCTGCTCGGGCGACGCGAACGTGTTCAGCGTGCCGCGGCTGAATTTCGGTGTGGTCACTGGTCTTGGTGCCCTTCGGCGGGATCGTCGAGGAGTTCGGTGAGGTCTTTGGCGGCCGCGGTGTCCAGCAGCCCGGCAGCCGACGAACGCGCCACCGTGCGCCTGGCCAGCGCGCGGTAGGCCGGCGCCACGTCCGGCGCCCGGTCCGCCAGCACCTCGAGGTGCTTGCGGACGGTGCCGGCGTCGCCACGCGCGACCGGGCCGGTGAGCGCGCGGTCGCCGTGTCGGAGCACATTATCCAACGCCGCCGAAAGCAGTGGCGCCACCAGGCGTTCGGAGTGCGCGATTCCCGCTTCCCGCAAGACTTCCGCGCAGTCGGCGACCAGCGTCATCAGGTGGTTCGCGCCGTGGGTCAACGCTGCGTGGTAGAGCGCTCGCGCGGAGTCGGGGATGCGCACCGGCTCGGCACCCATCTCGACGGCGAGGGCCTCGCCGACGCTCCATGCGGCGTCGTCGTCGGCCGCCGCGGTGACGCCGATGCTGCACGCCGCCAGCCGCTCGAGGTCCTCCTCGCGGCCGGTGAACGTCATCACCGGGTGCAGCGCGAGCGGCAGCGCCCCGGCCTCGGCCGCGGGCGCCAGCACGTCGATGCCCTGCGCGCCGGAGGTGTGCACGACGATCTGCCCGGGCCGCAGCGACCCCGTCGCGACGAGCCCGCGGACCATCCCCGCCAGCGCGTCGTCGGGGAGGGCGAGCAGCACCAGGTCCGCCCGGCGGACGGTCTCGTCGGGCGGCAGCAGCGGCACGTCGGGCAGGAGGCGTTCGGCACGGGCCAGCGACGCCGCGGACAGCCCCGACGCGGCGACCACGGTGTGCCCCGCCCGGGCCAGTGCGGCGCCGAGCACGCTGCCCACCCGGCCGGCGGAAACGACGCCGACCGCGAGGCGAGCGGGCCTGTTCATGGCGTGCGCCTGTGGACGCTCATGGTTCGCAGACTCCCTCTGCTCTCGTTCCAGTCCCGTTCCGGGGTACCGGACGAACGGCGCGAGACTAACTCGATTGAGCGCGAAGCGTTGAACTCGGGTGACCAGCTTCACCCGGACCGGGTCACCCTCGGTCGGCCTCGTCGGCGAGGCGCGTCGCCTCCGCCCGAGCGGCCTTCAACGTGCGCAGCAGCTCCTGCTGGCGTTGCCGGTCGGAGTCGGCGGTGAGCTCCCGGCGGTCCAGGAACGCGAGCTCCGTCACGCTCGCCTGGTAGACGGCGACGGCTTTGGCCGCCCGTTTGCCGGACTGGCGCTTCGCCTGCCGCCGCCAGGCCCGGCGGCCGGGCAGGCTGGCCAGCAGGTCGACCTCCGACGGCGCGATCCAGCGCGCCGCGGCCATGTGCGGCAGGGCGGTGGCGATGATCCGCTGCTCCCGCCGTCGCTGGAGGACGACCAGGTAGACCACGCCGAGGAACAGCGGCAGCATGATCAGGAAGTAGACGGTCAGGAACTTCGATCCGCCGAGCAGCGCGGCGCTGTTCCACAGCGCGTGCAGGCAGACGGCGGCCAGGTAGCCGGCGAGCGGCGCCAGGACCTTGAGGAACTTCGTGGTGGTCCGCGCGGCGATGCCGATCCCGATGCCGGTGAGCACGGCGAACAGCGGGTGCGTGAACGGCGCGAGGACACCGCGGAGGAAGAACGCCGTGATGACGCCCTGGCTGTGGCCGTCGCCGAAGCCGTAGTCGTTGAAGGCGCGGCCGAAGTAGTAGATGTTCTCGGTGAACGCGAAGCCGGCGGCGCTGAACCCGGCGTAGACGACACCGTCCACGACGCCGTCGAACTCGCTGGACCGGCGCCAGAGGATGAGGACGACGAAGAGCGCCTTCGCGGCCTCCTCGACGACGGGCGCGGACACCAGCGCGGCGACGGTGTTGCCGCTGCCCTTGCCGAGCAGCTCGTCCCCGACCGCCTCGGCGGTGGTGTTGATGAGCAGCGCGGTGATCGTCGCGATGCAGGCGCCCCAGGCGAAGGCGAGCAGCAGGAACTTCGCCGGTTCGGGCTCCCAGCGGTCGACCCAGAGGAACCCGGCGACGACGCCCACGACCGGCACGAGCGCGGCGAGGACCCCGATGGTGACGGCGAGGGGGCCGACCCGCGCCGTGGCCAGGCCGAACAGGAACAGGCCGCACAGGGCGACGACGATCAGCCCGAGCACCGGCAGCAGCACGGTGATCCGGCGAGGCCGCCGTCCGCGATCGAGTCCCGTCGCGGGCGAGAGGGTTCCGCTCACAGCGGGTCACCCTACGCAGACCGGACAGGAAGAGAAACGCCACCTGGCACACACGGCACGCCTCCGAGTGTGAGCTGGGCCATGCACCCAATGTGGCGTTGGGTGCGCCCCACGCACCCAATGTGGCATTGGGTGCGTCTGACGCACCCAACGCCACATTGGGGCGCTCGGGTCTCTGCCTGCGGTCGGAGCGGCCGGGCCTCAGTCCTCCGCGCGACGGCGGCGGCGGGGCGTCGAGCCCGTGCCGCCGTTCGCCGCCAGCAGCTCGCTCACCGAACGGCCCGCCGTGTGCGAACCGCTGCCCGGCGGCGCCTCGGGCGTCCGGTGGCCGTTGCGGGCGTGGCCGTTGCTCGCGCCGTTGTGCCCGTTGCCGTTGTGACCGTTGGTCGCGCCGTTGTGGCCGTTGCCGTTCTGCTCCACGTCGGCCGGGTCGACCGGGGCCATGTTGCGGCGCGACATCGACGCCCGCTCGGCGACCATGCCTTCCCACGCCGGGGGCTCGCCGTCCGGACGGCGGCGCCGGCCGCCGCCCGTGGGCTCCGGGGCGGGCACCGGCGGCATCTGCTGCGACTCGTCCGGCTTGCGGCGACGGCCGCCCGAGCGGCCCTGGAAGTTGCGGACCGACTCGGGGAGCGTCGGGTTCACCATCGGCGCCTCGGCGTTCGCGGCCTCGGCGGGCGCGCGGTGCGAACCGCCGTGCCGGGAGGCCGGCTCGTCGAGGATCGGCGACATGTCCGCCCGCGAGAACTGTTCCAGCCGCGACGGACGGCGGCCGTCGGCGGCCGGGACCGGCGTGGTCGGCGGCACCACCGGCGGCAGGTCCGTGCGCGACGGCTGCCGCGGCGCCGGGCTCTTGCTCGGCACCGGCGTCGTCGGCGGGACGACCGGGGGGAGGTCACGACGCGAGGCCGAGGCGTCCCTCGGCATCGGCGGCGCCTGCGGTTCGGGCGGCATCGGCCGGTTCGGCCGCTGCCGCTCGGCGAAGTCGTCGCGGTTCTGGAAGGCCGCGCTCAGGTCGGTCACCGGCCGCAGGTCCGACCGGGACATCTCCGACGGCCTCACCGGCGGGGCCGGGCGGGGCGGGGCCGGCCGCGGCGGCTCGGGTGCCTTGCGCGGCTCGGGACGCCCGCCGTTCGGCTGGCCGCCGACGCGGGGCAGGTCCGACCGCGACATTTCGACGCGGGGGATGTCGGGGCGCGACATCTCGACGCGCGGGATGTCCGGGCGCGACATCTCCACCCGGGGAATGGCGGGCATCGACCGCTCGACCCGCGGGATGTCGGGCATGGACCGCTCCACCCGCGGGATGTCGGGGCGCGACATCTCCACGCGCGGAATGGCGGGCATGGACCGCTCGACCCGGGGGATGTCCGACCGCGAGACCTCGCCCGGCCGCACAGCCGGGCGTGCCGGGTCGACCCGCGGCAGGTCCGAGCGCGACACCTCGGCGGGCCGCATGGCCGGCCGCGACAGCTCCGCCCGGCGCGCGGGCGGCGGCTCGGGACGGCGGATCTCCGTCTTCGGCTCCGGGGCGCGGCGGATCTCGGTCTTGGGGTCGTGCCGCGGCACCTGGCGCGTCGGCTCGGCGGCGGCCTCGGGACGGCGCTCGGGCTGCTTCGCGACCTCTTCCGCGTTCGGCAGCCGCATCGGCTGCGACTCGGCCTGGCGGCGGGCCGCCTCGGCGCGCAGCTCGGCGGCCTTCAGCTCGCGCTGCGCGGCGTTCAGGGCCGGGTCGACGGCCGGCACCGGCGGACGACGATCGCTCAGCGGCTTCGGCCGGGCCATCTGCTGGGTGCTCTGCGCGTTGACGTTAGCCGGGGCCTTCGGACCCGGCTTGCCGCCGAAGCCCTTGCCCTTGCCGAGGCCCTTGCCGTTCGCGGGCTTGCCGTTCGACGCCTTGCGGCGGCGCTCGTCGAGGACCCGGTCGATCAGCTCTGTCGGCCGCTCGCCCGCTTCGGCGGGCTTCTTCCCGGCCATCAGCTGCGCCGGCTTCTTCTTCGGCGCGGCGTCGGGGATCATCCGGTTCTCGTCGGAGACCTTGCGCATGCGGGTCGCCTGCGCGGTCAGCGCGACGCGTTCGAGCAGCACCTCGCCGCCGAACAGCGACTGAAGACTGTCGCGGAGCGCGGACACCTCGGCGCGCAGCGCCTGCAGTTCCTCGCGGCCGCGGGAGTCGGACTCACTGCGGTTCTCCGCCTCCACCTCCAGCTCGAATTCTCGCCGGGCCGCGATCTCGCGTTCCAGCTCCAGTTCGTACACAGCCTGCGCCTCGGAGACCGCGTCCTCGCTCTGTGCCGCGTGCTTGCGGTACTTCACGGCGAGAAAAGCGCCGATCAGGGCAGCCCAGAGGGCGGCGACGATCCCGAGCCGGAGATAGCGGAGATCGTCGCTGAGCACCAGTGCGAGGGTGGCTCCGATGGCGAGGACGAATCCGACGACGAGCCACGGCCTGCCCAGTAGGCGGCCGCGCGAGTCGTCACCCACGCCGGTCATGCCTGACACCGTACCTGCTCGTAATCCGAACGAGACCTACTCGGTCCCGCGAGCGGTGGGATTCCAGCGCTAACCGGTCGTCCCGCGAGTGTGCTCCCGGTCTTGGTCACGGGGGGTCCGGCAGCAGTGCTCCAGCCACAAACCCGCTGCTACCAGCGCCGCCGAGGACGCCACGCCGACCACGCCGGCGCGGGTGTCGAGCACCGCCGCGACGAGTTCGTCACGACGCGGGAAAACGTAGGCGAGCGCGGCCAGCCAGGCGCCGCCCATGAACGCTCCGGCGAGTGACGAAGCCTTCGCGAGCGCCACCGATCGGGCGATCCCGATAGCGGCAACGACGCGGCCGTTCTTGATCCGGGAGCGGATGGAGAGCGCGATCCCGGCCTCGACCACGGCCAGCACGGCGAAGGTGACGCCAGCGAGCGTCGGCAACTGCGGCAGCGAGCCGTACGCCACCAGGAACAGGAGGTAGCCGAGGACCAGGCCGAGCAGCCCGGCCACCACCAGGTCGCGAGGCCGGGTGAAGTGCATGGATCAACCGTACCGTGCGAGGGTTGACTCTCCCCCGACTGGAGAGTTCACCATGCGTCTTGTGGGCACCACCGCGACCTTCACCATCGGCGAGCTGGCCCGGCGGACCGGCCTGCCGGTCAAGACCATCCGCTTCTATTCGGACGAGGGCCTGCTGCCGCCGACCGACCGGACGGACGCCGGCTACCGGCTCTACGACGCGGCGGCGATGGCCCGGCTCGAGCTGGTCCGCACGCTGCGGGAGCTGGGCCTGGGCCTCGCCGACGTCTCCGCGGCCTTGACGCAGTCGGCGACCGTCGGCGAGCTGGCGACCCGGCACGTCGAGGCGCTGGACGAGCAGATCCGGCGGCTGCGGCTGCGCCGGGCGGTGCTGCGCGCGGTGGCCAAGCGTGATTCCGAGCTGGAGGAAGTGAACCTGATGAACCGTCTCGCGTCGATGTCCGACGAAGAGCGCAAACGGCTGGTCGACGAGTTCTGGGACGAGATGGTCTCGGGGCTGGAGATCGACCGGCAGTTCTACGAGCGGATGCGCGCCGGGAAGCCGGAACTGCCCGACGACCCGTCGCCCGAGCAGCTCGAAGCCTGGATCGAGTTCGCCGAGCTGGTGCAGGACCCGGAGTTCCGGGCGCTGATCCGCGGCATGAGCGAAACGCAGGCGCGGCAGATCCGCGAAGGCGAGTTCCAGCAGCCTGCGGAGGCGTGGCGCGAGAACTGGGACGCCTGGGTGACGCGGGCGACATCGGCGCTCTCGGCGGGCGAAGCTCCCACGTCGGAGGTGGGGCAAACGCTTGCGGCGGACATCGCGGCGACCTCGGCCCGGCCGGACCAGGACCCGTCGTCGCCGGAGTTCCGCCGTGAGCTGGCCGACCGCTTCGCCACCAGCGGCGACGCCCGCGCCGAGCGCTACTGGCTGCTGCTGGGGATCATCAACGGCTGGCCCCCGTTCCCGACGACGCGGCCGGCGGTGGGCTTCATGATCGACGCGCTGCGCGGCTGACCGCACAAGAACACCAACTCGGCGACGGGTCGGGGGCGACGGGTAACGGACACCCCCGGCTCACCGATGCGTCACGTTCAACTCAGCTCGAGGTCCGTCCGGCGGACCGACGCCAAGTCGTCCGCGGGGCGCGCGGCCAGCAGCGTCGCGATCGGGCCGTGCCCCGGCAGCACCGCGGCGGGCTCGATCTCCACCCACGGCACCAGCACGCTCGCGCGGTCCGGCGTCCCCGGGTGCGGCAGCAGCAGCTCCGGGTCGTCGGACGTGACGCCGTCCACCGTGACCACGTCGACGTCCAGCGTCCGCGGACCCCAGCGCAGCTCGCGGACCCGGCCGGCGGCTCGCTCGGCGGCCTGGCCCGTGCGCAGCCACGCCCAGTGGTCGCGCGCCGGGTCGTCGACGACGCAGACCGCGTTCAGGAAGTCCGGCTGGTCCTCGACGCCCCACGCCTTGGTCTCGTACACGCTCGAAACCGCGACCAGCGCGGGCCGGACGGCGTCCAGCGCCAGCTCCAGGAAGCGGAGCCGGTCGCCGAGGTTCGAGCCCAGCGACAGCACCGCGCGGCTCACCGGTCCCGCCGCACCGTCACCGCGACGTCGTCGAAGGTCAGCGGGATCGGCGCGGACGGCTTGTGCACCGTCACCTCGACCGCGGCCGGCCGTTCGTCGCGCATGACCTCGTCGGCGATCTTGCCCGCGACGCTCTCGATGAGGTCGTACGGCTCGCCCGCGACGATCCCCGCCGCCAGCTCGGCCAGCTCGCCGTAGTGCAGGGTCTTGGTCAGGTCGTCCGACGCGGCGGCCGGCCCGAGGTCCAGCCACACCGTGATGTCGACGACGAACTCCTGCCCGTCGCGCTTCTCGTGCTCGAACACGCCGTGGCGGCCGAACACCCGCAAGCCCGTCAGCGTGATCCGGTCAGACATCCGGCGAACCCTTCCACCAAGCGGCGGCCACGGCGACCGCGTCCAGCGACGCCCCGACCTCGTGCACCCGCACCCCCCAAGCCCCCGCGGCCGCGGCGAGCGCGGAAATGGCGGCGGTGGCGTCCTCACGGCCGTCCGGCGGACGCGGCGTGCCGTCCTTTTCGGACAGCAGGCGGCCGAGGAACCGTTTGCGCGAAGCGCCGACGAGCACCGGGAAACCCAGGGACAACAGCGAATCCAGACCCCGCAGCAACGCCCAGTCGTGCTCGGCGTTCTTCGCGAAGCCCAGCCCGGGATCCAGCACGATCGCGCTCTCGGCGACGCCCGCCGCGAGCGCTTCGTCCACTCTGGACAGCAGTTCGGCGCGAACGTCGGCCACGACGTCTTCGTACTCGGCCAGGGCCTGCATGGTGCTGCTGTGCCCCCGCCAGTGCATCAGCACCCACGGCGCCCCGGACTCCGCGGCGACGCGCGCCATACCCGGATCGGCCAGCCCGCCCGAGACGTCGTTGATCACCTTCGCCCCGGCTTCAAGAGCCGCGTCGGCGACAGAGGCGCGTGTCGTGTCGACCGAGAGATGGATGCCTTCGCCGGCGAGAGTGCGGATCACGGGGATGATGCGCTTCATCTCGGTGCCGGCGTCCACCCGGGCCGCGCCGGGCCGGGTGGACTCACCGCCGACGTCGATCAGGTCGGCCCCGCGTGCCCACATCTCACGGGCGTGCTCCAGCGCCTGGTCGAGCCCGAGGTACCGGCCACCGTCCGAAAAGGAATCCGGCGTCACGTTCAGCACGCCCATCACGACGCACCGGCCGGGAGCGGGAAGCCCCACGCTCACCGGCGTGCCCTGATCAGGGCGAGCGCCTCCGCCCGCGACGACGGGGAGTTCTTCAGCTGCCCGCGCACGGCGGAGGTGGTCGTGCGGGCGCCGGGCTTCCGGATGCCGCGCATGGCCATGCAGAGGTGTTCGGCCTCGATCACCACGATGACCCCGCGCGGTTCCAGCTTCCGCACGATGGCGTCGGCGACCTGGGACGTCAGGCGCTCCTGGACCTGGGGGCGCTTGGCGTAGAGGTCGACGAGCCGGGCGAGCTTAGAGAGGCCGGTGACTTTTCCGTGGGCGTTCGGGATGTACCCGACGTGCGCGACGCCGTGGAAGGGCACCAAATGGTGTTCACAGCTGCTGTACATCGGAATGTCCGTGACCAGCACCAGTTCTTCGTGGGACTCGTCGAAGGTCCGGTCCAGCACCGCATCGGGCTCGGTGTAGAGACCCGCGAACATCTCCTGGTACGCGCGGGCGACCCGGGCGGGGGTGTCCTTCAGACCGTCCCGCTCCGGGTCTTCGCCGCATGCCAGAAGGAGCTCGCGGATCGCCTTTTCCGCCCGGTCTTGGTCGAAGACCGGGCGGTCGGCGTCACTGAGACTTCTCTGGTCCGTCCCCGTCACGACGCTCCCCTTCGCTCTGCTGGTTGCCGGCTTGGTCGGCGAACCAGCCGTGCTCGCGAGAGCGATCGTCACCACCGGGCCGCCACGACTGGCCCGGCTGACCGCCCGGCGAGGTCGCGGGCGTCCAGCCCGGAGGGGCACCGTAGTTCGGGGGGCCGCTCTGGCCCACCGGACCACCCTGGTAGCCACCCGCCTGCGGACCACCGGCTTGCGGCCAGTGCGCCGTGCCGTTGGCGCCACCGTTCGGGCCGCTGTAGGGACGGCCGCCGTTCGGGTAGGCGCCCGGCGGCGGCGGGGCGTACGGGTTGGCGTTGGGGTCGACCGGCGCCGGGTACGGCGGGCCGCCGGGCAGGTCGCCCGCGCCCTGGGCGGTGCCGACCGGGGTCGGCTCCGGCTTCAGGACCGGCTTCTCCTTCTCCGGCGGCGGCCACGGCTCGCCGCGCTCCATCGCCAGCTCGCCCGGGGTCTTGATCGGCGGCTTGTCCGACGGCGTCCGCTCACCGAACTCGTTGAACACGGTGATGTGCGGGCGCTTCTCGACCGTCGCGAAGATCCGCTCCAGGTCCTTGCGAGTCAGCGTCTCCTTCTCCAGGAGCTCGATGACCAGCTCGTCGAGCACGTCGCGATAGGTGTTGAGCACGTGCCACGCCTCGGTGTGCGCCGTCTCGATGAGCTTGCGCACCTCCTCGTCGATCTCGTGCGCCACCTCGAGCGAGTAGTCCGCCTGACGGCCGGCCGAGCGGCCCAGGAACGGGTCGCCCTGCTCCTGGCCGTACTTGACCGCGCCCAGGCGGGCGCTCATGCCGTACTCGGTGACCATCGCGCGGGCGATCTTCGTCGCCTGCTCGATGTCCGAGGACGCGCCGGTGGTGGGCTCGTGGAAGACGAGCTCCTCCGCCGTGCGGCCACCCATTGCGAAGACCAGCCGCCCGATCATCTCGGAGCGGGTCATCAGGTCCTTGTCGTCCTCCGGGACGAGCAGGGCGTGCCCGCCCGTGCGGCCGCGGGGCAGGATCGTCAGCTTGTAGACCGGTTCGATGTCCGGCATCGCCCACGCGGCGAGCGCGTGCCCGCCCTCGTGGTAGGCCGTGATCTTCTTCTCCTTCTCGGAGATGATCCGGCTCTTGCGGGCGGGGCCGCCGACCACGCGGTCGACGGACTCCTCCAGCTCGACGTCGCTGATCACGTGCCCGTTCTTGCGGGCAGTGAGCAGCGCGGCCTCGTTCAGGACGTTGGCCAGGTCGGCGCCGGACATGCCGACGGTCCGCTTGGCCAGGCTGCCCAGGTCGGTGCCCTGGGCGATCGGCTTGCCCTTCGAGTGCACCTCGAGGATCGCGCGACGGCCACGCATGTCGGGCGCGGACACCGGGATCTGCCGGTCGAACCGGCCGGGGCGCAGCAACGCCGGGTCGAGGATGTCGGGCCGGTTGGTGGCCGCGATCAGGATGATCCCGCCGCGGGCGTCGAAGCCGTCCATCTCGACGAGCAGTTGGTTCAGCGTCTGCTCGCGCTCGTCGTGCCCGCCGCCGAGGCCGGCGCCGCGCTGGCGGCCGACCGCGTCGATCTCGTCGACGAAGATGATGCAGGGCGCGTTCTGCTTGGCCTGTTCGAACAGGTCACGGACACGCGACGCACCGACACCGACGAACATCTCGACGAAGTCCGAGCCGGAGATCGTGTAGAACGGCACGCCCGCCTCACCGGCGACGGCTCGCGCGAGCAGCGTCTTGCCGGTACCGGGCGGCCCGTAGAGCAGCACGCCCTTCGGGATCTTCGCGCCGAGCGCCTGATATCGCGCCGGGTTCTGCAGGAAGTCTTTGATCTCGTACAGCTCTTCGACGGCCTCGTCGGCACCCGCGACGTCCCCGAAGGTCGTCTTGGGCATGTCCTTGTTCAGCTGCTTGGCCTTGGACTTGCCGAAGTTGAGGACGCGGTTGCCGCCGCCCTGCGAGTTGTTCATCATCCACATCAGCAGGCCCAGCACGAGGGCGAGCGGGATGGCGAAGATGAGGATCTGCGTCAGCACACCCTGCTGGGTCACCTTGGTGGTGAACTTGATCGGCTGGCCGCCGGTCTTGGCCGCGGTCAGCGAGTCGTAGATCGGGCGGGTGGCATCCGCCGGATACTGCGAAATGATCTGGGTGACCTGCTGGCCGTCCACATCGACGGGCTTGACCAGCAGTAGCTTGAGCTGCTGTTCCTTGTCTTCGAGGCTCGCTTCCTTGACGTTGTTCGAGGAGATCTGGGAGTTCGCCACCGAGATGGGTGCCTGGGTGTACCCACGATCACTGTCGAAGATCGTGTTGTACGCGAACAACGCCAGCAACCCCGCGACGATCCACAGCAGTGGGTTCCTGAGCACGCTCTTCCGGTTCATACGACTCGGCCCTGGTGGCCTCGACCCTCCCTGGTTGGGCGGCTCCTGTGATACCCGCCAGCACGATCTTGACAACCCGTGGTGCCTGGACACCCGTTCTCATCAGGGTACCGTCCGCTGCCGCGTTCATCCCCTGTGAGCCTCTCGCAGGTCAACGGGCGATACCGCGCCCGGGTTCCCGCTCGGCGTCCACACCGGTCACGCTATCGCGTGCCGTCCGACACACTGTTCACCATCTCGCCCAGCCGGGTCCGCAGCGTCGCCGGGTCCGCGGGGGCCACCGTGACCCACTCGCGGCCGTCCGTACCTGCGCGGGAGAGGCTGAGGTAGCGGCCGGTCGCGGTGTCGAACCAGGCCAGCACCCGGGAGCGCTGCTTGGCTCCGACCTGCGAACGGCTGTTCGCTGCCAGCTGACCGCCGCGCTGCCGCGGCTGCCCGGAGATGCGGCCGTAGGCCTCCCGCGGGTCGGCCGTGACGCGTTCGCTCAGCGGTGTCCGGCGCGCCCGTCCCCGCTCCTCGGCCGGGTTCGACGGCAGGGACACGGGCACCCGGATCGGCGCGGTGCGCAGGGCGTCGTCCAGCGGAAGTGTGACCGACGCCTCGCTCCCGCGCGCCCCGGCCGGGAGCACCCCGACGACGGCGGAGACCAGGCCGTCCGGTGGGACGTCCCGCAGCCAGATGCCGTCGGCGTCCTGGACCGCGAGGACACCCTGGGTGTCGTCGGCCGCCGCGAGGACGCCGATGGTGGGCGCCTCGAACTGCGGGATGTGCAGGGCGTCGATGGTCAGCGGGGCGAAGGCCAGCAGCTGCAGCGCGTCCTCGATCGGCGGCGCGAGCCTGCCGCGGGGTTCGCGGATACCGCGAGCCTTCAGCTCGGCGTCGACGCGGTGGCGCAGCGAGACGCGCTCGTCTTCGGTCGCGCCGTGCGATCTGACCAGCAGCGGGTACGGCAGCTCGCCGACCTGCGCCGACTCCCACAGGAAGTCGAACGCCAGCGGCGAGAAGAACTCTTGCATCACTACTCTCCCGGGTCGGACTCTTGCTCAGCGTAGCCCGCACCACCGACAAGAAGTGCTCATCGGCCGGGCACGCTCGGAGAAACCGGAGCCCGATCTTGGCAGAGACCGGCCGACGCGGCCCGCGAGGCCGGGGCAGGCGCCGCCGATCCGCTCGCCGCCGGCCCACCAAACGTCTTGAATGACTCATTCAGGTCTTCGGAGGTCCTGAATGACTCATTCAAGACATCACCCGCGCCGAGCTACAAGGTGCCCCTCGTGGACCGTCCCGGCAGAGGGCGTCAGACCGTGCTGGTCGTCGCCGCTCCCGCGAGCATCTCGCCGAGCCGGTGGCGCAGGGTCGCCGCGTCGGCCGGGGCGATCGTGATCCAGTCGCGGCCGTCGCGGCCGGTGGTCGCCTGGGTGAAGTAGCGGCCCGTCTCCGTGTCGAACCAGCTCAGCACCGGTGTCCGCGTGCGGCCGCCCATGCGGGACCGCGCGTTGGCCGCGATCTGGCCCCCGCGCAGCCGCGGCTGGGCGTGCAGCTTCGCCAGCGCCTTGCGGTCTTCGTCGGCCGAAGCACGCTCGTCGCCGTTGCCGCGGCGCGACAGGAAGTCGACGCCGTGGGCGCCGACCAGCTGCTCCAGCGGGACCGTGACCGACTTCTCCGAACCGCGCGGGGCACCGGGGAGCAGCGAGATGATCGCGCTCGCCAGGCCGTCCACCGGGCACGGCTGCAGGTGCAGGCCCCGCGTGTCCTGCACGGCCAGCAGCCCCTGCCCGCCCAGCACGCCGGCGATCGCCAGCAGCGGTTCGGCGTCCGGGGCGATCAGCTGGATCGCGTCCAGGCTCAGCTCGGACTGCGCCAGCACGCCGAAGTAGTCCTCGACGTGCGGTTCCGGCCGGCCGCGGCCGTCGGCCAGCCCGCGCGCGGCTAGCCCTTCCAACGTGCGCTGACGCAGCATCGACCGCTCGTCCACGGTCTCGCCGTGCGAGCGGATGCGCAGCGGGTACGGCAGCTCGCCCAGCCCGGCGGACTCCCACAGGAAGTCCACCTCGACCGGGGTGAGCAGCTCAGCGTTCGGCATCGAGCCACCCCCAAGTGAAACCGGCCGGGCACGCCGTCGGCGTGCCCGGCCGAAAGGATCAGCGGTCTTCGTCGTCCTCGGACCACGCGCCGATGACCGGCGGCGGGGTCGCCTGGTTCGCGCCGAAGGCCGCGTCCGGGTCGGCCTCGATGAGGAACGACGCGTGCGTGTGCTCCTCGTCCTGCTCGCCCTGAGCACCCTGCGGGGCCATGCCGCCCATGCCGCCCGGGTTCATCGGCGGCGGGGTCTGCCCGCCGATCGTGCCCGCCGACGAGACGAGGCCCTGCTGCGGCGCATGGGCCGACGCGGCGCTCTGGCCCTGGCCGTCGGCCGAGGCGAGTGACGTCTCGTTCTCCGCCTTCGCGCCGGACCGGTTGCCCTTGCCCAGCGCGCGGGAGGCCAGCGCACCGAGGCCGCCGGCGGCACCGCCGAGGCCGAGACCCATGCCAATCTTGCTCAGCGGGTTGCTGCCACCCGGCTGCCCGGCGCCCGAGCCGACGTGGCCCGCGCCGGTGCTCGTGCCCGCACCCGGGCCCGCGACGGAGCCGCCGGAGCCGTCGCCGCCGAGTGCCGCCGCGTCCTGGCCGAAACCGCCGGCGCCGACACCGGCACCGTGGACGCCGTTCGGGCCGACTGCCGCGTGCTGCGCGTCGAACGCGCCGCCGTGGCCGCCGAAGCCCGAGCCGCTGGAGGCGAACACCGCGCCGCCCGCGCCCGACAGGCCCTGCACCGGGCCCGTGCTGCCGACGGTGTTGATCCCGGAGAACGACACGGAGTTGTGCGAGCCCGTCGGCTTCATGCCGAGCGACTCCGGGCCGAAGCTCGGGGTCGAGCCGTCGACCTCGCTCATCGACTTGGTGTAGGCGTTGAAGAACGCGACCTGCTGCGCCTTGACGTCGTTGGCCGCGTCCGCCTGCGCTTTCTGGTCGGCGATCAGCGCCGCCGGGCCGCCGGCCAGCGCGGCCGCCATGGACTGCTTGGGGTCGTAGTCCTTGGGGGCCGGCATCTTCTTGACCTCGGCGGCCGCCGAGGCCTGCCGGGCGAGCCGGTCGGACATCGTGTGCGCGGCCTCGGACGCCTGCGAGCCCGAGTTGGCGATGGCCACCAGCGCGCCCTGCGCGCCCGCGGCACCGCGGCCGACCCACGCGTTGCCCAGCTCGGAGATCGCGTTGTACAGGTGGTCGGACGCCTGCTTCAGCTCGGTGCCGTGGTGCGACCAGGCGTGCCCGGTCGCCTCGGCCGTGCCGGGGTCGTTGTTGTTGACCGCGCCGTCGTACAGCTGCTGGCTGGCCTGCGCGTTCCAGTTCGGCGGGTTCGCGATCGCGCGGTCGCTGCCCATGTCGAAGCCGTCGGAACGGCCGCGGGCGTCCGCGACGATGTTCTGCGCCGACGAGTTGTCGCCGAGCGGGACCAGCGAGCCCGGGTCGGTGGTCGACGGCTGGTCGCTGTGGTTCGGAGCCATGACTTCGAGTCCCCCTCTGGGCTCAGGCGTTGCGGAACGGGTCGGCCGCGGCCTGGTCGATCTCGTGGTACCGGGACATCGCCGTGACGATGCCCTCCTCGGCGGCGGTGTACTGGTCGAGCAGGTTCTGCAGCGCGGAGGCGTAGGAGTCGTTCCCGCCGTCGGCGCGCTGGACGAACTTGGCGGCCATCGCGTTGCCGACCGGGTTGTCCCCGAGCTTCGGCGGCTGCGCGAGGGTGCCCGCTCCGCTGAGCAGGGTCTCGACCGCATCCTTGCCGGTGCGGATCTTGTTCAGCACGGTCTGCGCGGCGTCGGGGTCGATTCCGACCTGACCCGCCGCGGCCGCGGCCTTGAAGGCGTTCGCGTCGGCAGCGCTGCTGTTCCCCATTTGAGCTCTCTCCCGTTCCCCCGACCCGGTCACCGCGGGCACGAATGGTCTTCGCATAGGTTAACGCACGTGATCAGAGCCTATGACGCAATCCGCGATGCCGGGGTTCCGCAGATCCGGTAGTTGCGGTGAACGGTCGGTGAACTCCGCCGGTGCACTCCGCCGGGCTCTACGCGGTGTAGACCTTCGGGTCCAGCGTCCCGATGTAGGGCAGGTCCCGGTACCGCTCGGCGTAGTCCAGGCCGTAGCCCACGACGAACTCGTTGGGGATGTCGAAGCCGATGTACTTCACCGGGACGTCGACCTTGACCGCCTCCGGCTTGCGCAGCAGCGAAACGACCTCGAGCGACGCGGGGTTGCGGCTGGCGAGGTTCTTCAGCAGCCACGACAGCGTCAGGCCGGAGTCGACGATGTCCTCGACGATCAGTACGTCCCGGCCCGCGATGTCGCGGTCGAGGTCCTTGAGGATCCGCACGACGCCCGACGACGACGTCGACGAGCCGTAGGAGGAGACGGCCATGAATTCCAGCTGCGTCGGCAGCGGCAGCGCGCGGGCGAAGTCGGTCATGAACATGACCGCGCCCTTCAGGACACCCACCAGCAGGAGTTCACCCTGCCCGTTGGCCGGATAGTCGGCGGCGATCTGCGCCGACAGCTCCGTGATCTTGTCCTTGATCTGCTGCTCGGTGACGAGCACGGAGGCGATTTCGCCCTCGTACACGGGTCATTCTCCTCAGGTGGTGGGTTGGGAGGTGACGCAGAGCCTGCCATGCGCCCGGCGCGCCTCCAAGTTGCCCGGCAACCAGACGCCGCCCTGACCACGCCACCGGGCGACCAGCTCGTCGACGGCACGGAGGTGCGCGTCGGTGAGTTCGCGCACACCCGATTGCAGCAGCCACCTGCGGATTACCCGTCGCCGGATCGCCGCGGGTTCGGCCTCGAGGACGCCGACTTCCAGACCTTCGGAGCCGCCCGCGCGGGTGAAGATCATGTCCGCCATTGTGTCCAGCGCCTCACTGTCCTCGCGCAGCTGCGCGGCCGTGCGGGCGAGTGCGCCGGCGACCCCGCCGTTGAGGACGTCTTCCAGCAACGGCAGGACTTCGGTGCGCAGCCGGACCCGGGTGAAGCGCGCCTCGGCGTTGTGCGGGTCGTACCAGGGCTCGACGCCGAGCTCGGCGCAGGCGGCCCGGGTGGTGGCCCGCGCGACGGCGAGCAGCGGACGGCCCCACGGCGGGTCGTGCGGCCGCATCCCGGCGACGCTGCGCGGGCCGGAGCCGCGGCCGAGCCCGAGCAGGACCGTTTCGGCCTGGTCGTCGAGGGTGTGGCCGAGCAGGACGAGGTCGTGACCGGCCAGCGCGCGATAGCGGGCCTTGCGCGCGGCGGCTTCCGGGCCGCCCGGGCCGGTGACGTCGGTCCGGCGCACTTCGGCTTCGTCGACGCCGAGGGACTTCGCGGCCTCGGCGGCGTCGCACGCGATCTTCGCCGAGCCCTCCTGCAGGCCGTGATCGACGACCAGCGCGCGGACGCGGTGGCCGCGGTGGTGCCCGACGTACGCCGTGGCCTCCACGAGGGCGAGGGAGTCGGCGCCGCCGGACACCGCGACGCACAGTTCGGCCGGGGCGTCGACAGCGTCCAGGAAGGCGCGCACGGCCCGGCGGACGGCCGCGACCGCCTTGTCCGTCATCCGTGCAGGCGCCGGACCCACGCGGCCGGGTCGGCGATCTCGGCGCGCGAGGGCAGGGTGTTCGGCGACCGCCAGACGGCGTTGAACCCTTCCATGCCGACGGCGTCCACGACGTGCTTGGTGAACTTCGCGCCTTCTTCGTACTGACGGATCTTCGCGTCGACGCCGAGCAGCGCGCGCAGCAGCCGGTCGAAGACGCCGCCGCCCTTGCGCCGGGCGGTGAACCGCGCGCGGATCGTGTCGACGCTCGGGACGACCTGCGGGCCGACGGCGTCCATGACGAAGTCGGCATGGCCCTCCAGGAGCGTCGAAAGCGCCAGCAGCCGGTCGAATACCGCGCGCTCCTTCGGCGACTGGAGCAGCTCGGCGAGGTTCAGCTTCGGCCCTTGCTTGATCGCCTCGGGCAGCCGGCCGACCAGGTCGGCGAGGCTGTCGGAGCCGCCGCCGGCGAGCCCGGCGACGAGCCGTTCGACCTCGTCGGCGAAGTAGTCGCGCAGCCAGGTGACGGCGGTGAACTGGAGCCGGTGGGTGCATTCGTGCAGGCAGACCCAGAGCCGGAAGTCGTGGCCGGGGACGTCCATCGCGCGCTCGGCGGCGACGACGTTGGGCGCGACCAGCAGCAGCCGGCCTTCCCGGTCGGGGCCGCCGAAGGGGTCGTACTGGCCGAGCACGCGGCTGGCCAGGAAGGCGAGCACCAGCCCGGTCTGCACGCCGGCGCCACCGGCCAGGATCGGCCCGAACGGGCCGCCCTGCTGCGGCAGCGCGCGCCCGGTGAGCGCGTCGAGCCCGGCCGCGGCCGAGCGCACCCAGCCGGGGCGATCGACGACTTCTCCGGGCAGCAACGGCAGGTCGAGGCCCAGGTTCGTCAGCTGCCGGACGTGCCCTTCGGCCTCCATGGTCAGCTCACGCAGGTCGGTGACGGCCGCCTCGGCATCTTCGCGCGGAACCTGCGGGCCTCCGCGCACGAGCAGCGCGCCGGTCTGCGCGGCGAGCGCCCAGTCGACCATGGGCCGGGTCTCGGTTTCCTGACTCACCCTTCCGACGCTACCTGCCCCGGACGGGTTTCCGGCCACGATCTCCGCACGGTTCGGCGTCCGCCGCTACGAGCACCCGCACTTTCGCAGGCTCGTGGCGAGAGCATCGATCGCGTCGCGGCCCGGCTGCTGGTCCGAGCCGTTGGACATGAACGCGAACACCAGCACCCGGCCGTCCTGGTCGAGGACCAGCCCCGCGAGCGTGTTCACGCCGGTCAGCGTGCCCGTCTTCGCCCGCACCCAGCCGCGGCCGGCCTGCGACGCCGGCGTCTCGAACCGTTTGTCCGCGAGGGTGCCGGACCCGCCGGCCACCGGGAGGCCGGCCAGCATCGCGCGCAGCCTGGCGGTGTTCGGGTTCTTGCCCTCCGGCGCCGCCGCGGCCGCCATGAGCTGGGTCAGCAGCTTCGGCGGGATCTTGTTCTCGCTCGAGATGCCGCTGCCGTCGGAGAGCTTGACGCCGGTGGTGTCGAAGCCGTGCTCCTTGAGCACCTTGATCGTCGCCGCGGCGCCGCCGGCGAAGGTCGCCTCCTGGCCGGTCGCCAGCGCCACCTGGCGGGCGAGGGCCTCGGCGAGGACGTCGTCGGACAGCTCCATCGTGTCGGAGACCAGCTCGGTCAGCGGCGCCGACTTCACCTCGGCGAGGACCTTCGCGTCCTTCGGCGCGGCCGCCTGGCCGCCGCCCGAGGCGCTGAGCTTCGACGCGATCGTCGACGCCAGCGCGCTGCCCGCGTTGGGCACGCGCATGGAGTTGTTGTTCTTCGCGTCCTGGCGCCCGGCGTCGGCCATCACCGACCCGATCTGCGTCGCGAACGTCGAGGGCGCGTCGCCCGCGGCCCAGCCCGGCGCCGTCGTCGCGCCCTTGAACAGGCTCAGGTCGACCTGCACCTTCTTGACGTTCGGGTTGGCCTTCTTCACCTGCGCGACGAGGTCGTCGACGTGCGCGGCACCCGGGTACAGCGGCGACTCCGTACCGAGCGGCAGCGCGGTGAGGGTGACGTCGCCGCCGCCGACCAGGATCACCGTGCCCGGGTCGGCACCCTGGACGATCTTCGTCGACAGCCGCGTGTTCGGGTCCATCGCGAGCAGCGCGGCGGCGGTGGTCAGCACCTTCGTCGTCGACGCGGGGGTCACCGCCGACGACGAGCCGTGGTCCCAGAGCGTGGTGCCGCTGACCGGGTCGACGACGCTGCCGTTGAGCTGGCCGAGCGCGCTGTTCCCGGCCGGGCCGGCCAGCACGGACTTGACGCCGTTCGCGGTCGGCGCCTGCCCGGACGTGTCCGGCCCCTGCAGCTTGCGCGTGGCCGCGGCGGGATCCGGGCTGTCGCCCTTCGGCGCGTTCGGCGCCCACGGCAGGCCGAGGCGGTTCGACACCTTCGGCATCGCGGCGGCGATCCCGCCACCGGCCAGCACCAGCAGGACGACCACGACGAGCGCGATGATCTTGCCCTTGCGCCGCTTCTTCTTCGGCGGCTCCTCGGCGGACGCGGGCTCGGCCGGCGGCGGGGGCTCCGCGGGCGGCTCGTTCCGCGGTTGCGGCTGCTGCTGGAAGGCCCCGGGGAACTGGGTGGGCCGCTCGATCCCGACGGTCGCCTCGGCGTCGAACCGCTGCCCGTCCGGCTCGATCCGCATCGGCCGGGCCAATGACCCGGCGGACGCCGGCGGGACGACCCCGCGCGGCGGCTCCGGCGGCAGCCCCGTCCGCCGGCCGTCCGGTTCGGCGACACGGTCGTCCGGGACATCCAGGCGCTGCGCCCAGGGCGCGTCGGCGCGCTGCTGCTGGGGCTCGTCACGACGCTGCGGCTCCGAGCGCTTCAGCTGCTCTTCGCGGCGCTGCTGCTCCTCGCGCCACTGCTGCAGCTCTTCCCGCCACGGCTGCCCTTCGGGCTTCTCGGGCTGGGGCTCGTCGTGACGATCCCGCTGCTCACCTGGCCAGACGCCGCGCTCCACGGGCACCCACGGCGCCTTCGGCGACTCCATCTGCTGGGTGCTCTGGGCGTCCGGCTTCGGCTTCGCCTCGATGTACTGAGTGCTTTCCGCGCCCGGCGCCTCGGACTTCTCCACCTCGATGTACTGGGTGCTCTCCGCGACCGGCGCCGGTTCGGAGACGGGCTCCGGCTGGGGCTCGGCCTCGGCCGGCTTCTGCTTCGGCTCGCGCGAACCGAGCCGGTCGGCCAGGTCCTGCTTGGCGGGGGCCGGCGAGGGCGGCGGCTCCTCCTCGGGGGCGTTCAAACCCGGGATCGGCTCGGGCTCGACGTTCGGCGCGAACCACGATCCCTTCGGCGCCTCACTGCTTGTGACCTTGGGCACGCCAGACTCCCCCGGCGCCTTCGCCGGCGGGTCCGGCAGCGACATCGGCGTGGTCTTCCGCGCGCCGGACGACGAGCGGTCTTCGTCCGACGAAGGCCACCTCGGCTGGTCGTTTTCCGGCACCCACCACTCCTTCTCACCTGCCCCGCAAGGGGCCAAGCTCACATGCGTCCGGGCCGACATCGATGCGACCCCGGCGCAGGGCGTAGTCCACACTAGGAGACGTCAAGACAGTCATGAAGGTTGCCGCCCGCGACGCGTGGCATGCCGGGACCTATGAAGAAGCAGTGAGGACAGGCGTGGAGTTCGACGTCACGATCGAAATCCCCAAAGGGGAGCGCAACAAGTACGAGGTCGACCACAAGACCGGCCGCATCAAGCTGGACCGGACCCTGTTCACGGCCACGCAGTACCCGGCCGACTACGGCTTCATCGACGACACCCTCGGCCAGGACGGCGACCCGCTCGACGTGCTGGTCCTCGTCCAGGAGCCGACGTTCCCGGGCTGCCTGATCCGCTGCCGCGCGATCGGCATGTTCCGGATGACCGACGAGAAGGGCCCGGACGACAAGGTCCTCGCGGTCCCGAGCGCCGACCCGCGCCTGGAGCACTTGCGCGACATCCACCACCTGAACGAGTTCCACAAGCTGGAGATCCAGCACTTCTTCGAGGTCTACAAGGACCTGGAGCCCGGCAAGAGCGTCGAAGGCTCGTCCTGGGTCGGTCGCACCGAGGCCGAGGCGGAGATCGCCCGGTCGTACGAGCGCGAGACCGACCGCCTGGCCAAGGAAGCGGCCGACGGCGGCTCGGCGCACTAGTCCCCCAACGCCGTGAAGGCCCCCTTACCGGCTCTTATGGCCGGTAGGGGGCCTTTACGGCTTTTCAGCGGGTCAGTGCGCGAGGGCCAGAGCCGGAGCGGCGTCCGCCTCGGCTTCCGCGCGCTGCTCCATCGCCGACTTGTCCGACAGCGGCTTCTCCTTGAGGAACCACACCAGCGCGAACCCGACGGTCAGCACGATCCCGCCGACCAGGAACACCGTGCTCATCGACTCGGCGAAGCCCTGCAGGATCGGCCGGGCCAGCGTCGGGTCGAGCGAGGACAGGAACGACGTGTCGTTGACGTCCAGGCCGCTCTGCATCTGCTTCGCGAACTCCGGGTGCTGCGCCAGCGCCGACGTGTAGGCCGGCGTGGTCATCGCCGAGCGGATGGCGTTCGCGATCCGGTCGCCGACCGTGCCGAACAGGATCGACAGGAACACCGCGGTGCCCGCCGTGCCGCCGATCTGCCGGAAGAACGTCGCGGCCGAGGTGGCGACGCCGATGTCCTGCGGACGGACGTCGTTGGTCGCGGCCAGCACCAGCGTCTGCATCGAGGCGCCGAGGCCGAGGCCGATCACGAAGGCGATCACCATGACGAAGGACAGCGAGGTGTCGACGCTGATCGTCGACAGCGCGAACAGCGCCGCCGCCATCAGGCCGATCCCGGCCACCGCGAACATCTTGTAGCGCCCGGTCTTCGCGATCAGGCGGCCGCTGGTCAGGCTGGCGACCATGATGCCCAGCGTCAGCGGGAGCATCTGCAGGCCGGCCTGGGTGGGCGTCGCGCCCTTGACGATCTGCAGGTAGAGCGGCAGCGACATCATCGCGCCGAACATCCCGGCACCCTGCACGACGGTGACCAGCGTCGCCATCCGGAACACGGTCCGCTTGAACAGGCGCAGCGGCAGCAGGGCGGCGTCGCCCATCCGGCGTTCGATCCACACGAACGCGGCCACGCCCAGCCCGCCGACGACGTACATGGCGATCGACGCGGCCGAACCCCAGCCCCACTCGCGACCCTGCTCGGCGACGATCAGCAGCGGCACCAGCCCGGTGGCCAGCGCGACGGCGCCCCAGTAGTCGACCTTCTGGTCGACGCGGGTGTGCGGGAGGTTCAGCACCTTGGTGACGACGACCAGCGCGGCGAGCGCGATCGGGACGTTGACCAGGAAGACCCAGCGCCAGCCGGTGATGCCGGCGAAGGAGTCGACACCGGCGAAGAAGCCGCCGACGACCGGGCCCAGGACGCTCGAGACACCGAAGACGGCCATGAAGTAGCCCTGGTACTTGCTGCGCTCACGCGGCGCGGTGATGTCGGTGATGATCGCCAGCGCCAGGGACATCAGGCCACCGGCACCGAGGCCCTGGAAGGCGCGGAACGCGGCGAGCTCGTACATCGACGTCGCCATTCCGCTGGCCAGCGAGCCGACCAGGAACAGCGAGATCGCCGTCAGGTACATGGGCTTGCGGCCGTAGAGGTCGGACAGCTTGCCGTACAGCGGCGTCGAGAGCGTCGCGGTGATCAGGTACGCCGTGGTGGCCCAGGCCTGCAGGGACAGGCCGTGCAGCTCGTCGGCGATGGTGCGCATCGACGACGAGACGATCGTCTGGTCGAGCGCGGCGAGGAACATGCCGAGCATCAGCCCGGACAGGACGGTCAGGATCTGGCGGTGGGACAGTTTGCCGTTCGTAGCGGCTGCTCCTTCCGCCGTGGTGGTGTCGCTCATGGTGGTCTCCCTCGGTCAGCCTTCGCTGTAGTTGCTTGTACCCCTCAACTACTTGCCTCAGCCAAGTATTCCGCGGAAGCTTGTATCGTGCAATCAAATATTCTGTGAGCCCGGTCTCCCGCCTCGCTTGACGGCCCGCGCGACCACGGTGACCTCCGCGGACGGCACATCGAGGCTGGTCACGAAGGTGTAGAGGTCGCTCAGGTCCCGGCACCACACCGCGGCCATCAGGTCGTGACACCCGTGGTGGCGCGGGTGCCGTGGACCATCGGGTGCCGCGCCAGCGCACGTCCGACGTCGTCGAGCCGGCCGGGCGGGACGGTCATCCAGACGTTGGCGTCGACCGTCAGGCCGCGCGCCGCGACGTCGATGTTCGCGTAGGTGCGGCCAGGGCATCGGCGATCACCGGCGTCCGGCCGCGGAGCACCTTGACCCGCAGCAGCATCGCGCCGCGCAGGCCGTGCGCCGGATCGGGAACGCAGACGACGCTCAGCCGCCCATCGGTCTTGAGCCGGGCGATGACCCGGGTGACGGTGCGCGCCGAGAGGCCGAGCACCTCGGCCCATGCGGAAATCAGTGATCGACATCGTGGAAACCCTGGCTGCCGGCATCCGGCGGCCGGCACCCCCACCCACGTCGCTCGAAGACGTCGTGGCAGGTCGCCGACGTCGGCGCCGGGCGGCTGGACCTCTTCTGGCAGTACGGCACCGACGCGACGAACCTGGTCGGCGCGGCCCTGATCGGCGCGGCCCTGATCGCGCGCGAAGCCGGCGCGGTGGTCACCACCGCCGACGGCGCCCCGTGGACGCCGTCGGCCGGCAGTTTCCTCGCCGCCGCGCCGGCCCTGCACGAAAAGGCCGTGGAAATCCTGCGTCAGGCGGAGTAGCCCGGGATCGGGAACGGCGCCAGGAACTCGCGGATCTCCGCGGCGATGGTGTCGAGCGAGGACTCGTCGGACGCGGCCGCGGCGGTGATCGTGCGGTCGATCCACTCCGCCACCTGGACCTGGTGCTCCGGCCGCAGACCGCGGGTCGTGATCGCGGACGTGCCGAGCCGGATGCCCGACGGGTCGAACGGCTTGCGCGGGTCGAACGGCACCGTGTTGTAGTTCAGCTCGATGCCCGCGCGGTCGAGGGCCTGCGCGGCCGGCTTGCCCGCGACCCCCTTGTTCGTCAGGTCGATCAGCAGCAGGTGGTTGTCCGTGCCGCCGGACACCAGGTCGTAGCCGCAGGCGAGCAGCGCGTCGCCCAGCGCGCGGGCGTTCGCGACGATCGTGTGCGCGTAGTCGCTGAACGACGGCTGCTGCGCCTCCCCGAGCGCGACGGCGATCGCGGCCGTCGTGTGGTTGTGCGGGCCGCCCTGCAGACCCGGGAACACCGCTTTGTCGACCGCCTTGGCGTGCTCGGAATCGGAAAGGATCATCGCGCCGCGCGGGCCGCGCAGGGTCTTGTGCGTCGTCGTCGTGATCACCTGCGCGTGCCCGACCGGCGACGGGTGCGCGCCGCCCGCGACGAGCCCGGCGATGTGCGCGATGTCGGCGACGAGGACCGCGTCCACCTCGCGCGCGATCTCGGCGAACGCCGGGAAGTCGATCGTGCGCGGGATCGCCGTGCCGCCGGCGAAGATCAGCTTCGGCCGGTGCCGGCGTGCGAGGTCGCGCACCTGGTCTAGATCGACGCGGCCGGTCTCCTTCGCGACGCCGTAGCGCACCGGGTTGAACCACTTGCCGGTCGCCGACACGCTCCAGCCGTGCGTGAGGTGGCCGCCGTCCGGCAGCGCCATGCCGAGCACCGTGTCGCCGGGCTGCGCGAAAGCCAGGTACACGGCCAGGTTCGCCGGAGACCCGGAGTACGGCTGGACGTTCGCGTGGTCGGCGCCGAACACGGCCTTCGCGCGCTCGATGGCCAGCAACTCGACCTGGTCGATGAACTGCTGGCCCTCGTAGTAGCGCTTGCCCGCGTACCCCTCGGAGTACTTGTTGGTGAGCACGGTGCCGGTCGCCTCGAGCACAGCCTGCGAGACGTAGTTCTCCGAGGCGATCAGGCGGATCTTGTCGTGCTGGCGCTTCGCCTCGTCCTCCACGAGCCCGGCGATCGCGGGGTCGGCGGCGGCGAGTGCGTTCAGTTTCGGCTGGTGTGTCATGGCGTACTCCGGCTCTGGAGTGGCCTTCACCCAGGCGCGCGGTGCCGGCCTCGTCGTCGCTTCCCGGTGGTGCTCCACCTCGATGGCGCCAGTCGCTGCTGCGGGGAAGAGCCTAGTCCACCGCGCGCGGGGCCCGGCGGTGTTCGGCGCACCACTTGCGGGTGCAGCCCGACGTGCGGTCGCAGAACGGCCGGGCGCACGTCGCGCAGCGCTTCACCCGGCGCCAGCCGCCGACCGTGACGAGCTCCGCGAGTCCCGCGGCGCCCGCCGCCAGCTCGCTCTCGCTCACCGACGACGTCACGTAGACGATCCGCCAAGTCGCGCCCGTGTCGACGAGCCGCGGCCGCGCTCCCGCCTCGGCCAGCACGGCGTTGAGGCGGCGCGCGGCCGCGTGTTCGTCGGGCAGCTGCGCGGCGATCCCGCACAGCTGCGCGTTTCCTTTGCGCAGCAACCGTTCCGCCACCCCGAGTTCGGGATCCAGTGCGTGGAACGGCGGCACGACCGCGTGCTTGCGCACGTCAGTCGACGACCACGACGCCCATGGACCGGGCCGTGCCCGCGATCGTGCGCATCGCCATCTCGACGTCGGCGGTGTTCAGGTCCGGCAGCTTGCGCTCGGCGATCTCGCGCAGCTGCTGCGTCGTGAGCTTGCCGGCGACCTCGTGCCCGGGTCGTGAAGAACCCTTGTCCCCCAACGCCTTCTTGATGAGGAACGACGTCGGCGGCGTCTTGAGCCGCAGCGCGAACGAGCGGTCCTCGAACACCGAGACGACCACCGGCACGATGTCGCCGCGCTGGGCCACCGTCGCCGCGTCGTAGGCCTTCTTGATCTCGACGAGGTTGACCCCGGTCTGCCCCAGCATCTTGCCGAGGTCGACGACCGGGGCGTTGCCCGCGGCGAGTTCGAGGGTGACCTGGTGGGTGAGTTTCTTCGGAGCCATGCCCCGAAGCTAGAGTCTCCAGTTACTGGAGAGTCAAACTCAATCCAGGGGCTTGGCGCCGGCCTTGTGCCGCCTCGCCAGGTCCTGGTAGACGGGCGCGTTGTGCTCCACCCACAGCCGTGCGGAGTCGGTCAGCGGCACGAACTTCTTGGCCGGGCTGCCCATCGCGACGACCTCGGACGGCACCTCGGTACCCGGCGTCACGGTCGCGCCGGCCGCGACCAGCGTCCGCTCGCCGATCTTCGCGTCGTCCAGGATCGTCGAGCCGTTCCCGATCAGGGCCTGCTCGCCGACGGTGCAGTCGTGCACCAGGCACTGGTGGCCGACGGTGGCGTTCTTGCCGATCTCGCACACCTTGCCGACGTTGACGTGCACGACGGAGTTGTCCTGGATGTTGGCGCCTTCGCGCACGATGATCTTGCCGAAGTCGGCGCGCAGCACGGCGCCGTACCAGACCGAAGCGTCCTTTTCGACGACGACGTCGCCGATGAGCGTGGCGGTGGGGGCGATGAAGGCGTCCGGGTGGACCTGCGGGCTGAGCCCTTCGAACGAGAACAGAGGCATGCCCGCACCCTAAACCGCCCCCGCGCGCGCTCAGCCCGTGATCGCCGCGTTGATCAGGATGTCGACGGCTTTGTCGTTGCGCGTGGTCTGCGGGACGATCTGGGTGTCGCGCGGGTAGAAGCCCGGGCTGCTGCCCTTCGGGTACATCTCGAAGGTGAAGCTCCAGATCTTGTGCGTCGCCCACATCCAGTCGTTGACGCTGCCGTCGGTGATGTAGAGGTCGCTCGACTGCTGCGGCGTGTAGCCGTTGGTCGCCGCCATCTGCTTGCCGAGCGTCTCGAACTTCGTCGCTTCGGCGGCGGTCAGCCCGGGCGCCGTCCGGTCGTAGGTGTAGCCGAACGGCCAGAGCACCAGCTCGGAGTAGGTGTGGAAGTCGATGTGCGTCTTGATCTGCTGGACACCGCCGACCACGCGGGAGTTCACCCAGTTCGAGACGGCCCGGGTCTCGGGCGCGGAGAACGCCGCCGTGCCGCGGTAGGTCTCGCTGGACGTCGAGCCCGAGGAGCCGCCGCAGCAACCCCACTTGTAGCCCCAGTTGCGGTTGGTGTCGGTGCCGGGGCCCTGGCGGTTCTTGCGCCAGCTGTGGAACGTGCCGCCGGAGATGTCGTACTCGGAGCCGTCCGGGTTGACGCTCGGGACGACCCAGATCTCGGTGCTGTCGACGAGCCGCTTGATCGCGCTGTCGGTGGCGTACCCGCTGGTCAGCCGCTGGACGATGCGCAGGCACATCTCGGTCGTGAGGTGCTCGCGCGCGTGCTGGTTGCAGGTGAACAGCACCTCCGGCTCGTTCTCGTCGGTCGCGGCGTTGTCGGAGATCTTGATCAGCGACAGCGCGCGGCCTTCGTAGGAGTTGCCGGCGCTGCCGAGCTTCGTCAACGCCGGGTAGTTCGCGACGGCCTTCTGCAGCTCGGTCTGGGTCTCGGCGTAGGTGTGGTAGCCGGTGTAGTCGGCCGGGAAGTCCTCGACGGTCGCGGTGCCCTGCGGCCGGTTGACCGCGGAGAGCGCTCTGACGCCGAAGCCGAGCGCCCGCAGCTGGGCCGCTTCGCCCGGGTTGGCGATGACGGTGGTCGTCGCGCCTTCGGTGTCGAGGATGTCGGCGCCGGTCCGGGCGACTTCGGTGCGCAGCTGGGCCGTGCCGGTGCCGGTCACCTCGTACACCTGCGGTTCGGTGGGCTGGGCGGCACCGGCGTGACCGCCGGTCGTGAGCATCAAGAGGGCGGCCGCGGCCGCCGCCAGGCACGTTCGTGAGCGCATCACGTCTCCTGCTCTCGGGGGTTTTCCGAGAGTGGCCGGAGCCGGACGTAGTGCACAATCCGTACGTCTACGGATCTAAAGGGCGTTTCTAGCCGTAGTTGGCGAAGCAGAGCGCCTCGATGTCGGCACGCAGCGTGGCGAACGGCCGCGGGCGCACCCGCTGCTGGACGACGGTGCCCAGCAGGTACGACAGCAGCGCACGGGCCCGCGCCCGCGGGTCGTCGACGTCCAGCGGGGCGAGCAGCTCGGCCAGCAGCTCGGTGAGCGAGGAGAGCATGGCGTCGATGGCCTGCGGGTGGTGCGCGCGCCCGGCCGCGATCCAGTACTCGAACCAGAGGAACGCGGCGTTCGGGTTGGCGGCGAAGACGCTCAGGTACTCCTCGAGGACGGCGAAGAGGCGCTCGCGGGGCTCGTCGTGCTTCGCGGCGACCTCGCGCAACCCCGCGGCGAAGGCGGTGATGTGCGCGGCCATGGCGCGGTCGATGAGGACGTCGATGTCGGCGAAGTAGTAGTGGATCGCGCTCTTGGTGAGCGGCCCGGCGTCGGCGATGGCCCGCACGGTGCACCCGGCGAGCCCGTCGCGCGCGAGGACGACCCGCGCGGCTTCGACGATCTGTTCCTGCTTGGCCAGCTGGTTGGGAGAGAGCCGCTCGCTGCGACCGGGGACTGCGCTCACGGTGATTCTCGTTACCTTCTTCCTGGACGGCAGCCCCGAATCCTAGGGCAGACGTCCCGCGGGTGGCCTCGGGGTGAAAAACCGGATTGGCCACCCCGGTCCGCGCAGCGGACAATGCGCGCATGGTGATCTCAGGGGACAAGGGGCTCAGCCCGGCTGCGCGCAGCCAGCTGGAGAAGGAAATCGCGAACCTCCGCGTGCAACGGGCCGCTCTCGCGCCGCAACCCGGCGAGCAGGAGCGAACGGGCGACGCGGCGGACCAGGCGGACGTGATCGACCGCGCGGAGGCGGCGGCGCGACTCGACCGCCAGATCGCCGACCTGGCCGCGAAGATGGAGCACGGCGGTTACGGCAACGCCCAGCTCCCCGACGGCACAACGGTGGCCCTCCGCTTCGCGGACGGCGACGAAGAGACGTTCCAGGTGGTGACGGTCCCAGGCGAGGACGCGGACGCGATCACGTCCGACAGCCCCCTGGGCCTGGCCCTGGTGGGCCGCAAGGCGGGCGACGAGATCACCTACCGAACCCCCCGAGGCGACGCGAAGGCCACGGTGCTGAAGGTGACCCCGCCCAAGTAAGCCCCAACCCCCGCAGCGAAGGCCGTCTCCCCCGGGAGGCGGCTTTCGCTGTCTGAATTTGACCCGTAAGGGTGGTTCCCCCGAGGAGATTCCTCCCGCCGCGGCGGACTTCGCGTACGTCGCAACGCAAACAGGGACCTTCCGGAATCCGGAAAGTCCCTGATCTTCTGCTTGAGCCGCCTAGGGGAATCGAACCCCTGACCTATTCATTACGAGTGAATCGCTCTGGCCGACTGAGCTAAGGCGGCATGCCACCGGCTCGCGCTGGCGACGTCAGCAAGTGTAGCGGAGGCTGTCAGCGTCACTTTCCGGGGGGACTGTCGTTAGGGCCCTATGACGTCGGTCTCACTCCCCGGTCGACCTATCTGGAGGCTCTGGCACATGCGGCGAAGACTGCCCCGTTCGGTGGCCCTGCCGGCGGCCGCGGCGTTGCTCCTGTTCAGCGCGGCGCCCGCGAACGCCGACCCGACCTATCCGACGACGCCGATCCCGCAGCCGGCGAACCCGGGGCAGGCGCCGATCTCGGCGCCGATCGGGCCGCAGCCGCTGGGGCAGGCCGTCGGGGACGCGGGGACCGCGCTCGGCATCATCCGGTTGCTGCCCAACGCCGTGCCGACGAGCACGATCCTGCCCGGGTTCGGGGAGACGCTGCCGAAGCAGTCCGCGCTCGAGGCCGGGATGGGCCTGTCGAGCGCGTCGGCGAACTCCGACGCTTACCTGAGCTACGAGAAGGCGATCGCACAGGCGTCGCCGTTCGGGCTGTCGGTGGGCGGGAACGCGCCGCAGACGCCGGGCAGCGTCGTGCAGACGGCCTTGCCGGACAACCCGCAGCCGATCAGCGGTGGCCTGAACGCGCCGCCGAATCCGCTGCTGAACATCGGGCTGCTCAACGGGAGCGCGCACGCGCGGTGGAGCCCGACGCTCGGCCCGTGCGTCGACACCATCGCGGACGCGAGCACGTCGGTGGCGAGCCTGTCGCTGCTGAACGTCATCCCGTCGATGCCGAACCTGGGACTGGACGCGCTGAAGCCGAAGCTCGACCCGAGCACGCTGGCGAGCGGGTTCGACCTGACCAAGGGCCTGCAGAGCCTCGGTGGCCTGCTGCAGGGCGGCGGCCAGACCGCAGCGAACGGCAACGGCTCGCTGCTGAGCCTGCCGAACACGCTGTCGTCGCGTTCGCAGGTGAAGCTCGTCGACGTGCCCGGCTCGAAGAACAAGGCCGTGCAGTCGACGTCCACGCTGCAGGCCGCGGACATCGAGATCCTCAAGGGCACGCCGCTGGCGCTGAGCATCAAGGTGGCCAGCCAGCCGACGCTGAAGGTGACCTCCACCGGCGACGCGAAGACGTCCAAGGTGGAGTATTCCGCGCCGGTGCTGACCATCGAGGCAGCCGGGAAGACGCTGTACACGCTGGACGCGGCGCACCCGACAAAGGACATCCCGATCGGGCTGCCGCTGGCCGGGCTGAGCGACCAGTTCGGGCAGCTCAACGACATCCCGGTGGTCGGCGGCCTGGTTTCGACGCTCACCAAGGGCATCCAGCAGGTCGGCAACACCGCGGGGACCGTGCTCGACCTCGGCGTCCTGCGGCTGAGCATCGCCGGGCTGGACCAGAAGTCGGCGCAGATGACCACGCCGTTCAAGGGCTTCCAGCTGGGTGCGTCGGCGCGGCTGTTCGACCTGCAGCTGCTGCCGACGGCGAAGCTCAAGAGCCTGCTGCCGGACGACCAGGCGAAGAACCTGCCGTCGTCGCTGGCCCAGCTGTCGCTCGGCGAGCAGGTGGCGCGGGCCTACGCCCCGACCGGCGGCGTGGTCTGCGGGACCGCGTCGACGCCGCCCGCGGGCGGCCAGGCACCGAAGGGGCCGGTGAAGAACCTCGCCTACACCGGCGGCGCGTACGACACGGTGCCGTTGTTCTGGTGGGGCACGGCGATGCTGCTGCTCGGCGTGGTCATGGTGGCCGCGATGCCGGGTTCGCGACGTCGTCCGCTGGCCGTGACGGTCGAAGAGAAGCCGTTCAAGCCGTCACCGCGTCCGCGCGAGTGACCTGAGACAGCCCCCGGGGGGCAGTGGAGGAACCCGCCAAGAGCTCCGGCTCTTGGCGGGTTCTTCGTTCGTCAGGTGCCCAGGGCCGCCAGGGCGCGGCGCAGCCTGGCCGGCTCCGGCCGCGGCGTCCGGAGGGTGGCGAGCGACTCGTCGACGACCTCACGGTCGGTGCCGGACAGCGCCCAAGCCGAGAACCAGCCACAGCAGCGCAAAGCCCAGGAACCGGCCGAACGCGGCTCCGCGCCGGACCGTCAGCCACACCACCCTTGCCCGCGCGGAAACCGCAACGGATCCAGGGTCACCGGAATTCGTACCCGGAACAATGTCCTTTCGGGCGGACCTCAGCCCTGGCGAAGAGTCGTGACCATGGCTTCGACGGCGATGCGCGGCTTGACGTTCAGGTCGATCGCCTCGCGGCATTCCAGCACCGCTTCGAGCCGGCGGAGCGTCGATTCCGGTGTCCACGCCGAAGCCGCTTCGGCGATCTGGTCGGCGTGGTCGGGGTGGTTGAGCGTCGCGCCGGAGCGGGTCGTCGTCACCAGGACGTCGCGGTAGAAGCCGGCCAGGTCGATCAGGGACAGGTCGAGCGTGTCGCGCTGGGTGCGCGTCGCGCGGGACTTCTGCTTCTTCTCGAGCTGCTTGACCGCCGCTTCCGCGGCCCGCTTCGCGCCGGCGACGCCCTTGCCGATGCCGTCGCCGCCCATTGCTGTGCGCAGTTCGTTGCGCTCGTCCTCGTCGCGGCCCTTGCTCGCCTCGCCCGCGTCGGCCTCCGCCGCGCTGATCAGCTGGTCGGCGCAGGTGAAGACGTCACCGGGCCGGCGCAGGCCCAGCGGGATGCGGAGCACGGTGGCCCGCCGGTGCCGGGCGGCCTCGTCCGTGGCGAGGCGGCGCGCGCGGCCGACGTGGCCGCCGCACACCGAAGCCGCCCAGTGCGCGCGCTCCGGGTCGACGTGGTCGCGGCGCATCAGGACGTCGGCAATTGCTTCCGGCGGCGGGGTCCGCAGCGTCACCAGGCGGCAGCGCGAGCGGATGGTCACCGAGACGTCGTCGGGGTGGTCCGACGGCGCGCAGAGCAGGAAGACCGTGCGCTCCGGCGGCTCCTCGACGGCCTTCAGCAGCGCGTTCGACGCGCCTTCGGTGAGCCTGTCGGCGTCCTCGATGATCACGACCTGCCAGTGGCCGGTGGTCGGGCGGCGCGCGGCCGCCTGCACCAGCGCGCGCATCTCGGCGACCGAGATCGACAGGCCTTCCGGCACCACGAGCCGGACGTCGGCGTGGGTGCCCGCCATCGTCGTGTGGCAGCCCGGGCAGGCGTCGCAGCCGGTGCCGGTGCTGCACTGCAGGGCCGCGGCGAACGTCCGCGCGGCCACCGAGCGGCCGGACCCGGGCGGGCCGGTGAGCAGCCACGCGTGCGTCATCGCGCCGGGCGGGGCGGGCTCGCCGGCGACGATCTTCGCGGCGGCCGCCGCGGCCGAGGCCAGCGTTTCGACCGCGGGCTCCTGGCCGACCAGCTGGTTCCAGACGCCGATGCGTTCGGTCGTCGTCACTTCGCCTCCACGCGAGGCTCTTCCGGGGTTTCGACGGGCAGCGGGTCGTCGAGGTCCAGCGGCAGGGTCGACGGCAGGTCCGTCGCCGGCCCGTCGGCGGTCGCCGGGTTTCCGGTGGCCGGCGTGCCGGCCGTCGGGGCCAGCGCGGACAGCCGGCCGACGAACACGGCGCGCAGTGCGGTGCGGATGCGCTCGGCGACCTCGGTGTCGGTGCCGTCCGCGTCGATCACGACGTACCGTTCCGGGTCGGCCGCGGCCATCTCGGTGAGCAGGTGCTGGACGCGCCACTGGTCGTTCATCGCGGTCGCCCGGTCGCGCGGCGCGCCGTGCGGGGCGGAGTCCAGCAGGACAGTCAGGTCCGGCCGCAGCCGCCCGGTCGCCCAGTCGGCGAGGCCTTCGAGCTCGTCGCTGTCCAGCCCGGCGACGGCCGACAGGTGCGCCAGCGGCGAGTCGACGAACCGTTCCATCACCACGACCGAACCGGCGTCGAGCGCCGGCTGCACGTGCCGCTCGACGATGTCGGCCCGCACCGCGGCGGCGGCCAGCGCCTGGGCCCTCGCGCCGGTCAGCGAAGCGCCCGAGACGAGCGCGGTGAGCCGCTTGTCGTCGAGCGCCGGATCGGCGGCGACCACCACGGGCCGGGTGCCGCCGCGCATCCAGTCGGCGAGGTTGACGGCCTGGATCGCGGTGTTGATCGCGGTGGTGCCCTCGACGGCGATGAGGAAGCCGTTGACTCGCCTCGGCGTGCGGCGCAGCGCGTTGCGCAGGTCCGACAGGATCGGCTCGGTGCGCTTGTCGTCCATCTGCCGGTAGGCGAAGAGGCCGGCGACCAGCGCGATCGCGGCGCCGGCGAGCATGATCGGCCGGGTGCCGTCGATCGTGACCGGGCTGCCCCAGACGTTGATGGTGCGCGGCGCCACCACACCGACCAGGACCGGAACCGTGACCGTGGTGCCGAACAGCACCAGCTTCATCATCAGCTGGTAGATCGCGTTGATCCGGCCGCGGATGGCGTCTTCGACACGGGAGCCGATGATCGTGACACCGGTGAGGAACGCCGTCCCGGCCCAGAAGCCGACCAGCACCACCGTGATGAGCGAGATCGACAGGTGCGGCGACAACGCCACCAGCGCGAGCGAGAGCCCGGCCGCGATGATCGAGACGCCGAACAGCCGGTCGTGCGGGAGCCGCCGGGAGAGCTTGGGCGCGAAGGCCATCCCGGAGGCCAGGCCGAGGAAGACGGCCAGCACCAGGAGGCTGAACGCCGAGTCGCCGGCCAGCAGGCTCGAGGAGTACGGCTTGGCCGAGCCGATGACGGCGCCGCCGGCCGCGAACGCGCCGAAGGCGCCGACCAGCAGGCCGCGCACGAGCGGCGTGCTGCGGATGAACCGGAAGCCGTCGGCGATCATCCTGCCGATGCCGAGCTTCTCCTCGTCGGCCGCCTGGACCTTCTGCTCCGGCAGCGCGTGGACGTTGCGCAGCGAAAGCTCGGGGATCCGGGTGGCGATGAGGATCGCGCTGGCCAGGTAGAGCAGGCCGGTGATGACGACGACCAGCTTCGCGATGTTGAGGCTCGGGTCGCCGGAGAACAGGTGGAACGTCGTGTTGACGCCGGTGATGATCGCGTTCGCGCCGGCCGCGGTGACGACGGCCAGGCCGTAGGTCATCACCATGCCGAGCTGGTTGGCGGTCTCGACCTGGTCCGGCCGGCGGAGCAGGTTCGGGACCGCGGCCTCTTTCGAGGGGATCCACATGCTCGCCGCGCTGCCGACGAGGAAGTTGCCGGCCAGCAGCCACCACGGCGCGCTGACGAAGGCGATGGACAGCAGGAAGCCGCAGCGCAGCAGGTCCGCCACGATCATGACCTTGCGGCGGTCGAACCGGTCCGCGAGCAGCCCGCCGACCGGGGCGAACAGCAGCCCCGGCGCCAGGCCGGTCAGCACGACACCGACGAAGGCGAAGTTCTGCGCGAAGTAGTTGTTCGTCAGCTTCGTGGCGAGGCCGGTGAGGGCGAGGATGTTCAGCCAGTCGGCCACGCTGCACAGGTACGTGACACCCCAGAGGCGCCGGAACGGTTTGATCGCCAGTACCCGCCGGACCCGGTTGATCGTGGACGCCTCGGCGCCCGACGACCTACCCGGGCCGGCCCCGGGTACCGATCGCACGCCCTCGCTGATACGCCCACCCCACTAGTCACCGCGGTGCCGGGACGCCATCATGAGGTCGCCCGACCGTGAAGCCAGAGTAGCCCGATCGGCCCTTGCCTCGCGGACGGCCCCGAGGTGCCGGTGGGGTGGGGAACAGCGATCGAACGCTAGTCGAACAGTCCGGTCACGCTGCTGACCAGGCTGGACACCAGCTCGATGGCGACGACTCCGAACACGATCAGCAACACCACGGCGAGCATGACCCCCGCCGCACTCGACGACGGCCGGCTGAACGCCGGCATCGACATCGACGGCAGGCGCCGCCGCTTGACGGGCACCACCTCGAGGTCTTCGTCGAAGTCGTCGTCGGCGGGTGCCTTCTGCCGCACGGGCCGTTGCAGCGGCGGCCGGTTCGGCCACGTCCGCCGCCGGTTCCGCTGGCGCGGAAGGAGCCCCATCGGCGGCGCCACGTCTTCGCCGACGCTGCTCGTGGTGCCGGCCGGCGGGATCGCCTTCGGAGTCGAGGCGTTCTCCTCCCGGAGGGTTTCCTCGACCATCCGCCGCACGGCTTCCTCGTCGGGCGGCACGGGCCCCGCTACCGGGAAGGCAGCGGGCTCGTGGCCATTGGCGACCGCGGTGCGTGGCTCGGGGGCCGCTGTGACCAGTCCCGAGACGGGGTCGGCGAACATTTCGCCGGGGGCTTCGGACAACGTGCCGTCGCGCTGCGTGAGCTCGGGGGCATTGAAGAAGGGAGCCTCACCGTTCGCGCTCATGGTGACCACCTCACTACTGAATGTCCTCGCCTTTCCAGGGTAGCGACGATGGCGGATAACGCATCCGCCCAATGGCTCTGTCTCCAGTGGAGGGTCGGTCACGCAGCGCAAGCCCGTGCCCGAACCCCCTGCAGTGTCCAGTCAGACGGTGGTTCGGTCGACCGCCAATGGTGACGGATCGTAGTGAGTCGGGTCACAAGGGCCGTTGGGAGGGGCTGGCCAAGGGCGGGCCTTCGGTGACCAGTTTGCCGGTCTTCGGTCGGGTTGGGGACGGGTTTCCCTGGAGGCGACTGGTTAGTGGGGTGCGCCGGTCGGCGGGTCGGTGGCGGCTGGTTGGAGCAGCGGGTTGCGGGAGCGTGGTGACTGCCTGTTTCGGTTGGCGTGCCCGCGCCGGCTCGGGCACGTGGGCCGGACCGGGCCGCCGCCGGCAGCGGCTGGCTTGGCCGACTGGGCGCTCTTCGCGGCGACGGATTCAAGCCGACTGAGACCGCACCGGCCACCGGTGCCGGTTGGCGAGTTGGCAGCGGCTGGCTAGAGCACGGCCCGCGCGAGCGCGGTCGCCGTCCGGCTACGGCGCGACCAACCGGCTTGGGCGCGGGGACAGTCAGCGGCCGGCGTGGCCTGCCGGACGCTCCCCAGCGACGGATCCACGCCGGTTGCGATCGGGCGGCCGCGTACCGGGGCCCGGCAATGCTGACGCGCCAGCATTGCCGGACCGCCGGCTCGGCTGGCGTTGCGCCGGCCGGGACTGCGCGACCCGACCTCGGCCGGCAGGAGAGCTGCAAGTGCCGTCGGGGGCGGCGGCCGCTCCCCCTGCACCGCCGCGCTCCAGTTCTCAGGGCACCTCCTCGTGTCCCAGGTCGATCATCTTCCGGCACCAGTCGCGGAGCATTTCGCGGCTGAAGGGGCTCAGGACCAGCTGGCGGCGGCCGTCGCCGCGGTCCAGGGCCGCCAGGGCGAACCGGCCCAGGTCCGTGTCCACCAGGACGAACCCGTGGTCCGGGAACTCCGCGCACAGGCCGCCGAACGCCAGCATGTCCAGCACCGCCGTGCCCGAGCGCGGGCGGGCCAGCAGCTCGCGCATCGCGCCCACGTCGGCGTCCTGGCCGTCGTGGACCAGGCCGTCGTCGTCGACCGACAGCCAGATCGCGCGGGGCGAAGCGCCGAACGGGGCCTCCGGCAGCTCCGCCACCAGCATCTCCGGCAGCTCCTCGAAGTCGGCGAGGTGGATCGCCGTACGGCCGGGCAGCGAACCCATCATGAAGGCCCGCTCGCCGTCCGCGTAGCAGCGGATGTCCGCCGTCTCCGGCCCTTCGTCGAACACGCCGCACAGCGCCGCCCGGACCGAACCGCGCAGCATCAGCGACACCACCTCGAAGCCGACCTCGTTGAGCTCCCCGTCCACGCCGAACGGTGTGCCGTCGATCCAGGCGGCCCACGCCGTGTGCCGCTCGACCTCCTCGACCAGATCCGCGGGGTCGTCGGAGACCGGGCCGTGGACCAGGATGTCGTGGTCGCTGACCTCCGGGTTGTAGAGCCGGTCGACCGGCTCGCGGTCCGGCATCGCCGCCAGCACCGGGCCGGCCGCCAGCTCGAGCAGCTCCAAGGCCGCCGTACGTTCAGCCATGCCGCCGCCTCTCGTCCGCCTCGGCCTCCGAACCGGTCTCGCCCGCCGGCGCCGCCCACCGCTGCTCCGGGACGCCGCTGTTCAGCTCGGCCGCCGCGAGGATCGCCTCGCGGACCGTCAGGTCCCTCGAGGCCGCCACGACCACCCGGTCCACGCCCTCCCCGGCTGTCGTCCGCACCTCCGCGTGCTCAGGCATGGCTCTGCACCGCCTCGACGATCCACTGCTCGGCCGTGCTCCGCGATGCCGGACCCCACGTGACCGTCCAGCGCCCGGTCCGGCCCACCGCGGCACTGAACTGGTACCGGCCCAGGTCGTTGTCCACCAGCCCGAACGCGCCGTGCGGGTACTCGGCCAGGATCGCGTCGCGCACCGCGAGGTCGACCAGCACCGTGCCCAGCCGCGGCCGGGCCGCGCACTCGCGGATCAGCTCGACCGCCCGCTCGCACCGGCGCGGGATCAGCCCGCCCTCGTCGGTTTCGATGCGCAAGTGCTGCCCGGGGCCCGGCGGCCGGTCGGGCAGGCCGTCGAACACCCAGCCCGGCAGCTCGCTCAGGAAGCCGGACCGCAGGCGCGCTCGGTTGCCCAGCTTGTGCAGCACCGTGGTGTAGTCCTCGTCGCCGAAGAACCGCACCTCCCACGGCTCGCGCCGAGTCGGGAAGACACCGGTGACCACGCCGCGGATGAAGCCGCCCCGCAGCGCCCGGTACAGCCCGACCGCTTCGGGCGTGACCTCGCCACCCGGGGCGAGGCCGATCGCGGCCATCCCGGCGACGAACCGGGTGTACTGCTCCACCTCGTCGGCGAGGTTCCGCGCGGGCGCGGAGCGACGACCCGGCAGCGGTTCGGTCTCCGCCAGCACCGGCGGGATCTCGAACTGGGGGTCGTAGAACTCCATCACCGAGGGCCGCTCCGGCACCTCGGCCGACAGCGGAGCGATGACCTCGTCGATGACGTCGAAGACGGCGACTGAAGTGTTCACCCCTAGATTGAACACCCTGGCACCGACAATTTCTCGCACATATGTTCGAGTGGGTGACATCGTTCGGTGAGCGGTCGCCGAGCGGCTCAGGCATGCTCCGGCACCCGCCCTTCGACGAACTCCGCGAGCCTGCCGACGCTTCCGGGCAGCCACCAGAACCGGCGGTGGCCGCCCTGGCGTCTGCCCAGCGCCGCCAGGTGCCGGCCGCGGTCGTCGTCGACGAACGCCAGCATCTCCCACGGCCACCGCGAGCCGTCGCGGGTGATGTCGAACTGGACGGTGCCGAGCCGCGGCCGGCGCAGGTCGTCCATCAGATCGAAGATCAAGCAATCCTGTTCGGGCTCGATCACTCCACGCTCGTCGGCATCGAGGCACAGCCCTTCACCCGGCGCCGGCGGGCGAGGCGGCAGCCGTGTCAACGCCAGGGCGAGGAACTCCGCGACCGAACCCGGCGAGGGCCCGGACATGCGCAGACCGTCCCCGGCGACGCCGAACCGCGTCCGGTCGTCGAAGAACGCCGACGTCCACGGCTCCTCGAACACCGCGACGGCCACGCCGCAGACGCCGCCGCTGCCCGCGAAGCCCGGGAGCGAGTCGATCAGGTCCGTGGCGGTGGAACTGCCGGCGGCCGCCGCCCGGACCGGCTTGAGGATCTTGGTGGTCACCGTGTGCACGGTGCGTGGTGTTGTGGTCACGCGTTCATGAAACCCGGGACCACCGACAATTTCCCGAACATCCGTTCGAGGTGTCACCCGAAAGTGTGGCCGGACGCCGTGAAGGCCCCCAGCGCACCGGGGGCCTTCACGAGCGGTCTTACTTGGCCTTCGTCGCGGTCGAGCTGCGCTTCGTCGTGGTGGACTTGGCGGTCGCGGCCTTGGCGGTCTTGCTCGTGCCCGCCTTGACCGTCTTCGCCGTCGTCGAAGCCGGCTTCCGCGCCGGCGCCTTCCGCTTCGGCGCCGGCCCCTTCGCCCGCTTCTCCGCGAGCAGCTCGGACGCCCGTTCGGCGGTCAGCGACTCGATTTCGTCGCCCTTCCGCAGGGTAGCGTTGTACTCGCCGTCGGTCACGTACGGGCCGAACCGGCCTTCCTTGACGACCATCGGCTTCTTCGACGCCGGGTCCTCGCCGAGCTCCTTGAGCGGCGGCTTCGCCGTGGCGGAACGCCCGCGCTGCTTGGGCTCGGCGTAGATCTTCAACGCCTCTTCGACCGTGATCGAGAACAACTGGTCCTCGGTCGAGAGCGAACGCGAGTCCGTGCCCTTCTTCAGGTACGGCCCGTAGCGCCCGTTCTGCGCCGTGATCTCGTCACCGGACTCCGGGTCCTTGCCGACCACGCGCGGCAGCGAAAGCAGCTTCAGCGCGTCTTCGAGCGTGATGGTCTCGATGTCCATCGACTTGAACAGCGAACCCGTACGCGGCTTCGGCGCCTTCGCCTTGGCGGCCTTCTTCTGCGCCGGCGTGGCGTCCTCGGGAATCTCGATCTCCGGGAGCACCTCGGTCACGTACGGACCGAAACGGCCTTCCTTCGCGACGATGTCGTGCCCGCTCACCGGGTCGGTGCCCAGCGTGCGGCCCTCCTGCGGCGTCGCGAACAGCTTCTCCGCGATCTCCTGCGAGAGCTCGTCGGGCGGCAGGTCCTCGGGCAGGTTCGCGCGCTGCGACTCGCCGTTGACCTCGCGCTCGAGGTACGGCCCGTAGCGTCCGACCCGGACGACGACGGTGTGCCCGTCGGCGTCGCTGAACAGCGGGATCGAGTTGATCTCCCGCGCGTCGATGTCCTCGACACTGCCTTCGACCAGCTTCTTCAGCCCGCCCAGGCGGCCGATCGAGCCGTCGACGCCCATGTCGCCGCCGAAGTAGAACTTCGACAGCCACTGCGCGCGCTGCTCGTTGCCGGACGCGATGCGGTCGAGCTCGTCCTCCATGCCGGCGGTGAAGTCGTAGTCGACCAGCCGCTCGAAGTGCCGCTCCAGCAGGCCGATCACGGCGAACGCGACCCACGACGGAACGAGCGCGGAGCCCTTCTTCCAGACGTAGCCGCGGTCCTGGATGGTCTTGATGATCGACGCGTACGTCGACGGGCGGCCGATGCCCAGCTCTTCCAGCTTGCTGACCAGGCTCGGCTCGGAGTACCGCGCCGGCGGCGACGTCGTGTGCCCGTCCGGGCTCAGCTCGGTCGCGGTGAGGGCCTGGTCCTTCGCCAGCACCGGCAGGCGGCTCTGCTTGTCGTCGGCCTCGCCACCGGTCTCGGTGTCGACCGCCTCGACGTACGCCTTCAGGAAGCCCGCGAAGGTGATCGTGCGGCCCGAAGCCGCGAAGGTGCACTCCTCGCCCGAAGTCGCGTTGCCGACGATGCGCACGGACATCGTGGTGCCCTTGGCGTCCGCCATCTGCGACGCGATCGTGCGCTGCCAGATCATCTCGTAGAGGCGGTACTCGTCGGTGTCCAGCTCGCTCGCGACCTGGCCCGGCGTGCGGAAGACCTCGCCCGAGGGCCGGATCGCCTCGTGCGCCTCCTGCGCGTTCTTGACCTTGCGCGTGTACTGGCGCGGCGACGGCGAGACGTACTCCTTGCCGTACAGCTGCGTGGCCTGGCTGCGCGCCGCCGAGATCGCCGACTCCGACAGCGTCGTGGAGTCGGTACGCATATAGGTGATGTAGCCGTTCTCGTACAGCTTCTGCGCGATCCGCATCGTGCGCTCCGAGGTGAACCGCATCTTGCGGCCCGCCTCCTGCTGCAGCGTCGACGTCATGAACGGCGCGTACGGCTTCCGCGTGTACGGCTTCTCTTCGACGCTCGAGACCTTGAAGTCCCGCTGCTTCAGCGCGTCGGCCAAGCGCCGCGCGTCGGCCTCGGCCAGCACGCGGATCTCGTTGTTCGAGGACTTGAGCTGCCCGTCCGAGCCGAAGTCGCGGCCGGTGGCCAGGCGTGCGCCGTCGACGGCGACGAGCCGCGCCGGGAAGCTCCGCGGCGAAGCCTCTTCACCGGCGTCCATCGTCGCGGAAATGTCCCAGTAAGACGCCGACGTGAAGCGCATCCGCTCTCGCTCGCGCTCGACGACGATCCGGGTCGCCACCGACTGCACGCGGCCCGCCGAAAGCTTCGGCATGACCTTCTTCCACAGCACCGGCGAGACCTCGTAGCCGTAGAGGCGGTCGAGGATGCGGCGGGTCTCCTGCGCGTCGACGAGGTCGGCGTCCAGCTCACGGGTCGAGTCGGCGGCCGCGAGGATGGCCTGCTCGGTGACCTCGTGGAAGACCATCCGGCGGACCGGGACCTTCGGCTTGAGCGTCTCGAGCAGGTGCCACGCGATGGCCTCGCCCTCGCGGTCGGGGTCCGTGGCGAGGTAGAGCTCGTCGACGTCCTTCAGCAGGCTTTTGAGCTCGGTGACCTTGGACTTCTTGTCCGGGGTCACCACGTAGAGGGCCTTGAAGTCGTTGTCGACGTCGACGCCGAGGCGCGCCCAGGCCTCGCCCTTGTACTGGGCGGGCACGTCGGCGGCACCACGCGGCAGGTCGCGGATGTGCCCGACGGAGGACTCGACGACGTAACCGCCGCCCAGGTAGGGGGCGATCTTGCGGGCCTTCGTCGGGGACTCGACGATCACCAGCCGCCGGTGCCCGGCGCCGTTGTCCGCCGATGCCCCGGTCTTCTTGGTCCGTGCTCCTGCCACGCTGTCCTGCTCTCCGCTCATCTCGTCCCGCCGCCGCGGAACTGCACCACGTCCGGTCCCCGTGAGGGTCCGAGCCCGTGTCTCGACCTGTCAGTGTGCACGCTGTCGCAGCCCGGACGGCGTGGAGGTGGCCCAACACGCCGCCGGTCCTGTGCCCAGCGCATCGCCGCTGACCTCGACGATGTTTCCCCAACGTACCTGCCACGTGATTTGTGCCACGTCCCGCGCAGCCTAGCGCGTGACCGTCCGGATACCCTCCGTTCGACGGTGGTGGGCGCGGGGACGTCACCGCTTCACTGGATCCCCCGCCCAGCCGAAAGGATCCGCCATGACTCGACGCCTCCTCGGCGCCCTGCTCACCGCCGCGACCGCCACAGTATTACTGGGGACCACTCCGGCGAGCGCGGCCGCGGCGAACTTCGCCGGCACGGTAGCCCTGTCCAACTGCTCGGGTTCGGTGGTCAAGCCCGCCGCGACCCCCGACACCGCACCCGCGCTCGTCATGTCCAACGGGCACTGCCTCGAGACCGGCTTCCCGGGGCCCGGGCAGGTCATCACCAACCGGACGTCCAGCCGGACGTTCACCCTGCTCAACGCGAGCGGCGGCAACGCGGGCACGCTGCGGGCCAAGAAGATCGTCTACGGGACGATGACCGACACCGACGTGTCGCTCTACCAGCTCACCACCACCTACGCGCAGATCAAGTCCAGTTACGGCATTTCGCCGCTCGAGCTGTCGAACGCCCACCCGTCCGCCGGCGCCGCGATCGACGTCGTGTCGGGCTACTGGAAGCGGATTTACTCCTGCAGCGTCGACGGCTTCGTCTACCGGCTCAAGGAGGGCAGCTGGACCTGGAAGGACTCGATCCGCTACACGTCCGCCTGCCAGACCATCGGCGGCACGTCGGGCTCGCCGATCGTCTCCGGCGGCAAGGTCGTCGGCGTGAACAACACCGGCAACGAGGACGGCCAGCGGTGCACGGAGAACAACCCGTGCGAGGTCGACCAGGCCGGGAACGTCACCGTCCACCACCTGACGAACTACGGCCAGGAGACCTACGGCATTCCCGCGTGCCTCACCGCGGCCAACGAGATCGCCCTCACCCAGGCCGGCTGCACGCTGCCCCGCCCCTGACGCGCCGCCCGCGCCCGGTCAGGCCGTGCTCGTCACGGCCTCCGGGTGCGGGACCGGCTGCGGCGCCGCGCCGGGCCACACCGCTTCGGCGCCCGGCGGTGGTTCCCCGATGAGTTCCAGCAGCGCCTCCAACCGGCGTTTCCCGGTGACCTTGACGGCCGGGACCTCGACCTTCGGGCCGGTCAGCTTCGCCGCGACGCCCAGCGGCGTCAGCGCCTCGACCAGCCGCTCGTGCATGCCGGGCGCCAAGGGGTCGACCCCCAGCAAGTAACCCTGCGTGCCGGGGCGGCCGCCGGCCAGCGCCCACATCCGCAGCATCGCCCCGCTCAGCCGGAAGCCGTCCGGCACCGCCTTGCCCGAGTCGTCCTCGACCGGGCCAGCGCAGCCCTCACGCAGCCACCGCAGGGCCAACGGGAGCAGGTCGACCCGGAACGACGTCCGAACCTGCGGATTGCCGCAGTCGGCCTTGGAGACCTGGGCGTCCGCGCCGCGGCAGCGGAATTCGCGCGCCAGGATGTGTGCTCGCCACGGCTCCTCGACGACCACCGACAGCCGGGCGGCCGTGCGCCCGAAGCCGGTGATCTGGCCGTGGCAGCACAACAGCCCGGCCAGGTCGCCCAGACCCGGCCCGCTGGCCTCGGCGGAGAAGAGGGAGATCGTCCGATCCACCGCGCCATACTAGAACACAAGTTCGATCAGTGGCAGTGGTCACGCCGATCTTCACCGAGGTGGTTGATCCAGCTGACGACAGGCGGGAGCGCGCTGCTCGGCCGCCTCCAGGGCCGGGACGTCCTTGAGGCCCTTGAGATAGTCGAGGGCGTCGATGCGGTCGAGCGTGGCCTTGGCCTCGCCGAGGGCCTCTTTGGTCGCCCCTGCGTCGCCACGGACGGCGTCGATGCGCTGGCGCGCGCTTTCGGCCTGTTCGCGGATGGTGGCGAACTGGCCGATGACGTCCTCGCGGCCACCGTCCGCCGACGGCACCGGTGGCGCGCCGAGCGCGTTCAGTCCGGCGAGGCTCTGGTCGAGCCCGCCGACCACCGAGGAGAGCAGGTCACTGGAGGTCCGGGACGCCTGCTGCGGCGTGCTCGGATCGACGGTGGGCAGCGCCGCCAGGGTCCGGACCAGGTGCGTCACCGCGCCGCAGTAGGCGTCCGCCCATCTCGCCGCGGAATCGGCCTGCGGCACCACGGTCGTCACCGACAGACCTTGGTCCCGCGCCGGCGCTTGCGGGGTTTGCTGCCCACAGCCGGCGATGCCGATGGTGATCGTCGTGGTTAGGGCGGCTAAGACGGTTGACCGCGGCCGCACAAGACCTCCTGCTCGACGACGTCCCGGAAGGGCCGACGGTACCGACTCGGTGCCGCTTCGCAAGTCGCCGAGCCTGGGTGGGATGACCCGACACGCCCCGGGCCCGGCACGCGACGCTGCGTGCCGGGCCCGGAGTCGGTGTGCGTCAGGCCTTGATCTCCGTCGGGGTGTCGGAAAGGACCGTCCCCCGGCGCTTCGAAACCACGATCGCCGCCACGATGATGGCGACCGCGACGAGCGAGATGATGATGCGCACGGCGGCGTTCTCGTCCGGACCGATCGAGAACTGGACGACGGCGGGCGCGATCAGCACGGAGACCAGGTTCATGACCTTGATCAGCGGGTTGATCGCCGGGCCGGCGGTGTCCTTGAACGGGTCGCCCACGGTGTCACCGATGATGGTGGCCTCGTGCGCGGACGAGCCCTTGCCACCGTGGTTGCCGTCTTCGACCAGCTTCTTCGCGTTGTCCCACGCGCCACCGGAGTTGGCGAGGAAGATCGCCATCAGGGTGCCGCAGGCGATCGCGCCGGCCAGGTAGCCGGCGAGCGCGCCGGTGCCCAGGCCGAAGCCGACCGCGATCGGGGCGAAGACCGCCAGCAGACCCGGCGTCGTCAGCTCACGCAGCGAGTCGCGCGTGACGATGTCGACGACCTTGCCGTACTCGGGGCGGGTGGTGCCCTCCATGATGCCCGGGATGTCGCGGAACTGGCGACGGACTTCGTAGACGACCGCGCCGGCCGCGCGGGAAACCGCGTTGACGGCGAGACCCGAGAACATGAACACCACGGCCGCACCGATGATCACGCCGACGAGCGTGTTCGGGCTGACGATCGAGTTGACGAACGACTTGCTCGCGTCGAGGCCGGTGACCACGCCGTTGCCCATGCCCGACAGCGTCTTCGTGATCGCGTCGGAGTACGAGCCGAAGAGCGCGGTCGCCGCGAGGACGGCGGTCGCGATCGCGATGCCCTTGGTGATGGCCTTGGTGGTGTTGCCCACCGCGTCCAGCTCCGTGAGGATCTGGGCGGCCTTCTCGTCGACGTCGCCCGACATCTCGGCGATGCCCTGCGCGTTGTCCGAAACCGGGCCGAAGGTGTCCATCGCGACGATGACGCCGACGGTGGTCAGCAGGCCGGTACCGGCCAGCGCCACGGCGAACAGAGCGACGCCGCCGCCCAGCAGGTACGCGCCGAACACGGCCGCGCCGATCACCAGCGCGGTGTACACAGCGGACTCGAAACCGACCGAGATACCGGACAGGATGACGGTCGCGCCACCGGTCTCCGACGTCTGCGCGACGTCCTTGACCGGCTTGTACTCGGTGCCGGTGTAGTAGCCGGTCAGCTTCAGGATGATCGCGGCGAGCACGATGCCGATGATCACCGCGATGGTCGCGATGACCGCCGGGTTGCCCGAGTTCTCGAAGCCCGCGCCGAAGTCGGAGAAGCTGCTCGGCAGGTACACGAACGCCGCGATCGCCGACAGCACCGCGGAGATGACCGCGGAGATGTAGAAGGAGCGGTTGATCGTGACGAGACCGCCTTCGCCCGCGCGCGCCTTCGTGATGTAGACACCGATGACCGCGGTGATGACACCGATGGCCGGCACGATGAGCGGGAAGATCAGGCCGTGCACGCCGAAGGCGGTGCTGCCCAGGATCAGCGCGGCGACCAGCATGACGGCGTAGGACTCGAAGAGGTCCGCGGCCATGCCGGCGCAGTCGCCGACGTTGTCACCCACGTTGTCCGCGATGGTCGCGGCGTTGCGCGGGTCGTCCTCCGGGATGCCTTGCTCGACCTTGCCGACCAGGTCCGCGCCGACGTCGGCGGCCTTGGTGAAGATACCGCCGCCGACACGCATGAACATCGCGATCAGGGCGGCGCCGAAGCCGAAGCCCTCGAGCACCTTGGGCGCCTGGCCGGTGTAGACCAGCACGACGACCGCGGCACCGAACAGACCGAGGCCGACGGTGATCATGCCGACCACACCACCGGTGCGGAACGCCACGCGCATCGCGACCTCTCGGCCGCCCTCTTCACGCGACGCGGCGGCCACGCGCAGGTTCGCCTGCGTGGCCAGCCACATGCCGAGGTAACCGATCGCGAACGAGAACGCCGCACCGACCAGGAAGAAGATCGAACGACCGATCTTCTCGTTCCAGTCGTCGGCGGGAAGTGCGAAGAGCAGGAGGAACACGATCACGCCGAAAATGGCGAGGGTGTTCCGCTGCCGCTTGAGGTAAGCGGCCGCGCCTTCCTGCACCGCCTTGGCGATGTCCTGCATCTTGGCGGTGCCCTGGCCCGCGGCCAGCACCTCCTTGAGCAGGACGTAGCCGATGACGAGTGCGGCAAGCGCGACCACGGCGACTACACCGACAATCGTGTAGCCACCTCCGGAGAGCGTGATGGACCCGCCCTCCGCGAGGAACTGCCGTGACATTCGTCCTCCAGGAGACGTCGCCGATCGCCAGCGTCGACGAGCCGAGGGTTCGACACGGCCGACGCTGGCATGGACCCTGTACGGAGCGACACGCTAGCCGGGCAGCAACGCACGTCTCACATGACGCTCACCACAGAGGGTGTGGATTGCGGGAGTGTATTGGTATCGCAACCAGCGTCTTCACGCCGTCCCGGTGACGGTACATTCCGTTACCTTGTGAGGCTCCTCACTTGATCGATCACTCGTCCGCCGATCCGTTGGCGCGCTTGGGGATCGCTTGGGGATGCGAGAACTGTCGGACCCCTGTGCGAAGCTCGGCTGGTGGACGACTCACGGGGGCGGCGGCTGCTGGGGCGGGTGACCGCCGGCATCCCGTCGCGCGAGGATCCGGTCACGCACGTCGCGGACCTGCCGGGCCGGAACGCGCGCTACGCAGAGTGGCCGTCATGGGTCGATCCGGCCGTGGTGACTGCGCTGCGTGACTGCGGCGTCTCGGCTCCCTGGGCGCACCAGGCGGAGGCGGCCGCGCACGCGTACGAAGGTCGTCACGTCGTGATTTCGACCGGCACGGCGTCGGGCAAGTCGCTGGCCTACCAGCTGCCGGTGCTGTCCCGGCTGGCCGCGGGCGAGAAGGCGAACGCGCTGTACCTGTCGCCGACCAAGGCGCTCGGGGCGGACCAGCTGCGGTCGGTGTCCTCTTTGGACGTCCCCGGCGTCCGGGCCGCGTCGTTCGACGGGGACACGCCGATGGTGGAGCGCGACTGGGTGCGCGCGCACGCGAACTGGGTGTTCACCAACCCGGACATGCTGCACCGCGGGATCCTTTCGCAGCACGGGCGGTGGGCGCAGTTCTTCCGGCGGCTCAGCTGCGTGGTGGTCGACGAGTGCCACAGCTACCGCGGCGTCTTCGGCTCGCACGTCGCGCTGCTGCTTCGCCGGCTTCGGCGCGTCGCCGAGCATTACGGCGCTTCGCCGGTGTTCGTGCTCGCTTCGGCGACGACGGCTTCGCCTGCTTCGTTCGCTTCGCGGTTGACGGGTGTGCCTTGCTCCGCGGTGACGGACGACGCTTCTCCGCGCGGCGCGCGGACGGTCGTGTTGTGGGAGCCGCCGCTGCTGGAGGAGCTGACCGGGGAGAACGGCGCGCCGGTCCGGCGTTCGGCGGGCGCGGAGACGTCGCGGATCCTGGCCGACCTGGTCGTCGAAGGCGCCCGGTCACTGGCGTTCATCCGGTCGCGGCGGGGTGCGGAGCTGGCCGCGCTGGGTGCGCGTCGCATACTGTCCGAAGTGGACCCCGCTTTGGCCGAAACCGTTGCGGCGTATAGGTCTGGTTATCTCCCGGAAGAGCGACGGGCACTGGAGGCAGCGTTGCTGTCGGGGCGTCTGCTGGGTGTCGCGACGACCAACGCGTTGGAGCTCGGCGTCGACATCGCGGGGCTGGACGCGGTGGTGCTGGCCGGCTACCCGGGCACGCTCGCGTCGTTCTGGCAGCAGGCCGGGCGCGCGGGCCGCTCCGGCGACTCGGCGCTGGTGGTGTTCGTGGCGCGGGACGATCCGCTCGACACGTACCTGGTGCACCACCCGGCGGCGTTGCTCGACCGTCCGGTCGAGACGGCGGTGCTCGACCCGGCGAACCCGTACGTGCTGGCGCCGCAGCTCGCGTGCGCCGTGGCCGAGCTGCCGCTGACGCTCCCGGAGCTGGAGATGTTCGGCGGCGCGGCGGCCCAGGAAGTGCTGACCGAGCTGGCGGAGCAGCAGTTGCTGCGGCGCCGGTCGAGCGGCTGGTACTGGACGTCCCGCGATCGGCCGCACGCCGAGGTCGGGATCCGCGGGACGGGCGGCGAGCAGATCGCGGTGGTCGAGTCGGACTCCGGGCGGATGCTGGGAACGGTCGACCCGGGGTCGGCGTGCTTCGCGGTCCACCCCGGCGCGGTGTACCTGCACCAGGGGTCGTCGTACGTCGTCGACGAGCTGGACCTGGAGCAGGGGCTGGCGATGGTCCACGCGGAGAACCCGGACTGGACGACGACGCCGCGCGAGATCGTGGACATCGCGGTGCTGAGTACGCAGGAGAAGCAGGACTTCGGCGGGGTGAGCGTGTGCCTGGGCGAGGTGGCGGTGACGTCCCAGGTGGTCGGCTACCTGCGGCGACGTCCGTCGGGTGAGGTGCTGGACCACACGCCGCTCGACCTGCCGGAGCAGAGCCTGCGTACGCGGGCGGTCTGGTACACGATCTCGTCGGAGCTGCTCGGGACCGATGGGGCGCGGGATTCGGCCGGCTCGGCGCTTTCGAGCGGCTCGGGCGTTTCGGCTGATGGCGTGGCGGGGACCGGGGGCCATCGGGTGGGGACCGAATCTGCGGGGCCGGTGGGGACCGGGGAGGAACCCCTGGCGAACGGTCGGGGGCCCGTTCACGGGGGTGGCAGGGCACCGGGGGGTGCCGGATTGGTTCCGGCACGGGTCCCCGGTGCCCTGCATGCCGCCGAGCACGCGGCGATCGGCCTGCTACCGCTGTTCGCTACGTGCGACCGATGGGACATCGGCGGGGTGAGTACCGCGTGGCACGAAGACACCGGGGAGGCGACGGTGTTCGTGCATGACGGCCATCCCGGGGGTGCGGGATTCGCCGAACGCGGTTATGCCGCGATTGTCCCGTGGCTGGTCGCTACGCGGGAGGCGATCGTCTCCTGCGAGTGCCCGACGGGATGCCCGTCCTGCGTCCAGTCGCCGAAGTGCGGGAACGGCAACGATCCGCTGGACAAGGCGGGGGCAGTGGCTGTCCTGGGCACCGTGCTCGGGGCGTTGCGTCAACACGGCGCTTGAGACGGCCACTTTGGTGGTTCATGGAGTTGTGTCCTGCTCCGCCTCGGCCGGGTTGGGACCGGCCGGCGGCGGTGGTTCGGGTGACTCGGTCGTTTGACGATTAGGCCGCGGTGGTCTGAACCAGCTGCGCGGCGTCGGCGCCGGCGAGCGCACGGACGAGGACGTCGTGCACCTCGGCGGCGTCCGGCAGCTGCCAGCCGCAGACCTCGGGCTTGACGCGCCAGTGCACGACACCGTGCTGGAACGGCGACGGGGGCAGCGGGATGTAGCTGTCCTTGCCGTGCCACTGGATCGAAGCGCGGGTCGCCAGCTCGGCCGGGATGTGGTCGGCGACGGTGGTGAGGAAGAGCCAGCGGCCGTTCGGCATCGCGACGATGGGCGCGGGGTGGCCGAGGGCACGCAGCAGGCGGCAGGCGCGCTTGCCGAGTTCGTCGTCGACCTCGATGGCGTCGAGCACGGTGCCGGTCGCGACGAGCAGGCTGTGAGTGCGGTCGGAGAACCAGGTGGCGACCTCGTGGGCGTGGGTGCCGATCTGCTCGCGCCAGTTCTCACTGGCCGGGACCGGGCGCCGCCAGGTGAGGTCGTCGCCGCCGGTCAGCGGTGCGGGGTCGACACCCGGGAGCACCGGCCAGCCGCGCCAGGCGAGACCGATCGCCTCCGCCCGCAGTTCGATGCGGAAAGCACCTCGCCAGCTGTCCGGCCAATTCGCGTCCAACATTGTCTTCCTGCCTTAGGTTCCGGTTCTCCCCGCGACCCCCGCTAAACGCTGCCGTGGTGTCGCACATCTCACTTAACGGCAAGTTGCACATTGCCCGGAACCCCCGCGCGACAACCGGTGGTTACGCGGCGATGAACGCCCGGTAGTCCGTACCGCCCGACCGAACCCGGCGGCGCGGATCGACGGTGAACGGCAGCCGCCGACGGACCGTTCGTCGCGGGAAACCCCAGGATCGGCAGTCCTCCGGAGGGGCGTGCGGCCACCGAGACGTGTCCTCTCGGCCCAGGTGGGCGGGGGTTTCGACCGCTCACCGTGCACTACCGACCGCTGCCCGTGACCACCGGCCGCTCATCGTCCGTCCCGACGGATCAGCCGGTCACCGTGGCATACCGACCGGTCGGCGTCCGCCGAGCGGCGGGGCTGAGAGGTGTCCCGGTGAACGGGTCACTGGGTGGGTGGACGGCTGCCGGGGGCGGTTGGTCGGGGCTGTTGGCGTGCCGGGATGGGATGGACGGGTGGCGGTGAGGCGAGGCGAGCGGGGATCGGCGGCGTGGGTGGCTGCGGCGCCGCGGATCGTGCGGGGCGTGGGTGCCGAGAGTCGGAGTGGTGCATCGGCGGCCGCTGACTGGGACCCGGCGGCTCACGGGCCGGGACGGCCATGGACACGAGTGCACTCGGAGGGCGCGCTGTCCCAGCCCTGACCGTGCAAGTGCGCCACGGGCCCCGCGGCCGCTCGCGGTGGTTGGGCGACGGGTCCGGCGCAAGCCCTCGCCAACGAGTCCGGGCAGCGCGGCCGCTCACGGCGGCTGCCCAACGGATCCGGCGCAAGCCCTCGCCAATGAACTTAGAGGCCGCGCAGCCGGTCACGGCGGCTGCCCGACGGCGCGGCCGCTCACGCGGCTGCCCGACGGATCCGGTGCGAGCCCCGCTCGGCGGACGCGGGCGGCGCGGCCCTCACGGCGGCTGCCCGCCGGTCCCGACGCGAGCCCTGCTCGGCGGACCCGGACGGCGCGGCTCCTCACGGTGGCTGCCCGGTGGGTCCTGCGCGAGCCCTCGCCGACGGGCCCGGTAGTCCGGCGAAGCCGAGGCTTGGCGCCTGGACCTCGACGAACGCGTCCAGTCGCTGCCATCGGCACGTCAGGAGGCTGACCGCCATTCGGTCGGCGATCCACCTGGCGCGCTCGCAGGCTTGGGCTGGGCCTTCCGCTGCGTGCGAGGCCGCGGCTAGTGCGCCCAGGTCAGCCGCGCTCTCCGCTCGGTGGCGGGCGAGGACCGCCGCGCCCAGCCAGCAGCCGAGGACCGCCACTCCCGTCAGCGCGGCCACCGCCATCGCTGTCCAAATCGTGGCCACGCCGCTGTCAGGACTGTCCTCCAGGCACCTGTCACCCTGCCGCATCGGCAGCCTCCGTGCCCGGCTCGGCCACTGCGTACGCCGTTGCGTTCAGGTCGATCGCCGGGAGCAGGCCGCCTGCCGGGTGGGCGCTCACCTTGACCGTTATCGCGTCGCCGGTCTGGTGGACGTCGAGGTTCGCGCCTGCCGGGGCTATCTGGTGGGCCGCGGCCGCCGCCTCGTGGGGCTGGCCTCTGGCCAGGAGCCGGGCGGCCTCGTGGGCAGCGTCGGTGCAGCGCAGCTGGCTTGTCAGCAGCGTCAGACCCGCGACCAGCAGGACCGTCACCACCGTCAGGCCGGCCAGGCCGAGGGCCGCTTCGACCGTCACCGCGCCTTCGTCTCTGCGGCTCACGACGGCACCGTCAGGGCCTTCATCACCAGGCTCGTCAGCCACGAGACCACCGAGTCACCGGTGAGGAGGGTGTAGAGGACAGCCGCGAAGGCCGCGACGGCGACCGTGACGATCGCGTACTCGACCGTTGTGGAGCCGTCGTCGGAGCCCGGCCGGCGGTGGGACGCGCGCATGGGATTCCCTTCAGTACTTGTCGGTGGTCAGAAGAGCGGGCCGAGGCGGGCGGCCAGGCCGAGGACGACCGGCAGCACGCCCAGGCAAAAGAAGGCCGGCAGGAAACACAGGCCGACCGGTAGCGCCAGCGCCACCCCGGCTCGCTCCGCGCGCTCCTCCGCGTCGGTGGTCAGCTCCTCGCGGAACCGTCCGGCGAGGTCGGCGGCCGACGCGGCGAAGGCCGCGCCCGAGCGGGACGTCCGGATCGCCGCGGCCGCCAGTTCGCCGAGGCCTGGGATGGCCTGCACCGGTGCCCAGGCTTCTTCCGGACCGGAGCCGAGAGCGAGCAGGCCGGCGGTCGAGCGCAGTGCCGCGCCCGCCTCGGCGGGCGCGGTGGCGGCCACCGCGTCGAGGGCCGAGGGGACCGGTAGCCCGGCGCGGAGGCACGCCGCGAGGAGATCGAGGGTTCCGGCGAGCCGGAGCTTGGCCGCCAGGCCGACGGTGGGTGCTCGCGGCCGCCGGGTCCGGCGGATCGCCCACCAGCCGGCGGCGGTCACCAATGCGCCGACGACTACTCCGGGCGCTCCACCTATGAGCACTGCCGTCGATACGCCGCCCAGGGTGGACGCGATGGGCGGGACTGCCCGGGGCCATTCGCGCCGCCCGGGGTTCCTGCTGCCGGCCAGCCAGGTGAAGCGCCGTGCCGCGGCGGAGTCGTTCGGCCAGATGAAGAGAGCCGCGGCGAAGAGAAGGAAGGAGGTCGCGTTCATCGGATGCGCTCCCACCTGATGTGCGCGCGACAAAGAAGCTCGAGTGCCGTCGCTTTCATCGGGCCCGGCCCGTTCGGTGAATGTTCGGCGAAGGCTGCTCTCATCGGATTCGCACCCGGCCCGTCAGGGCGCGGCACCAGGCCGTTCCCGCCCAAAGCAGGATGCTGCCGACTACCAGCAACAGCTGGCCTGGCGCGCTCTCCGCCAGCACCGGCAGCGGGGATGCGCCCATCGCCTGGCCGAGCAGGATGCACAGGGCCGGCAAGCCGGTGAGCACCGCCGCGCTCGCTCGGGGGCCGGCCAGCTTCGCGCGCGTTCGACGAGCGAACGTCAAGCTTGCCTCGGCGTCAGAGCGGGCCGCGTTCAGGACGTCGGCCATCGGCAGGCCGTAGCGCCTGCCCAGGGTCCAGGCCGCGGCCAGCTCCGGGAGGGCCGGAGCACGCAGCTCGCCGTCGAGACGGGCCGATGCCGCCAACGCGCGGAGGTCACCCGACACTGCCGGCACTACCTCTGCCGCTGCTTCCGCCGCCGTCACCGGATGGGCGCCGGAGCGCAGCTCGGACACCATCGTGCGCAACGCCGTTGCCGTGTGGGCCGCTGTCTCCAGGTCCGCGGTCGCCCGGCGGTGGGCCCGCCGCTCCTGGCGCCACGCCAGCGTCAGCACGCCGGCGGCGATCGCGCCTCCGGGCCCGGCGAGCAAGCCCGCGAGGGCCGCCGGGAGCAGCCAGCGGATCACGGCCCACACGTCCGGAAGGCGGACTGCCGTGCGTTGCTCGACCACCGCCTGGAGCCGGGTCGGTGCCGCGGGCCAGCACGCCAGGGCCGCGCCGACGCAGAGCGGGAACCACGGCGTGATCACCGTGTTCTCCTTCTTCGGCGTGGAAAGATGTTCACCAGCAGGGAGATGCGCACCAGCAACAGGATCAGCACGCGATCGCTCCCGTCGTGACGAACAGGTGGCGGTCGACCGTCCAGCGGCCTGCGCGCCACACCGGCACCACTCGCGCCCGGCCGTGGTCCGCGCGGAGCACGCCGACCTCCGCGAGCCGGCGTCGGCCGCCGGGCTCGCGTCGCATGTGGAGGACCACGCGGATCGCCGCGACGAGCTGGCTGTGCACCGCTTCACGACCGAGGCCGCCGAGCGCCGCCAGTGCCTCGATACGGGCCGGCACCTCGGCCGGTGAGTTCGCGTGGACCGTGCACGCGCCGCCGTCGTGGCCCGTGTTCAAGGCCGTGAGCAAAGCGCCGACCTCGGCGCCGCGGACCTCGCCGACCACCAGCCGGTCCGGGCGCATGCGCAGCGCCTCGCGGACGAGCTCCGGCAGGCCCACCGCGCCCGCACCCTCCACATTGGCCGGGCGGGCGACGAGGCTGACGAACTGGGGGTGCGCGGGCTGCAGCTCGCCGGCGTCTTCGACGCAGACGATCCGTTCGGCCGGGTCGACCGCGCCGAGCAGCGCGGCCAGCAGCGTCGTCTTGCCCGCGCCGGTGCCGCCGGTGACGAGGAACGCCATCCGCCGCGAAACAACGGTCTTCAGCAGCTTCGCGCCCTCCGCGTCGAACGCGCCGAGCTCCTGCAGTGTCGTGAGGTCGTGCGTTGCCGGGCGGAGGACACGCAGGGACAGGCACGTGCCACCGGCCGCGACCGGTGGCAGGACGGCGTGTATCCGGATGCGGCCGTGCGGGCCGGAGCCCGGGAGCCAGCCGTCCACATAGGGCTGTGCGTCGTCGAGCCGCCGGCCGGCCGCGAGTGCGAGGCGCTGCGCCAGGCGGCGAACGGCTTCCTCGTCGGTGAACCGGATGCCGGTGCGGGCGAGGCCGTCCGGACCGTCCGTCCAGACCTCGTCCGGGCCGGTGACGAGCACGTCGGTCGTCGCCGGGTTCTCGAGGAGCGGGGCCAGTCGCCCGGCGCCGATGAACTCGTCGCCGGCTCGGCGCGCCGCGTCGAGCACCGCGTCGTGGCCGAGGGCACCGCCGGCTTCGGCGCGGACCGCCGTCGCGACGGCGACCGGATCGGCTTGGCGGCGATCGCCCGCGAGGCGGTTGCGGACGCGGTCCACGAAGTCGGTGCTCATGGTTTCACCGCTTTGGTCCGGTTGCGGCCGGCTGTCACGCGGGTACCGGCCAGCACGGCCAGGAAGTTCTCCGCGCTCACCGGGCCGCGGCCGGCGAGGGTCAGGACCGTGGGCAGCAGGAGCTCGGCCACCCTGATCGGCGGTCCCGGCGGGCGGAGCCGGGCGTTCATCGGGCCGCCGCCCGGGCCTCGCGGCGCGCGACCGCCAAGACGTCCGCTGCCGCCGTCGCCAGCGGACCGGACGGCTTGGCCGGGAACTCGCCGCGTTCGATCGCCACCGGTAAGCCCCGCTCCGGCGCCATCGACGCCAGCAGGGGCGGGCCGAGGAGACCGGCGGTCCGGACTGGTGAGACGCCGGCCCGGGACCGTCCACACGCGACCACGCCCAGGCGCGCCGTCAGTTCCGACAGGGGCCGCAGCACCTGCTTCGCCGCCATGCAGGCGCGGAACTCCACCGGCACCACCAGCACCACCAGGTCGGCCACGGCGACCGCTTCCGCCGCCGCGTCGCCCAAGGTTCGCGGGAGGTCGCAGATCACCGTGCGGCCCGAACGGCGGCCGGCGGTGAGGACCGCCGACAGCGACTCGACCGCCGGGCCCTCGCCCTCCCGGCCGCACGCCAGCACCGGCAGGCTGCCGCCGCGATGTCTTCGCTGCGGGAGCGCCGCCGCCAGCGCCGGTACCGAGACGCGGCCGCTCAGCCGCACTTCCGACCAGCGTGGCCCCGGCGCTTTTTCCAATCCCAGCAACAGGTCCAGGCCGCCACCGAGGGGGTCGCAGTCCACCAGCAGGGCACCGCCCGGATCCCGGTCGGCCGCCAGCGCCAGCGTCGCGGCGAAGACGGACGCGCCCGCGCCGCCCCGGCCGCCGACGACGGCGAGCACCAGGCCGGCTTCCTCCGCCGGGGTCTCGACGACGTCGGCGAACGCCCCCGCGAGTTCGGTCTCCTCGTCGGGCAACGAGATCACCCGCTCGACTCCGACGCGGAACGCGTGCTCCCACGTCCGGGTCCCCGGACTGCCCTTGCAGACCAAGAGGATCCCGGCCCGCCGGGGCAGGACGGGCGCGAGCCGCACGGCTTCTTCGTCGAGGACCACCAGCGGCGCCCGGGGCCAGTGTGCGCGGGCCGCCGTCAGGTCCGGCGCCCGGTCGAGCTCGCAGCCCGCCACCGCGGCCACGCGCAGGATCTCGTCGAGCACGGTTTCGTCCGCGGCGACCACGATCGGTCGTTCCCCCGTCATGCGTTCCTCCCCCGTCGTCGGTGCGGGCCGTGGGTGGCCCGGGTTCCACCGTCGCGGTGGGCGGCTCGGGGGCGCAACGGGTCGGGCGGGCAGCTGTGGACAACCGGGGTGTTGTGGACAACTGCGGTCCGGCGGACGGCACGCGGGCCGGTTCGGTCGGGGGTCTGTGGCAGGATCGCGCCCGCCCGCGACGCACGTGCGGCGGGAAACACGGGGAATACCCGCGTCCGAAGATTCGACCGCGCCGAAGAAACGACGATCCAGCCCGGGAAAACGGAATCGAGAAAGGTAAGCGGAAGGCAAGACGGTCCGCGAACCGAAAGGCAAGAAGGAGGTTAAGAGGGCGGCCCCCGCCAGGGGGGAGGGACGGGGGCCGCCGTGGGTTCAGCCCCGGGGGGTCGGACTGAACCAGCCCGGTTGGACACCGGGCTCCCTCACTGTAACTCCGCCGACAGCCGGTTCGCGCGCCGGGCGAGGCACACAGTTCGGTAACGGCACAGCGCGCCGGAAGTGCCTTCCTGTCATGGATTTTCCGCCGCCGCGCGACGCGCGTGGTGGACCAACGGGACGCGCCGCGATCAAGCTCTTATCCTGGGCACGTGGCCGAACCGAGCAGCGCCCCGTCGCGCATCCGGAACCCGGGCCCGGAGCACGCGGTGGCCGCGTTCTTCGACCTGGACAAGACGATCATCGCCTCGTCGAGCGCGCTGGCGTTCAGCAAACCATTGCTCAAAGAAGGATTGATCAACCGTCGCGCCGCGTTGCGCAGTGCCTACGCGCAGCTGGTGTTCTCGCTCGCCGGCGCCGACGAGAACAAGACCGAGCGGCTCCGGGCCGAGGTTTCCGCGCTGTGCGCGGGCTGGGACGTCGCGCAGGTTTCGGCGATCGTCCGCGAAACCCTGCACGACGTCGTCGACCCGCTCGTGTACGTGGAGGCGGCGGAACTGATCGCACGGCACCGCGAAGACGGGCACGACGTCATCGTGCTGTCGGCGACCGGCGAGGAGGTCGTCGCGCCGGTGGCGGAGATGCTCGGCGCGACCCGCAGCGTCGCCACGCGGATGCAGATCGTCAACGGCCGCTACTCCGGCCAAGTCGACTTCTACTGCTACGGCGCCAACAAGGCTGTGGCCGCGAAGCAGCTCGCCGCTACCCACGGGTACGACCTCGCCGAGTGCTTCGCCTACACCGATTCGAGCACCGACATCCCGCTGCTCGAGGTCGTCGGGCACCCGCACGCGGTCAACCCGGACAAGCTCCTGCGGCGCGAGGCCCTCGATCGCGGCTGGCCGATCCTGGCCTTCGACCGGCCGATGTCGCTGCGCAGCCGGATCCCGACACGATCGGCGGGAATGGTGGCCCTCGGCGTCGGCGCGGTGGCGGCCGGAGCGACCTGGTACGGCCTCAATCGTCGCCGTCGGTCCCGATAGCCGCGCAAGGCGCCACCCACACGGCCGTACGGCCTCCGCTTTGCTTGGCCCAGCCCCGAATTGTCCGTCGCGCAGGGTGCCGGTGTCACCCGATCCAGCCTCTGTACCGGTGCACCCGTCCGCGCACTTGAAGTGACCGGGCTCACGGCGTAGAAAGTAGGTGCGGACGTTCGGTCGGCCAGGGAGCAGGTAGAAGAGAAGCCTGTTCCACCCCGGCAAACCTCCGTGCGCGGACTCCGGGTACCCACGCGCAGCGCGCCGCGGGAGGCTCGTCGTCTAGGGACTGCGTAGTGGGACGCCACACGCCGAGTCCATGTAGGTACGACCAGAGTTGCACGCTTGGTCGCCCGAGAAGTTCGCGCTCTGCAGGCGGCGCCCGTTGGCCCTAGGCCACGGGCGCCGCCTCGTTTACGTCCAGGGACAGGGGGCACAGCCACCACCCGTTCGGCCGCCTCGCACCTTGCGAACGGCGACTTTCTTACCGATCCGGGTACGAACGGTCCGTTGGTGCTGTCGGTCGATGGACATCGACGGATTCGGTGAGTAGCTTCCCGATACTGGCGCTTCCGAGTGGACTTCTGACGTCCGCCGAGCGCCCGCAACTTTCTGGGAGGCTGGTCGTGACGACCCGAAATCGGAGGTTCCATGCGCTCGCCCTGCCCGTCGCGGGGGTGCTCGCCCTCACCGGTGTGGGTGTCGCGGCCGCGGCGAGTGCACCGCGGGTGACCGCGGACGCGCAGGCGGAGGCCGCGGCGACGCAGGCGCTGCGTGGGCTGACGCTCGAGCAGAAAGTCGGGCAGCTGTTCGTCACCTGGGTGAACGGCAAGTCGGCCGACGAAGTGAACCCGAAGAACCAGACGGACTTCGGCGTCGACACCCCCGCTCAGGTCATCCAGAAGTACCACCTGGGCGGCGTCATCTACTTCAACAACGACTCGCGCGACAACTTCGACGACCCCGTGCAGGTCTCGAAGCTGTCGAACGGCCTCCAGAAGGCCGCCATCACCAGCGGGGCGCACATCCCGCTGCAGATCGGCGCCGACCAGGAGGGTGGCACGGTGACCCGGATGGGCGCGCCCGCCACCGAGTTCCCCAACGCGATGGCCATCTCGGCCGGGCGCGACACCGGACGCGCGACGAAGGCCGCCACGATCCTCGGCCAGGAGCTGCGGGCCGTCGGCATCAACCAGGACTTCGCGCCCGACTCTGATGTCAACTCCAACCCCGTCAACCCGGTCATCGGCGTCCGGTCGTTCGCCGGGCAGCCGGGCTTGGCCAGCGACTTCGTCACCGCCGAGATCAAGGGCTTCCAGAAGTCGGTGGCCGCGACCTCGAAGCACTTCCCCGGCCACGGCGCCGCGCCGACCGACAGCCACACCGGGCTGCCGCGGATCGACAGCACCGAGGACCAGTGGCGGGCCACCGACGTGCCGCCGTTCAAGGCCGCCATCAAGGCCGGCATCGACTCGATCATGACCGCGCACATCCAGTTCCCCAGCCTCGACCCGTCGCTGGAGCCCGCGACGCTGTCGAAGCCGATCGTCACCGGCAAGCTGCGCAACGAGCTGCACTACAACGGCGTCGTCATCACCGACTCCCTCGAGATGCAGGGCGTGCGCGAGATGCACAGCGACGCCGAGATCCCGGTCCTCGCGCTCAAGGCCGGTGTCGACCAGCTGCTCATGCCGGTGCACCTCGACGTCGCCGTCAACTCGGTGCTCGCCGCCGTGAAGTCCGGTGAGATCCCGATGCAGCGGATCGACCAGAGCGTGCTGCGGGTGCTGACGCTGAAGTTCAAGAGCGGCATCCTCTTCTCCCCGTTCGTCGACCCGAACCGGGTGATGAAGACCGTCGGCACGCCGGCGAACCTCAAGACGGCGCAGGACATCGCCGACCGCGGCATCACGGCCGTCGCGAACGACGCCGGTCTCCTGCCGCTGAAGCAGAAGCCCGCCACGGCGCTCGTGACCGGCTGGGGCGTCTCCACGACGACGACGCTCGCGCAGAAGCTGACCGCCCACGGCACGGCCGCGACGGCCTACCAGACCGGTCAGGCCCCGACGGACGCTCAGATCGCGCAGGCGGTCGCCAACGCCCGGAACGTCGACCTCGTCGTCGTCCTGACCAACAACATCGGCGGCTTCCCCCTGCAGACCAAGCTCCTCGACGCTCTGCAGGCCACCGGCAAGCCGGTCGTCGCGGTCGCCGCGCAGATCCCGTACGACGCCGGTTACGCGTCCACGGTGAAGACCTGGCTCGCGACCTACGGCTACATCGGGCCGACCCTGGAAGCACTGGCCAAGGTGATCCTCGGTGAGACGAAGCCGGTCGGGAAGCTGCCGGTCGACATCCCGGCGGGCGCCGACGTGCACACCGTGAAGTACCCCTTCGGCCACGGGCTGACCTGGTGAACCTGAACCGGCGCCACTTCCTCGGCGCGGGTGCGCTCGCGGTCCCGGCCCTGGCGGGCGGCTCGGCCGTCGCCGGTGCCCAGCCCGAGCCGCAGGCCCAGGACCAGGCGCATCCCGGTCGCGTCCTGACCGGCGCCGAGCAGCTGGCCGCGCAGGGCTGGCGGTCCTTCAAGGGCCGCAAGCTCGGCGTCCTGTCGAACCCGACCGGGGTCCTGCTGAACGGCGACCACATCGTCGACTCGATGGTCGCGGCCGGCGTGCGGCCGGTCGCGGCTTTCGGGCCCGAGCACGGCTTCCGCGGCAGCGCGCAGGCCGGCGGCTCCGAAGGCGACTACACGGACCCGCGCACCGGCGTACCCGTGTACGACGCGTACGGCGCCGACGCGACGAAGCTCGCTTCGCTGTTCACCAAGGCGGGCGTCGACACGGTCGTCTTCGACATCGCCGACGTCGGCGCGCGCTTCTACACCTACATCTGGTCGCTCTACACGGCGATGGTGGCCGCGGCGCAGGTCAAAGCCGCCTTCGTCGTGCTCGACCGGCCGAACCCGATCGGCGGCCGGGCGGCCGGCCCGCTGCTCGACCCGAAGTTCTCCTCGGGAATCGGGAAGAAGCCGATCGTCCAGCAACACGGCATGACCGTCGGCGAGCTCGCGCGCTTCTTCGCCGAAGAGTTCCTGCCCGGCGAAGGCGTGAAGCTGGAGCGCCTCGACGTCGTCCAGGTACGCGGCTGGCAGCGCGACACGCTCTTCGCCCGGACCGGGCTGAACTGGGTGCTGCCGAGCCCGAACATGCCGACCCCGGACACGGCGCTCGTCTACCCGGGCACCGGCATGTTCGAAGGCACGGTGTTTTCCGAAGGCCGCGGCACGACCAGGCCGTTCGAGATCATCGGCGCGCCCGGGCTCGACTGGCGCTGGCGCGAGAAGCTCGAGGACCTCGCGCTGCCCGGCGCCCGGTTCCGCGAGATCTACTTCGTGCCGACGTTCAGCAAGTTCGTCAACCAGACCTGCGGAGGCGTGCAGGTCAGCGTCGACGACCCGCGGGCCTTCGACGCGATCCGCACCGCGGTCGCCATGCTCGTCACGGCGAAGGCGCTGCACCCGGACGTCTTCGCCTGGCGTCCCGACAACTACATCGACAAGCTCTCCGGGTCCGACCGCCTCCGGACCATGGTCGACGCCGGCGCGGGCGTCGACGAGGTCACCGGGGCCTGGCGGGCCGAGCTCGCCGAGTTCGACCGGAAACGTCGTCGCCACCTGCTCTACCGCTGAGGGGGAACTCGTGCGTGCTAGGAAGGTCATCGCCGCGGCCACCGGAGTGCTGGTCGCGCTGACCACCTTGACTTCGGGAGCCAGCGCCATCACCGGACACCACGACGACGCGGGCCGCTTCGACCGGCCGCAGCAGGGCTTCGCCCCGGCGTGGACGACGTTGCGCACCGCGAGCCCCCGGGAGGTGAACCTCGACCCGGCGCCGATCAAGGCCGCCGAGGACTTCCTCGCGAGCTGGACGAAGCCGGACGCCACCGGGCACCCGCACTTCTCCGGCGCGGTCGGCCTGCTGGCCCACGACGGCGTGGTCGTCGACCGGTACGCCGTCGGCGGCGCGCTGCGGTACGCCGACGCCGCGGGGACCGAGCTGCCCGCGGACCAGCAGGTCCCGATGCGGAACGACACCATCTTCGACATGGCGTCGATCTCGAAGCTGTTCACCTCGATCGCCGTGCTGCAGCTCGTCGAACGCGGTCAGCTCACCATCGACACCCCGGTGAGCCGGTTCTTCGCGGAATTCGCCACCGGCGACAAGGCCGCCATCACGATCAAGATGCTGCTCACGCACGTCTCGGGATTCGACGCCGACCCGATCCCGTCGCTGTGGGCCGGCTACCCGGACATCCCGTCGCGCCGGCAGGCGGTGCTCGACAGCCCGCTGAAGAACAAGCCGGGCACGACCTACCTCTACTCCGACATCAACCTGCTCACCCTCGGCTTCATCGTCGAGAAGCTGACCGGGCAGTCGCTGGACAAGGTCGTCCACGATCGGATCACCGCGCCCCTGGGCATGGTCGACACCGGGTACAACCCGCCCGCGGCGAAGCTGAACCGGGTGGCCGCGACGGAGTACGAGGCCAACCCGCCACGCGGGATGGTGCGCGGCAGCGTGCACGACGAGAACGCGTGGTCGCTCGGCGGCGTCGCCGGGCACGCCGGGGTGTTCAGCACCGCGAGCGACATGGCCACCCTCGCCCAGACGATGCTCAACGGCGGCAGCTACCGCGGGCACCGGATCCTCCGCGAGGAGACCGTGCGGCAGATGATGCTGACGAACTACAACCAGCAGTTCCCGGACGACGCGCACGGCCTGGGCTTCGAGCTCGACCAGCCCTGGTACATGGGTGCGCTGGCCTCCCCGGTCACCGCCGGGCACACCGGCTTCACCGGGACGACGCTGGTCATCGACCCCGAGTCGCGCTCCTTCGCGATCCTGCTGACCAACCGTGTGCACCCGAGCCGCAACTGGGGCTCGATCAACACCGCGCGCCAGGTGTGGGCGACGTCGCTGGCCAGGGCGATGGCCGTGAAGCCCGAGGTCGGGAAGGAGGCCTGGACGAGCACACTGGGTAACGCCAGCGCGGCCACGCTGAGTACCCGCCCCTTTACTACGCAAAGTGATCAAGCACGAGTGTCCTTCTACGCCTTCGTGGATACCGAAGGAACCACTGATCCATTACAGCTGCAGGCGTCCATCGACGGGGTGAACTGGCAACCGGTCACCCTCTCGGTTTCCGGACCGGGCGCACCCTCCGGAGATGTGACGTCGCTCTCCGGGCACGGGCACCGTGCCTGGTGGAAGGCGAGCGGCCCGCTGCCCCAGGGCGCGTCGGTGAGCCTGCGATGGCGTTACAGCACCGACCCGAACTACACGGGCCGCGGCGTTTCGGTCGACGGTGTGAAAGTCACCGAGAGCGGCCGATCACTCCTCGACGGTGAACGGAACCCCGCCGCTTTTGTTGCTGAGGGTTGGCAGTTGAGCTCACGGTGACCACGTTGTCGCACACTGTCGACCTTATGGCCGAGTTAACCGTCTCCTTGCCGTTTGCACCGCGACACTAAGTTGCCAAGTCGTTAGCTTGACCTCGTTAACAAGAGCGACCTGGTTGGCGACTTTCTGGTCAGTGATTAATCGCAAATCCAGATCCGCAGACACGGACGGGTTGCGTTAAGACTGAAGGGTGTGGGTAGCCTTGTCGCAGATGCCAACGGTTAGTAACTTTCCGACGGTGAGTGATACCGAATCCGTAGTCGGCACGGCACCGTCCGAGCCCGTATCGGTCCAGACGGCCGTGCGGGACGCGGACTCCAGCCCGCTGGTGCGGATCCGGTCGCTGCTCCCCGGCCTGGCCCGCGCCGAGCAGCGCGTGGCGAAGGTGGTGCTGGAGGATCCCGCGCACGTCGCGAGACGCAGCATCACCGAGGTGGCCCTGGCCGCCAACACGAGCGAGACGACGGTGACGCGCTTCTGCAAGGCCGTCGGCGTCGGCGGGTACCCGCAGCTGCGCATCGCGCTGGCCGCGGACACCGCCCGCACCGAGGCGCGCACCACGCGCAACCTCGGCGGCGAGATCGGCCCGGACGACGACCTGGCGGCCGTGATCGGCAAGGTCAGCTTCGCCGACGCGCGGGCCGTCGAAGAGACGGCGGACCAGCTCGACGTCGCCACGCTGGAGCGCGTGATCGAGGTCGTCGCGAGCGCCGGCCGCGCGGACGTCTACGGCGTGGGCGCCAGCGCCTTCGTCGCCGCGGACCTGCAGCAGAAGCTGCACCGCATCGGCCGCGTGTGCTTCTCGTGGTCGGACACGCACATCATGCTGACCTCGGCCGCGGTGCTGAGCCCGGGCGACGTCGCGATCGGCGTCTCGCACACCGGTGCGACCACCGACACCGTCGAGGCGCTGCGGGTGGCCCGTGAGCACGGCGCGATCACCATCGCCGTGACGAACTTCCCGCGGTCCCCGATCACCGAGGTCGCCGACTACGTTTTGACCACGGCAGCGCGGGAAACCACGTTCCGTTCGGGGGCGACGGCGAGCCGCATCGCCCAGCTCACCGTCATCGACTGCCTGTTCATCGGGGTCGCGCAGCGGCACATGGACGCGTCGGTCAACGCCCTGGACGCCACCAGGGACGCCGTCGGCTCGCACCGCCTGGGGGTCAGGCCGGACGGTCGTCGCCGTCCGCGGGAAACCGGCAAGTAATGACCGGAGAAAATGTGAGGCGCATGATGACCGTCCCCGTGCAGGCGGTGCACGTCGATTCGCCGACCGAAACCCGCAATCCCCGCACCACGGACATCGACCTGATGTCCACCGCGGGGATCCTGGGCGCGATCAACGCCGAGGACCGCACAGTCCCCGGCGCCGTGGCCGCGGTGCTGCCCCAGGTGGCGCGCGCGGTCGACTACGCGGTGGACGCCCTGCGGGCCGGTGGCCGGGTGCACTACGTCGGTGCGGGGACGTCCGGGCGCCTGGCCACGCTGGACGCGGCCGAGCTGGTGCCGACGTTCAACGTGCCGGCGGACTGGTTCATCGCGCACCACGCCGGCGGCGAGCGCGCCCTGCGCCAAGCCGTCGAAAACGCGGAGGACGACGACGGTGCCGGTGCGGCCGAGATGGCCGCCATGGTCCAGCCGGGCGACTTCGTGCTGGGGCTGACGGCGTCGGGCCGGACGCCGTACGTCTTGGGCGCGCTGCTGGCCGCGTCGCGCCAGGGCGCCCACACCGGCCTGGTATCGGGCAACCCGAAGGCCGCCAAGCCGGCGGGCGTCGACGTGCTCATCGCCGTCGACACCGGCCCGGAGGCGATCGCCGGGTCGACCCGGATGAAGGCGGGGACGGCGCAGAAGATGATCCTCACGTCGTTCTCCACGGCGACGATGATCAAGCTGGGCCGCACTTATTCGAACCTGATGGTCAGCATGCGGGCCACGAACGCGAAGCTGCGCGGCCGGACCATCCGGATCCTGCAGGAAGCCACCGGCATGACGATGGCGGACTGCTCGGACGCGCTCACCGAGGCCGGGGGCGACCTCAAGGTGGCGCTGGTGCACTTGCTGTCCGGGGAGGACGTCAAGAACGCCGCGAAGGCGCTGCACGCTTCCGGCGGGCACGTGCGCAAGGCGCTGGACTTGGTGCGGGTGCGCGCCAGCTAGAACTCATTGCCGTCCATCTGTTCACCTGTCTAACCTCTCAGATGAGGGAAGGCTGGTGGCGATGGCGGGCACGGGCACGATCGAGGACTCGCGGCGCGGGCTTTCGCGCCGCGAGTGGGTGTCGATCGGCGGGATGGCGGGGTTCATCCTCCTGTTGAACGTCGTGGGCTGGGTGGTGCTGGCCGCTTTCGTCGCACCTCAGCACTACGACCTCGGCGCGTCCGGCGTGTTCGGGATCGGGCTGGGCGTCACGGCGTTCACGCTCGGCATGCGGCACGCGTTCGACGCCGACCACATCGCCGCGATCGACAACACCACCCGCAAGCTGATGGCCGACGGGCAGCGTCCCCTCTCGGTCGGCTTCTGGTTCTCCCTCGGGCACTCGACGATCGTCTTCGCGCTGTGCCTGCTGCTCTCTCTCGGCGTCCGCGCGCTGGCCGGGCAGGTCGAGGACGACTCCTCGGCGTTGCACGACGCGACCGGCATCATCGGGACGTCGGTGTCCGGCGTGTTCCTGTACGTGATCGCGATCCTCAACCTCGTCGTGCTGATCGGCATCCTGCGGGTGTTCAGGCGGATGCGTCACGGCGAGTTCGACGAGGCGGCGCTGGAGCGCCAGCTGAACAACCGCGGGGTGATGAACCGCCTGCTGCGTGGCGCGACGAAGTCCGTGCGCAAGCCGTGGCACATCTACCCCGTCGGCGTGCTGTTCGGCCTGGGCTTCGACACCGCGACCGAGATCGGGCTGCTGGTGCTCGCCGCCGGCGCCGCCACGTTCGCCCTGCCCTGGTACGCGATCCTCGTGCTGCCGATCCTCTTCGCCGCCGGGATGAGCCTGTTCGACACCGTGGACGGCTGCTTCATGAACTTCGCCTACGGCTGGGCGTTCGCGAAGCCGGTGCGCAAGATCTTCTACAACATCACGGTGACGACGTTGTCGGTCGCCGTCGCGTTCGTCATCGGCACGATCGAGCTGGTGTCGATCCTCACCGAGAAGCTGGACATCACGTCGGGACCGCTCGCCGCGATCGCTTCGGTGGACCTGGACTACGTCGGCTTCGGGATCATCGGGCTGTTCGTGCTGACGTGGGTCGTCGCGCTCGCGGTGTGGCGGTTCGGGCGGATCGAAGAGAAGTGGTCGGCGAAACTGTCCGATTAAGACGCCGCATCCGAAATGCTCTTCGCTTCGCGCGCGCCCGCTTCGAACGCTTCGCAGCAGAAGAGCAGCCACGCGCGTACGCCTTCGGGCTCCCCGCTCGCGAATCCTTCGGCGGCTTCGAGATAGCGAGGCACGCGGCGGAAGAACGCGACTTCGGGAATGCTCAGGGCTTTCGGGTCCAGGCCCGTCGCGACCATCGTCAGCCGCGCCGCGGCTCGCGCCACGACGCCGTCCGCGCTGCCGAACGGCTTGAGCGCCAGCAGTTCCCCGTGCACGACGGCCGTCAAGACCGGGCCCGGCACCGACGTCGCGCCCGTCACGAGCTGGGCGAGCAGTTCGAGGCGGCCACCGCCGGAATGCGGGCGCCCCAACGCATCCAGGTCGTCGACGAGGTCCGCCGCGGCCAGGACGTGCAGCCGCGCCAGCGCCTGCAGCGGCGCCCGGCGCCAGGTCGGGAGCAGCGTTTCCAACGTCTCCGCGACGCGCAGCGCGCCGGCGAGCACCGGATCGGCGACCGCGCCGTCCGCGGGCAGTTCCGGGTTGGCGCCCTCGATCCCGGCGGACGCCCGCGCCGCGCGGACCGACGCCTCGGCCGCGGTCGCCGCGCCGCCGCGGAGGTTGGCGGGCAGCCGGTGCACCGCGAAGACGGCGTCCTGCGCGGACTTCGCGGCCGCCGCGACGCCTTCGAGGTCGAGAAGCGGCTTCAGCGGATCAGGCATCGAGCACCTGGCCTTCGCGGGAGACCACGGGCGGCAGCACCGACCACGGGAAGTTGATCCAGCGGTCGGTGTGCCGCCAGACGTACTCGCACTTGACCGTGGAATGCGGCTTCTCGTAGACGACGGCCGAGCGCACCTCGGCGACGTGCTCGACGCAGAAGTCGCGGACCAGCTTGAGCGTGGCGCCGGTGTCGGCGACGTCGTCGGCGATCAGCACCTTCTTGCTCGTCAGGTCGACGACGTTGGGCACCGGCGGCAGCATCACCGGCAGGTCGAGGCGCTGGTCGACGCCGGTGTAGAACTCCACGTTCATCACGTGGAGGTTCTTCACGTCGAGCGCGTAGCCGAGCGCGCCGGCGACGAACAGCCCGCCGCGCGCGATGGACAGGATGAGGTCCGGCGCGAAGCCGTCGTCGGCGATGGTGTGAGCCAGTTCACGGCTCGCGGTGCCGAACAGCTCCCAGCTCAGCTCTTCCCGCTCTTCGGCCATCGATCTCGCCCTTCGTCGTGGTCAGCCGAGCATAGGCAACGCCGAAGTGGACTTCGGAAACGCTCGGAAATTGGCTATCAGAGGAAGCCATTGCGGCGCTTACGGTGATCACGTGAGCGACTGGAGCACCCGACCGACCCTGTCCGGCGAGCACGTCCGCCTGGAACCGTTGACGCCCGAGCACGCCAAGGGCCTGTTCGAAGCGGGCGCCGACCCGGGCATCTGGGCGTGGCTGAGCATCAAGCAGCCGGGGGATCTTCCCGCGGCGGAGCGCATGGTCGAAGAGACGCTCGCCGACCCCGACCGGCGGCCCTTCGCGCAGATCGACGTCACGTCCGGCCGCGTCGCCGGGACGACGTCGTACTACCAGGTCGTCGAGAAGCACCGGATCCTCTCGATCGGGCACACGTGGATCGGCGCGGACTGGCAGCGCACCGGACTGAACACCGAGTCGAAGCTGCTCCTGCTCACGCACGCGTTCGAAACCCTTGACGCGCAACGGGTCTGCTGGGAGACCGACATCCGCAACCTGCGCTCGCAACGCGCCATCGAGCGGCTCGGCGCGCTTCGCGAAGGGGTGCTGCGGGCGCACCGGATCCGGCCGGACGGCTCGTCGCGCGACACCGTCACCTATTCGATGCTGGCGCCGGAGTGGCCGGCGGCGAAGGCGCGGCTGAACGAACGCTTAGTCACCGGGGCTCGCCTGGCACGGTGAACCGAGAGGGCAACGTGGGTGCAACCTTTTACAAGGCGGACTAACGTCGCTAGCGTGCCGCTAGCCGTCATGTCGGCGCACTACAGGAGGCCTTGCAACCATGACCGAGCAGTCCCCAGCCCTGGACAACCTGCTCACCGAGAGCCGCACCTTCCCGCCCAGCGACGAATTCGCTGGCCAGGCCAACGCGAAGGCCGACCTCTACGCCGAGGCGGACGCCGATCGCGAGGCGTTCTGGGCGAAGCAGGCGGAGCGGCTGACGTGGGACACGAAGTGGACCACGGTACTGGACTGGACCAATGCGCCGTTCGCGAAGTGGTTCGTCGGCGGCAAGCTGAACGTCGCGTACAACTGCGTCGACCGGCACGTCGAGTCCGGGCACGGCGAGCAGGTCGCGATCCACTGGGTCGGCGAGCCCGGTGACACGCGGGACATCACCTACGCCGAGCTGAAGACCGAGGTTTCCAAGGCCGCCAACGCACTCGCGTCGCTGGGCGTCACCGCGGGCGACGTCGTGGCGATCCAGCTGCAGATGGTCCCCGAGGCCATCTTCGCAATGCTCGCGTGCGCTCGGATCGGGGCGCTGCACAACGTCGTCTTCGGCGGCTTCTCGCCGACGGCGCTGCGGGCCCGCGTCGACGACGCCGCCGCGAAGGTCGTGATCACCTCCGACGGGCAGTTCCGCCGCGGCAAGGCCGCGCCGATGAAGGCCAATGTCGACGAAGCGCTCGAAGGCGCCGAAACCGTCGAGAAGGTCATCGTCGTGAAGCGCACGGGCGACAAGCTCGAGGGCGACGTGTCGTGGAACGACTCCCGCGACGTCTGGTGGCACGAGCTCGTCGACGGACAGTCCGAAGAGCACACTCCCGAGGCGTTCGACAGCGAGCACCCGCTGTTCATCCTCTACACGTCCGGGACGACCGGGAAGCCGAAGGGCATCCTGCACACCTCCGGCGGCTACCTGACGCAGACGGCCTACACGCACCACAACGTCTTCGACCACAAGCCCGGCGAAGACGTCTACTGGTGCACCGCCGACATCGGCTGGATCACCGGCCACAGCTACATCGTCTACGGCCCGCTCGCCAACCGCGTCACGCAGGTCGTCTACGAAGGCACGCCGAACACCCCGCACGAGGGCCGGCACTGGGAGATCATCCAGAAGCACAAGGTCTCCATCTACTACACGGCACCGACGCTGATCCGCACGTTCATGAAGTGGGGCGCGGAGATCCCGGAGAAGTACGACCTGTCGTCGCTGCGGGTGCTGGGCTCGGTCGGCGAGCCGATCAACCCCGAGGCGTGGATCTGGTACCGCGAGAACATCGGCGCGGGCAAGGCGCCGGTCGTCGACACGTGGTGGCAGACCGAGACCGGCGCGATCATGATCTCGCCGCTGCCGGGCGTCACTTCCGCGAAGCCGGGCTCCGCGCAGAAGGCGCTGCCGGGGATCTCCGCGAAGGTCGTCGACGACCAGGGCAACGAGGTCGGCCCGGGCGGCGGCGGGTACCTGGTGCTCGACAAGCCGTGGCCGTCGATGCTGCGGGGCGTCTGGGGCGACGAGGAGCGCTTCCGCGACACGTACTGGTCGCGCTTCAAGGACCAGGGCTTCTACTTCGCCGGCGACGGCGCGAAGTACGACAGCGACGGTGACGTCTGGCTGCTGGGCCGCGTCGACGACGTGATGAACGTGTCCGGCCACCGGATCTCGACGACCGAGGTCGAGTCGGCACTGGTCTCGCACCCGACGGTGGCCGAGGCCGCGGTCGTCGGCGCGACCGACCCGACGACCGGCCAGGGCATCGTCGCGTTCGTCATCCTCCGCGGCAACGCGGTCGATGGCGGCGAGGAGGCCATCCAGGCCCTGCGCAACCACGTCGCGAAGGAGATCGGGCCGATCGCGAAGCCGCGTCAGATCATGGTCGTGCCGGAGCTGCCGAAGACGCGCTCGGGCAAGATCATGCGCCGTCTCCTCCGCGACGTCGCGGAGAACCGGCAGGTCGGGGACGTCACGACGCTGGCCGACTCGTCGGTGATGGACCTGATCTCGTCGGGCCTGAAGTCGGGCAAGTCCGAGGAGTGAGCTAGCGTTCGGTGAGTCAGAGCCCTTCCGGCTTCGCGCCGGAAGGGCTCTGTCATGACACCCCGAGTGGCACGGCTCGAACGCATGTTCTACGCTGTGCCGCGAACCACCCCCCTTCCCGGGCAAGGAGACGACACGACGATGACCGTGGATGTCCTGACGCACGACGAGGAAACCGCCGAGGCCCCGGCTTCGGCTCCGGCTTCGGCTCCGGAGGTTTCCCCCGACGAGGCGACCGTCACCGAGTCCGCGTCCCCGGCCTCTTCGGAAGGCTCGACCGAGCCCGCCGCCGAAGAGGCCCCCAAGCCGAAGCGCGGCCGCCCGAAGGGTGCGGCGACGGCGTCGACGGCGAAGAAGACCCGCACGGTCGAGCTGACCCTGACCGTCACCGGCACCGCCGACGGCGAGTGGCAGGCCGAGCTGAAGAACGGCTCCAAGTGGGTCGCGAAGGGCCTCGAGATTCCGGCGGCGGCGGTTTCGCGGGCGGCGAAGGAGCTGCACGCGGACCTGTCGGGCCCGATCGACGAGGTGATCAACCAGGCCCGCGAGGCGCAGGCGGCGAAGGTCGCGGCGCTGGAGGCCGAGCTCGAGAAGGCCAAGCAGGCCCTCGCCGAGCTGGACGCCTGAGCTTCACTCCAGGGAGCGCCCGGTTCCGCATTTCGCGGGGCCGGGCGTTTCCGCTTTCCGGGGTCGGTTCGCGTACCCAGAGGGCCGGCTCAGGCGATCGGCGGCCGCTCCGGCAGCGGGGACTTGAACTCCACCCACATCGAGTCCGTCAACGCCTCCACGTAGTGGGTCACCTCACGCGGGTGCAGCACCGAATCCCCCGGCTCCAGCACCGTCTCCACCCCGTCCACCGCGCCGCGCAGGCGACCCGACAGGACGTAGACGATCGAGTCGTGGTCGTGCGCGTGCGGGGGCGAAGCCACCCCGGCCGGGTAGTGGATCAAGTACGCCAGGCCGCTCTCCGCCGTCTCCAGCAGCCGGAACCGGCCTTCGCCGCCCGTCAGCGGGAGGCCCTCCACCGTCACCAGCGGCTGCCAAACCTGCTCCTCCATGCCGCCCATGATGACCCACAACCGCGGAGTCCACACAGGACTCGCTTAGGTTAGGCACTCGTTATTTAGGCGAACCTGATCCAAACCGCAGGTCTCGCCACGATTCTCCGTTCGTGTTTCACTGGTCCCCGTGACCGAAATCGCCGTGCAGCACGCCCACGAACCGCACAAGGATCTGGGCGGAAAACTCAATTGGCTGCGGGCCGGGGTACTCGGGGCGAACGACGGGATCGTGTCGGTCGCCGGGATCGTGGTCGGGGTCGCCGGGGCGACCACCGAAAGCACGACGATCCTCACCGCCGGGATCGCCGGGCTCGTCGCCGGGGCCTTTTCCATGGCCGGCGGGGAATACGTCTCCGTGAGCACGCAGCGCGACACCGAACAGGCTTTGCTCCGGCTGGAAAAGCAGGAGCTCAAGATGATGCCGGAGGCCGAGGAGCGTGAGCTCGCCGGGATCTACGAGGACAAAGGGCTTTCCGCGGACCTGGCGAGCCAGGTCGCGCGCGAACTGACCGAAAAGGACGCCCTGCAGGCGCACGCGGAGGCCGAGCTCGGCATCGACCCGGACAACCTGACCAGCCCGTGGCAAGCGGCCTGGGCGTCGTTGCTGGCTTTCTCGGTGGGCGCGCTGCTGCCGATCCTGTCCATCGCCTGGGCCGGCGTCTCCCTGCGGGTGTGGGCGTGCGCCGCCGCGGTCGTCGTCGGCCTCACGCTGACCGGGTGGGTCAGCGCGAGGCTCGGCGACGCGAACGTGGGGCGCGCGATCCTCCGCAACGTCGGGGTCGGCGCCCTCACCATGGTCGTGACCTACTTCGTCGGGGTGCTCTTCGGCACCACGGTCGGCTAGCCGGCTCGAGGCACTCCTTCCCGCCGAGGGCCCATCAGCTCAGTGGACGCCCTTCATCAGCTTGCGGATGAAGGGGATGCCGAGGAACAGCAGCACACCGACGCCGATGGCGACCCCGCCGACCGTGCTGAAGTACGGCGCTTCGTCGTCGACGGAGTAGTACTCGGCGAGCTTGCCGGACATCGCGGTGCCGAACGAGATCGACAGGAAGTTCAGCGCGACCATCTGCGTCCGGAACGCCTCCGGCGCGAGCTTCGTCGACAGCGACAGCCCGACCGGTGAGAGGCACAGCTCGGCGATCGTGAAGACGAACAGGATGCCGACCATCGCGAGCATCGGGCTGGCGTTCTTGCCGCTGCCCACCATCGGCAGGAACAGCAGGAACGCCGCGCCCATCAGCACCGTGCCGAGGACGAACTTCATCGGCGTCGACGGCTGGCGCTCGCCGAGCTTCGTCCACAGCGCCGCCAGGACCGGGGCGAACACGATGATGAACACCGGGTTGATCGAGTTGACCCAGGACACCGGCAGCTCCCAGCCGAACAGGCTCCGGTTCAGCCGCTGGTCGGTGTAGGCCGCGACGACCGTGAACTGCTGCTGGTACAGCGAAAAGAACACCGCGCTCGCGATGAACATCGGGATGAACGAGAACACCCGGCTGCGCTCGTCGCCGGTGATCTTGCCGCTGGTCAGGATGACGAGGAAGTAGATCACCGAGATCACGCCGACCACCACGACGACGACGTCGGCGAGGTTGCCCGGGTTGACGACACCGGTCATCACGAGGGCCACGACCGCGGCGACCAGCACGAGGGCGGCCCCGATGGCCAGCAGCCGCTGCGACGACGGGAGCGGGTTCGGGATCTCCCGGGCCTTCTCGCCGAGGTTCTTGCGGCCGAACGTGTACTGGATCAGGCCGAGCGCCATGCCGATCGCGGCGAGGCCGAAGCCGAGGTGGAAGCCGACCTCCGTCTGCGCGAGCCCGGTCAGCAGCGGCCCGACGAAGCCGCCGAGGTTGACACCCATGTAGAAGATCGTGAAGCCGGCGTCGCGCCGTTCGTCGCCGTCGGCGTAGAGCGTGCCGACGATCGCCGTCGCGTTGGACTTCAGCCCGCCGCTGCCGACCGCGACGCAGACCAGGCCGACGCCGATCCCGGCCAGGCCCGGCAGCAGCGCCAGGCTGATGTGGCCGATCATGATCAGCACGGCGCTGTAGAACAGCGTCCGTTCGGAGCCGAGCAGCCGGTCGGCGACCCAGGCGCCGATGACGGCGGACAGGTACACCAGCCCGCCGTACGCGCCGACGATGCCGAGCGCGGACTCCTGCGCCAGGCCCAGCCCGCCCTGTTCGACCTTGTAGTAGAGGTAGATCGGCAGGATGCCGAGCATCCCGTAGTAGGAGAAGCGTTCCCACATCTCCACGCCGAAGAGGTTCGCCAGCCCTCGTGGGTGCCCGAAGAACCTCGTGTCCTGCTGGACCTCGGTAGAGGTGCTCACAACTCTGTCTTCCTTTGTCTCGGACTTCGTTGTCGCTTGGCATGCTATGAGCACACCGTGTGACTCACCACCGGTACCCCGTGTGGCGGCGGCCATAACGGTCCGTAACAAAGAGGGGTTAAAATACGCTCAAGGTGCGCCGGGAAGTCTGGTCGGCAACAGTGATCAGCGACCCCAGGAGACGCCCGTGTCCCGTCCGTTGAGCGAGTTCGCGCGCTACCTGCGCACCGAAACCACCGGCGGCCTCATCCTGCTCGGCGCGACCGCCGTCGCCCTGCTCTGGGCCAACTCCCCGCTCCGCGACAGCTACGACGCGCTGCGCGACTTCCGGCTCGGCCCGGAGTTCCTGCACCTGAACCTGACCGTCGGCGACTGGGCGAAGGACGGCCTCCTCGCGTTGTTCTTCTTCGTCGCCGGGCTTGAACTCAAACGCGAGCTCGTCATCGGCGAGCTGTCCCGCAGGAAGCAGGCCGTGCTTCCCGTCGTGGCCGCGCTCGGCGGGATGGTCGTGCCGGCGCTCGTCGCGCTGGGCGTCGGCTGGGGGACGCCGGGGATCGAGCGGGCCTGGGCCATCCCGGTCGCGACGGACATCGCGTTCGCGCTCGGCGTGCTGGCCTTGACCGCCTCGAACCTGCCCTCGAGCGCGCGGGTGTTCCTGCTGTCGCTGGCCGTCGTGGACGACCTCGGGGCGATCGTCGTCATCGCCGTGGTGTTCACGACCGGCTTCGACCTGGTCGCGGTCGGCGTCGCCGTGGTGGCCCTCGCGCTGTACGCCTTCCTGCAGCACCGCCGCGTCCGGACGCCGTGGCTGTACGTGCCGCTCGCGCTGGTCACCTGGGTCGCGGTGCACTCCGCGGGCATCCACGCAACGATCGCCGGCGTCGCGCTGGGCCTGCTCACCCGCGTCCGCGCGGACGAAGGCGAGGCCGAAGCACCGGCGTTGCGGCTCGAACACCGGCTGCAGCCGTGGTCGGCCGCCGTCGCCGTGCCGCTGTTCGCGTTGTTCGCGGCCGGCATCTCGGTCAGCGGCAGCTCACTCGGCGCGGTGTTCACGACGGCGTTGCCGCTCGCGGTCCTCGCCGGGCTGCTGGTCGGCAAGATCGTCGGGATCTTCGGCGCGAGCTGGCTGGCCGTGAAGCTCAAGGCCGCCGAGAAGCCCCAGGGTGTGGGCTGGCGAGACATCGGCGCGTTGTCGGTGCTCGGCGGCGTCGGGTTCACGGTCAGCCTGCTGATCGCGGAGCTGGCGTTGCCCGGCGACGCGAGCGAGCTGGCGAAGGCGGCCGTGCTGATCGCGTCCGCATTCGCGTCGCTGCTGGGCGCGGTGATGCTCATGAGGCGGAGCCGCGTGCACGCCGAAGCGGAGTGATCTCGCGACACTCGGCGACACCGCCGCGCCCCGATTCCGGACACATGGCACGATGACCCGGTGAGCAGCCCCAAGCACGAACGCACCGGCCCCGACGGCGTGGGGGCCGTGCCTTACCTCCCGCTGTCCTCCGACTCCGACGTCCCCGGCGACCAGTCGATCGGCAGGCTCGTCGGCGACGCGACCCAGCACATCTCGACCCTCGTCCGGGCCGAGATGGAGCTCGCGAAGTCCGAGCTGGTCGGCGAGGTGAAGAAGGGCCTCAAGGGGGCCATCTACTTCCTGATCGCGCTGACCGTCGTCCTGTACAGCTCGTTCTTCTTCTTTTTCTTTCTGGCCGAAGGCTTCGCGGACTGGATCCGGCCCGTCCACCGCTGGGGCGCGTTCGGCATCGTGTTCGTCCTGATGCTGCTGGTCGCGATCGGGGCCGGGTTCCTCGGCTACCGCAAGGTGAAGAAGTTCAAGGCACCCGAGCGGACGATCGCCAGCGTGAAGGAGACCGCCGCCGCGCTCAAGCCGCAGAAGGCGCCCGACGCCGACCTGACCACCACGCGCGACTGAGTCGTTGCACGCGTCCCCCGACCCGTCGAGCGTCCGGCTCGACGGCCCGTGGGCCCACCGCGACGTGTCCGCGAACGGCATCCGGCTGCACGTCGCCGAGCTCGGCGAGGGGCCCGTCGTGGTGTTGCTGCACGGGTTCGCCGAGTTCTGGTGGACCTGGCACCACCAGCTGCGGGCCCTGGCCGAAGCCGGGTTCCGCGCGGTCGCCGTCGACCTGCGCGGCTACGGCGACTCGGACAAGCCGCCGCGCGGCTACGACGCGTGGACGCTCGCCGGGGACGTCGGCGGCCTGATCAAGTCGCTCGGGGCGCGCCGCGCGCACCTCGTCGGGCACGCGTGGGGCGGCATGCTCGCCTGGACGGTCGCGTCCCTGCACCCCCGGCTCGTGTCGTCGGTGACGGCGATCGGCGCCGCCCATCCCCTGGCCCTGCGGTCGTCGGCGGCCCGTCCGTGGCGCGGCCAGGGCCGGGCCGCCGGGCACCTGTTCCGCTTCCAGGTCCCGATGGCGCCGGAGAAGTGGCTCGTGAAGAACGACGCCCAGGCCGTCGGGGATCTCTTCACCGGCTGGGCCGGCAGCGGCTGGCAGTCCACTTCGGACTTCGCCGAGAGCGTCGGCGCCTTCCGGCAGGCGATGCTCGTGCCCGGGGTCGCCCACAGCGCGCTCGAGTACTACCGCTGGGCGTTCCGCGCGCAGTTCCGCGGCGAAGGCCGCCGGTTCACCGACGCCGTCGACGCCCGGATCACGGCGCCGACGCTGCAGCTGCACGGCGCCGACGACACCTGCATCCTGCCCGAGACGGCGACGTCGTCGGTGCGCTGGGCGGGCCCGCACGCCGAGCCGGAGCTCTGGCCGGGCGTCGGGCACTTCCCCCACCTCGAGGCGCCGGAGCGCACCTCGGCGGCCCTGGTCGACTTCCTCAAGTGAGGTCGATGGCGTTCTTCGCCCGCTCTGTCGACTCCTCCGCCGGACCACCTGTCGGGTTCTCCGTCGCCAGCGCCTGGTTGAGCTCGACGAAGGGCCGCATCCGGCGCTCGTAAGCCGCGAAGGCCGGTTCGTGCTCCGCGCGGCCCAGCTCCTGGGCGAGGACGTACGCGCCGACCAGCGCGAGGCTCGTCCCCTGGCCGGAAAGCGCCGAAGCGCAGTAGGCAGCGTCGCCGAGCAACACGATCCGGCCCGCCGACCAGCGGTCGAGGTGGATCTGCGCCATCGCGTCGAAGTAGAAGACGTCCGCGGCGGCCATCGCCTCCAGCAGCTTCGGCACCTCCCAGCCGATCCCGCCCAGTCGCTCGGCGATGAGCCGTTTCTGGTCCTCGACGTCCATCCGGGGCAGCGGGTCCGACCCGAAGCCGAGGGTGACGCGCAGCTCGGTGTTGTCCCGGACCGGGTAGATCGCCCCGCCGGTCTCCTCGTGCCGGAACCAGACCTGCCAGTCCTCGAGGCCCAGGAAGTTCGGCGCCGGGAAGATCGCCAGGTACTGGCCGAGGTGGCGGACGAACCGCTCTTCCGGCCCGAAGGTCAGCCGCCGCACCGCCGAGTGCAGGCCGTCCGCGCCGACGACCAGGTCGAACGTCCGGAAGCCGCCGCGCTCGAACTCGACGCGCACGCCGTGCGCCTCCTCCGTCAACGCGGTGACCGAGTCGCCGAAGACGTACTCGACGTCGGCCGCTCCCTGCAGGATCTCGACTACGTCGTCGCGCAGGATCTCGAAGTCGTCGCTGTCGAGCCGGCCGCTGCTGTAGGTGAACTCCTCGGACCGGAACAGCTCCTGGCCGGTGCCGTCCACCATGGACATCCCGCGCATCCGGGTGCGCACCGCGCGCATCCGCTCGCCCAGGCCCATCCGGTCGACGACCTCGAGCGCGGCGCCGCGCACGTCGATCGCCTGGCCGCCGGTGCGCGGGCCGGGCGCGCGCTCCACCACGGTCACCGTCCAGCCCGCGCGGGCCAGGAACCAGGCCAAGGTGCCGCCGGCGACACCGGCACCGGAGATCAGGACGTTTCGCATTGTTCCTCCAGAGTCGTACGCTTGTCTGCACCACAGTGGAGTTGTCGCAGCTCAAGCGGCGAATCTGTACTAGTACAGATGACCGTCTGTGCTAGGTCAGGGGGAAGCCGTGAAGTACGTGGCCATCGCCGAGGAGCTGCGCGCCCGGATCGCGCGCGGCGAGCTGCCGCCCGGCGCGCGCGTGCCCTCGACCCGGCGGCTCGCGGCCGAACACGGCGTCGCGATGGCGACCGCGGCCAAAGCACTGGACCTGCTGGGCCACGAAGGGGTCGTTCGCGCGGAACCGCGGTCGGGCACGGTCGTCGCCGGCCGTGAACACCGTGGCGGCCAGCGAGGGCTGACCCGCGAGCAGATCGTGCGGACGGCCATCGCCGTCGCCGACACCGAAGGCCTCGGCGCGCTGTCCATGAGGGGAATCGCGGCCCGCCTCGGCGTCGCCGCCATGGCGCCGTACCGGTACGTGAAGGGCAAGGACGAACTGGTCCTGCTCATGGCCGACGCCGCGTTCGGCGAACGCGGCTACCCGGCGGAGCCGTCAGGTTACTGGCGCGACCGACTGACGCTCGGCGGCCGCACGCTCTGGTCGCTCTTCCGCCGCCACCCGTGGCTGGCGCAGCTCGGACCGATCACCCGCCCGCTGCCGCTGCGCAACCTCGCCGTGCACGGTGAGTGGGCCCTGTCGGCCCTGTCCGAGCTGGACGTCGACGCCGCGACGCTGTGCGACCTGCACGTCCTGTTCTTCAGCCACGTCCAGGGCATGGCGGTCCACCTGGAACGCGAGCAGAGCGCGCTGGCGTCGTCCGGGCTGACCGAAGACGACTGGATGGACCACCAGGGCCCCGCCGTGGCGGCGATGGCGGCCGGCCACCCGACGTTCGCCCGGATGTTCGCCGACCTGACCGGAACCGGCTACGACCTGGTGCTCGACGACATCTTCGAGCTGGGCATGCGCGCCCTGCTGGACGGCCTGGCGCTGCGGTTCGGGCGTTAGGCGGCGCAGGAGCCGGTGGACACGTTCGTCGACTGCGACGGCGCCGCGTCGACCTCCGCCCGCACCTGCTCGGCCGTGAGGGTGAAGCCCGTCTCCGGGTCCTCGACCGCCGCCCCGAAGACGACGCCGATGACCTGGCCGTCCGGGGTCACCATCGGGCCGCCCGAGTTGCCGCTGCGGATCTCCGCGCGGACCGTGAAGACGTCCCGTTGGACGGTGTTCGCGTCGTAGATGTCCGGGCCGCGCAGGTTGATCCGGCCGCGCACGCGCGCCGGTGTAGCCCGGTACGGGCCGTCGAGCGGGTAGCCGAGCACGATCGCGCTGTCGCCCGCCCGGGCCGTCTCGGACGCGAACTGCAGGGCCGGGGCACGCAGCCGCGGCACGGCGAGCACCGCGATGTCGACCTCCGGGTCGAAGTACACGACGCGCGCCGGGTAGTCGCCCTGCGTCGTCTCGATGCCGACGGTGTCGGTGCCGGCCACGACGTGCGCGTTCGTCATCACCCGCTGGGGTGCGATGACGAACCCGCTGCCTTCCAGCGACCGCGAGCACGAGCTGGCGCTGCCGCGGATCTTGACGACGCTGCCGTGCAGCTGCTGGACGGTCCCGCTGCTCTGCAGCGCCGGGTCCGGCGGCGAGGTGTCGGCCGTCGGGGCCTTCTGGAAGGGGTCGACGATGGACGGGAAGCCGGACGCGTCGAGCAGCTTGCGCAGCTGGCTCGGGAAGCCCTGCGCGGCTTCCGGCATGGCGTCGTTGACCTTGCCGAGCACCACCGAGCCGTTGATCGCCTTGGCGAGCCCGGGTAGGCCGGACACGGTGGTCAGCGGCGTCGCGATCAGCCACGCCACGATGAAGACGACGAGGGCCTGCACGACCGCGCCGAGCGACTTGTCGACGCCGGACAGCTTGTCCGGGTTGATCTTCTGACGCAGCCGGCGCCCGACGTACACGCCGATGGCCTCACCGAAGGCGACCAGGAACACCACGGTCGCGACGGCGAAGGCGACTTTCCAGACCGGGTCGTCGAAGAACGAGACGACGACCGGCGCGAGCTTGATCCCGGCGAGGGCGCCGAGCACGACGCCGACCAGCGACGGCAGCGCGACGATCACGCCCTGGTATGCGCCGGACACCGCCGCCAGCACAGCCAGCAGCAAGACCAGCACATCGACCCAGTTCACCGCGTCACTCCTCGCCCTTTAACCGCGCCTGGAACGCCGCCAGCGCCTCGTCGAGGTCCCGGACGTCGTCCGAGTCCCATTCGCGCTCCCAGCCTCCCAGGCCGAGCAGGACGGACAGCAACCCGGCGGTGAACCCCCAGACGAACAGGCCGCCGACCTCGAAGGCCGGCCCCTTCCACGGCATGCCGGCCTTCTTGATCGTGAACCGGTTGGCCGGGTCGACCAGGTCGGCGATGGCGACGCGGGCGACGGACGCCGTCTCGCCCGGGTCGACCGCGTGCACCGGCGACGGCTCGGCCCAGTACGCCAGCACCGGCGTCACGGCGAAGCCGGACACCGGGACGAACAGCTCCGGCAGCACCGCGACCGGCCGGACGCCGGACGGGACCACGCCGGTCTCTTCTTCGGCCTCGCGCAGCGCGGTGCCGACCGGGCCGCCGTCGCCGTCCTCGGCGCCGCCGCCGGGGAACGCGACCTGCCCGGCGTGCGAGCCCAGCGTGTCGGCGCGGCGCTGCAGCAGGACGTCGGGCTCGCCGTCGGCTTCGCGCTCGCCGAAGAGGATGAGCACCGCCGCGGCGCGCGTGTAGGCGTCCTCGGGCGGGCTGAACCGGGTGAACGTCTTCGAATCGACCTCGGCACTCACCTTGACCAGCGGCCGGAGCCACTCGGGCACCGACTCCGGCTCGACCAGTGGTCCGATCACGCTGCCCCCTCGACTGCCGCACGCACCTGGTCAGTGTTCCCGAAGGTGCGCGGGTTCGCGATGAACCGCACCTCGCCCGCGGCGGTGACCAGGTAGGACGCCGGGAGCGACGAAGGCACTTTCAGCGCCGTCCGGACGGGCCCGCTCGGCCCGTCGCCGTCGAACACCGACGGTAGGTGCACGCCCAGCTTCGCCAGCAGGTTCAAGCCGTCCTCCGCCGGGCTCTGGACCTGGACGCCGAGCACGCGCACGGCACCGGGCTGCGCGGCGTACTCCTGGAGCACGGGCAGCTCGGTCCGGCACGGCTCGCACCACGACGCCCACACGTTGACCAGCACCGGAGCACCGGCCAGCGCACGGCCGACGTCGACGCTCGCGCCGTCGCCGAGGCAGTCCGCCTTGACGCCGTCGAGCTGCTTCACCGGCTGAGCGGGGCCGGGCGCGGGGCAGGGCCGGAGCGCCGCCGCGGACCGGGCCGGGGCCAGATCTTCGGACGGCTTCGCGGCGCTGTCGTCACCCCCGCGCGGCAGCAGCGCGACGATGAGCGCCACCGCCAGCACGGCGGCGGCCAGCGCCCATTTGGTGACGGTCGTCACCGGGGCGCCGCCAGCGCCAGGATGTGGTCCTTTTCGACGCCTTTGACCAGCTTCGCGGCTTCTTCGAACCCGGTCGGGCCGGTGCCGTAGGACGGGCAGTCCCTGGCCAGCGGGCACGCGCCGCAGGCGGGCTTCTTGGCGTGGCAGACGCGCCGGCCGTGGAAGATCACCCGGTGCGAGAGCATCGTCCACTCCTTGCGGGGGATCAGCTCCCCGACGGCGTGCTCGACCTTGACCGGGTCCTCTTCGGTCGTCCAGCCCCAGCGCCGGACCAGCCGGCCGAAGTGGGTGTCGACGGTGATGCCCGGGACGTCGAAGGCGTTCCCGAGCACGACGTTGGCGGTCTTGCGGCCGACGCCGGGCAGCGTGACGAGGTCGTCGAGCTTGCCGGGGACCTCGCCGTCGAAGCGTTCGACCAGCGCCGCCCCGAGACCCATCACGGAGTTCGCCTTGGCCCGGTAGAAGCCGGTGCTTCGAAGAAATTCCTCCAGCTCGGCGCGGTCGGCGCCCGCGTAGTCGGCGGCGGTCCGGTAGCGCTTGAACAGCGCGGGCGTGACCAGGTTCACCCGGACGTCGGTGGTTTGCGCGGACAGGACGACCGCGACCAGCAGTTCCAGCGGAGTGGCGAAGTCGAGCTCGCAGTGGGCGTCGGGATACACGTCGTCGAGGCAACGCTTCATCCGCCTGGCGCGTCTCACCAGAGCTAACCGGCTTTCACCAGCGCCCTCACGGGGGGCGTTCGTGGTGGCAGGTGGCACCCCGATAGCCTACGGGCGCCGTCGGACGAGCCGGTCAGTGCACCGGTGGACGACCGACACGCCAGAGCACCACCTCGGCGCAGTTTCCCGGCCGCCATGAGCGAGGATCTGGAGTAGATGCTTTCCACTGAGTGTTTCCGGCTGTGTTCAGGAGTCCGGCCATGACCGTCTGGTTCGTCATCCTGGTCCCCCTGGTGATCATGTTCTTCGCGCTCTTCATGGAGCGCGTGGAAAGCAGGCTCAAGCACGTCGCGGTGCAGGAGAACGAGGTCGAAGAGTTCCTCGAGCAGGCGCAGCCCAACGAGGTCCGGGCGCTCTACGGGCACGGCATCGGCCGCGCGCTGGAGCTGTTCCGGCTGCGTAGGCTGGGCGGACGGGCGGCCAGGCTACGCGCGCGACGCGTGCGGAGTTAGGCTCCACGTTCGAACGAGATCATCTGGCGGGCGCGCGCGTCCGACAGGCGATCTCGCGAGTACGCCCTAGACTGACGCGCAAGTGATCGGCGTCACGCTCTTCCAGCCAAGGGAGGGCGTGAACGTTTTTCGACGAGGAGGCACCCGAGGTGGACGAAACCCTGGCCCGTGCGGGCATTTTCCAGGGTGTGGAGCCGGCAGCGGCGGAGGCGCTGGCCCAGACCTTGGAATCCGTGGAGTTCCCCCGCGGCCATGTCATCTTCAACGAGGGTGAACCCGGCGACAAGCTGTACATCATCCAGTCCGGCAAGGTGAAGATCGGCCGCAAGTCCCCGGACGGCCGCGAGAACCTGCTGGGCATCTTCGGCCCGTCCGACATGTTCGGCGAGCTGTCCATCTTCGACCCCGGCCCCCGGACGTCGAGCGCGACCACCGTCACCGAGGTCCGCGCGGTCACCATGGACCGCCCGGCACTGCGGCAGTGGATCTCGACCCGCCCGGAGATCGCCGAGCAGCTGCTGCGCGTGGTCGCGCGCCGCCTGCGCCGGACGAACAACATGGTCGCGGAACTGATCTTCACCGACGTCCCCGGTCGCGTGGCGCGGGCGCTGCTGCAGCTCGCCCAGCGCTTCGGCAGCCAGGAGGCGGGCCTGCTGCGGGTCACGCACGACCTGACGCAGGAAGAGATCGCCCAGTACGTCGGCGCTTCGCGCGAGACCGTCAACAAGGCGCTCGCCGACTTCGCCCACCGCGGCTGGCTGCGGCTCGAGGGCAAGAGCGTGCTGATCCTGGACCCGGAGCGGCTCGCCCGCCGGGCCCGCTGAGTCCTTGACGTGAAGAAGGCCTCCTCACCCTGGTGAGGAGGCCTTCTTCACGCTTCGCGACAGACACAGTGTTTGATCAACAAAGAGCCGGGCGCCACCCCCGACGTGGCGCACCGGCTCTTCGTTTGTCGCGCGGACCATCCCCCGACGATCCGCGCTCCCCGCCCTCCGGACCAGGCCCCGACCCATATGCCGGAGGGAGCTGGGTTGTGTGCTGTTGTTCAACCATCACGGCCCATACCCACGAATTCAAGGCCATTCACTCTCAAGGACGCCGTGCCCGTCGTTTTGTTGCACGAGTTCACAGAGAATATCGGGAGTGTTACCCGATCGAGACCTCACCTGAGCCACTTCCCGCCTGCCGGTGACGCACCTGACCGTCAAATAACTGGTACTCACGTACCACTCTGTTGCATACTGGTACGCGTGTCCCACTCCGAAGGTCGTACGTCCCTGGCCGACTACCGCAGCGCGCTGACGACCCGCGCCGCCCGGTGGCCCGCCATCGCGTCCGTGCTCGCCCGCCTGCCGATCGCCATGATCGGCATCTCCGCGCTGCTCTACGTCCAGCGCGAGACCGGGTCCTTCGCCGCCGCCGGGCTGGTCTCGGCCGGTTCGCTCGTCGGTGTCTCGGTGGGCGCGGTGATCCAGGGCAGGCTGATCGACCGCTTCGGCCCGACGCGGCCGCTGCTCGTCGCCTCCCTGCTCCTGGCGCTGTCGATGACAGCGCTGGTCACGGCGATCGAGTCGCACGCCTCGACGCCCGCGCTGGTCGCGTTCGCCGTGGTCACCGGGCTGTCGGAGCCGATGGTCGGCTCGGCGTCCCGCGCGCTGTGGACCCGCCTGCTTCCTGCGGGCGGCGCGCGCAACGCGGCGTTCTCGTACGAGGCGATCAGCATGGAGGTGTTCTTCATCCTCGGTCCCGGCCTGGCCGGTCTGCTGGTCCTGGCGCCGTGGGCGGGGACCGGCCTGGTGCTGGGCGTCGTGCTGCAGTTCTCCGGCGCCGTGCTGTTCGCGCTGAGCCCGGCGGTGCGGTCGTGGGGTCGTTCCTCGGAGCCGGGTGGTTCGCTGCTGGGCGCGTTGGCGAGCCCGGGCATGCGGACGCTGGCGCTGGCCGCGCTCGGCTTCGGCGTGGTGATCGGGTTCGTCGAGGTCGCGGTCCCGGCGTCGGCGACCGAAGCCGGCTCTCCTTCGTTCGGTGGGTTGCTGCTTTCGGCGTGGTCCCTGAGCTCGGTGGCGTTCGGCGTGGCGTACAGCCTGCGCCCGTGGCCCCGCCGGATGGGCCTGCGGTTGCCGGCCCTGCTCGGCGCGTTCGGGGCACTGGTGGCGCTGCTCGCGTGGCCGTCGTCGCTGTGGGGCTTGGCGCTGATGATGCTGCTGGCGGGGGCGTTGATCACGCCCCAGTCGACGGCGCACTCGTCGGCGATCGAGCTGGTGGCGCCGTCCGGGACCGCCGCGGAGGCGTTCGGGTGGGTGCTGACGGCGGTGACGCTGGGGCTGGCCGCCGGTCAGTCGATCAGCGGGTACGTCGTGGAACACGCCGGGCCTTCGGCGGCATTCCTGGCCGCGAGCGTGGCCGGGTTGGTGCTCGCGGCGGTGGTCTGGCTGCTGCGGGGGACGGTTCGGGCGCCTCAGCAGGTCACGGCGGTTTCGGAGCTGGTCGGCGCCGGCCGGTAGGCCGTTTTTGTCGGTGCCCCGCGCTAGCTTGCGGGGCATGGACGTCACCGCGCCTGCCCACCGCCTCTCGGCGGCCGTCTCCGCCGCTTCGCGGCTGCTGCCCGCCCGCGCCGGCCTGCGGTTGCGGGCGGACGCGGCCGGACTGACGGTCGCCGGGAGCGATCCGGATCTCGCCGTCCGGTTCGACTGTCCGGCCACCACCCACACCGACGGCTCGGTCACCGTCCCCGCGCCACCGCTCGCCGAGACGCTTCGAATGCTCGAGACAGACTTGGTGCGCCTGGTCGTCGAAGGCAGCCGCCTGGCCCTGCGGCTCGACAACGCCCGGTTCGCGTTGCCCCTCCTGTCCACCGAGGCCGGCCCGCCGGTTCCCGACCCACCCCAAGTGTCCGAAGTGGACGGTGCGGCGTTCGCGTCGGCGCTGCGGATCGTCGCGGGAACGGCGTCCAAGGACGACCCGCTGCCCCTGTTCACCGGCGTCCGCGTCCAGGCAGCCGACCGCCTGACGCTGACGGCGTCCGACCGCTACCGGATGGCGGTGGCCCGCCTGCCGCTGCGCGAGCCGGGCTCGCTGGACGTGCTGGTCCCGGCGACCTTGCTGACCGAAGCGGCGCGCCAGGCGAAGGGCATCGTGGGCCTGCACGCGGGCCCCGGACGCTTCGGCCTGAGCTGGGAAGGTGGCCTGGTCGGCACGGCGGTCCTCGACGCGGGGTTCCTGTCGGAGGACTCGATCCCGTCGTCCGCGGTCGACACAACGGTGACCGTGGACGCGGACGCCCTGGCGGCAGCGGTCCGCCGGGTCGGGGTGTACGCCGAGGATCGCCGGGTGTTGACCCTGGAGGTCGGAGATGCGCAGGTCCGGCTGGCGAGCGCCCGCCAGGACACAGGTGAGGCGGAGGAGACGCTGAAGGCGGACGTCGGCGGCGGCCGGACATCGCCGTCGTTCCAGGCGAGGTATCTGCTGGACGCGTTGCAGGCTTTCACCGGGTCGCGGATCACCTTGTCGATCCAGCCGGGGATGCGAGCGTGCATCCTACGGGCCGCGGAGCCCGGGGAGGTGGAACTGACGTACTACCTGATGCCGATGCTCAGCCGATGATTTCGGTCAGGTCCCGGAGGACGACGTCGGCCGCCGGTCCGGCCGTGAACTGGCTGACCGTCAACGCGGCGCTCCCGAAGCGCTGCTCGTAGGCGTCCCGAAGGTTCGGTGCCGAGCGGCCGAGCATCCACTCGACCGTCGAGGTGCTGGTTCGCAGGAAGTCGAGTGGCAGGCGACCGAACACGTACAGCTCGGCGCGACGCTCGCCACGCTTGAGGACCAGGCCGACCAGGTCGGCGACGAGCAAGCGTTTGCGCATCGTGTCGCCGCCCTTCCACCGGGCCGTTTTGAACTCGGCCACCCGGCGGTCGGTCTCGAGGTCGAACGGGCGATCCGGGTCGTTCCCCGAGGCCAGCGACGGGCGCCGGACGATGCGCTCGCCCGGTTCGAGGATCTTCGGCAGCGCCCGGACGATCGTCGCCGCGTGGATGAGGTCGTTGACGCGCCCGGCGTGCTGCCGCACCAGCAGCGCGGCCTGAAGCAGCTCGTCCGTCATGCCGCCGTTCAAGCCATCGACGTTCCCGAGCTGAGCTCCCTCCAGCCGCTGTTCCACGCGGCGAATGCGAGTGCTCAGGTCTTCGACGGTCAGAAAATCGACGAGGGACGCGAAGGCTTCCCCCGGTGCGGTATCCGGCAGCTCGCGCTGAACATCGGATTCCTGCGGCAGCGGGCTGGTCGGGAACCCGAGCCGGCGAAGGTGGCGGATCGCGGCGTGCGAGATGAACTCGGTGCGCGACACCCCCAGAGCGCGCTCGAAGAGCTGTCTCGGCGGCCACCGCTGGTCTCCGATGGAGACCCAGTGCGTGCGAATCGGCTCCGGTCCGCCTCTCGCCGCCGCACTGAGTACCTGAGCACGGGTCAGCCGATGCTGCTCACCATTCAGGATGAAGTCGATCGCGCGCTCGTCGTCCACAGGCAGTGAGTCGCGGATCCACCAGCCGGCGCTACACCGGCGCAAGGGTGCCGAAGCGTTTCAGCGTCCGGATCATCGGCGCCGTCTCCACCTGCTGCACTCCGGCCAACCCGCCCAGGTCGTCGGCCAGGTACGAGTACAGCGCCGCGTCGTCGCGGCAGCCCACGTTCGCCACCAGGTTCGCCGGGCCCGTGGTTGCCGCCGCGAAGGCCACCTGGGGGTGCGTTGCCAACGCTCGGCCCGTCGACTCCAACGCCGAGGGCGCCACCGTCAACCAGAGCGTCGCCGTCAGGGGGTAGCCCAGCAGGGCCGCGTCCACCTCCACGTCGAAATACAACGCCCCTGATGAACACAGCGCCGAAAGGCGACGGCGGACCGTCGACTCCGACCGGCCCGAGGCTGCCGTCAATGTCGACATGTCGGCTCGGCCGTCGTGAGCCAACGCGGCGAACAGGGCGGAGTCGCCCGGCTCGGGGTGGTAAGGCACCACCGAAGGACTACGGCGCAAAGCAGCGACCTGTGAAGCCGACAAGGCGTTCGACCGGCCGGTCCACCCCGCCGGCCCACCCGCGAAACGGCGCAGCAACCGGTACGCCGTCATCGACACCACCCGCGGCGTCCGGGGCAGCTGCCCCAGCAGCAACCCGTCCGTCTCCTCCCGCAGCGGCGCCCGGATGAAGCACACGATCTCCGTTCCACCGGACATCAGGCTCACCCATTGGGTATCCGGACGCCGGGCCAGGCCCGCCGCGATCGCCGCCGCCGCGTCCGGGACGCAGCGCAGCCGTACCAGCCAATGGACCTGCCCCAGCGGCGCCGCCTCCGGGACGCCCACCACCCGCAGCACCCCGGACGACCGCAGCTTCCGGTACCGGCGCGCCACCGTCTGGTCGGAGACGCCCAGCACCGACGCGATCGTGCTGAACGACGCCCGCCCGTCCAGTTGCAGTGCGTGCGCCAGGCGGCGGTCGAGGTCGTCGAGCAGGCCGGATTCCACCAGACAAGACTAAGCAATGTCGAATTTCGGGCACAATCCACGAGCAAGCGGAAGAAAACGGAGACGAGCTCCACCCTGAAAGCATGAACATCGACCACACCGTCTTCCTGACCAGGAACCACGACGAAACCTGGCAGCGCTACGAGCAGCTCGGCTTCACGCTCAGCCCGCCGTCGCGGCACTTCGCCGCCTCCACCGACCAGAGTGAACCGGTCCCGAGCTGCACCGCGAACCGCTGCGCCTACTTCGGCGACTCCTTCCTCGAGTTCATCGGCATCGTCGACGAAGCCGCCGGCGACCCCTGGCGGGTGCTGCCGATCCTCGACGCCCGCGGCGACGGCCTCCACGGCTGCTCCTTCGGCGTCGACGACTCCGATGCGGCGTCGGAACGGCTCAGCGAAGCCGGCCTCTCGAGTTCGGGCGTGCTGAAGCTGCAACGGGACGTCGAACTTCCCGAAGGCACCCGCACCGCCCGCTTCCGCAGTGTCCACATCAGACGGGACCGGACGCCGGAGGGCATTCTCCACACCGCCGAGCACCTCACCCCGGAGTACGTCCACCAGCCGCGCTACCTCGACCACCCCAACGGCGCCCGCGGGATCGCCGGGATCGTCCTGATCGTCCCCGACGACGAGATCGACGCCTACCGGAAGCGCTACGACGTGATCACCGACGGCCAGAAGCTGGTCGACATCGTCAGGGTGAGCGACCTCGACACCGTCCTGCCGGGTGAAACCCCGAAGACGCTGCCGTACTTCGCCGCCCACGGCGTCCTGGTTGCGGATCTCGCGAAAGCGCGGAAGCTGATCGAGCAGCACGTTCCGACGAAGACGCACGACCAAGGGTTCTTCGTCCGCGCCGAAGACGCCGAAGGAGCCGCTGTGTACTTCGAGGTGGCACGATGATCGTCGAAACCACCACCGGCCGAATTCGCGGAGAAGCAGGGGTCTTCTGGGGAATCCCTTATGCAACAGCAAAACGCTTCGAAGCGCCGCAGCCGCCCAAGCCGTGGACCGACGTCCGGGACGCGCTGGAGCCCGGCCCCGCGGCGCCGCAGCCGCCGTCACGCCTGGAGCACGCCCTCGGGCCGATGCCCCTGCCGCAGAGTGAGGACTGCCTGTCGCTCAACGTCTTCACGCCGTCGACCACCGGGAGCCGCCCGGTGCTGGTGTGGATCCACGGCGGCGGGTTCTCCAGCGGCTCGGGCGGCCAGGTCTGGTACACCGGCACGCGCCTGGCCCGTGAGGCCGACGCCGTCGTCGTGACGCTCAACTACCGCCTCGGCGCCCTCGGCTTCCTGAGCGCACCAGGGATTCCGCCCAACCTCGGCATCGCCGACCAGCTCGCCGCCTTGGAATGGGTCCGCGACAACGTCGCCGCGTTCGGCGGGAATCCCGCCGAAGTCACCCTCGGCGGGCAGTCGGCCGGGGCGCAGTCGACGCTCGCCCTGTGGTCGGCGCCGCGCGCCCGAGGTCTCGTCAAGCGAATCGCCCTGCAGAGCGCACCGCTCGGCATGCGACCGTCCACATCGGACGAGGCGAGCCAGAACGCGGTGCTGCTCCAACAGGAACTCGGCGAAGACTTCCGAGCAGTGCCAACAGCACAACTCCTCGAAGCCCAGCTCAAAGTCGCGGCCAAGACGGCGAAGCCCGGCTCGCTCGAACCGCCGTTCCAGCTGGTCGCCGACGACGACCTCGTCGCGAAGGACCTCATCGAAGCCGCTCCGGCCGGACCGGCGCTCATCAGCTCGACGAAAGACGAGCTACGCGCGTTCGCCCCCGACGCACCGCAAGAAGTAGTCGACAAAGCGAACAGCTTCTTCGTCAGCGACACGCTGGCCGCGAAGCTCGACGCCTTCGCCTACCGCTTCGACTGGGAAGCGCCTGGCAACCCGTTCAAGGCGTGCCACTGCATCGACCTCCCGTTCCTCTTCGGCACCCACGACGTCTGGGACGCACCGATGCTCGAAGGCGCGCCGAAGGGTCTCGAAGCGGAGACCGGGCTGCGCGAAGTCTGGGCCGCCTTCCTGCACGGAAAGCGGCCCAGCCCGACGTGGGAAGCGATCAGGCCGACGCGGCCTTGACGGCGGCCTCGACCTCGGCGAAGGACGGGTTGACCATCGCGGTCGACCCGACGATCACGGTCGGGACCGTCTCGTTCCCGTTCGCGACCTCGCGCACGCGCGCGGCCGCGGACGGGTCCTCCCAGATGTTGATCTTCCGGATGTTGAAGCCGCTCTTCGACATCGGCCGGTCGAGCGCGGCGCAGAACCCGCACCCCGGCCGCCAGTAGAACTCGACCTCGACGTTGCTCATCCCTGTTCCTCCGACCGCAAGTAGTCCAGCTGCGCCTGCACGCTCAGTTCGGCCGGCGCCCACAGCGCCCGGTCGACATCGGCGTACACGACCTCGACGACCTGGCGCGGACTGGCGTCCGCACCGAGTGTCTTCAGAGCCGAACGCACCTGGTCGAGCCGCTGTTCCCGATGCGCGAGGTACTCGCGCGCGGTCGCGGGCAGATCGGGGAGCTCCGGACCGTGCCCGGGCAGCCCGAGCGTGCCCGCCGGGAGCTCGATCAGCTTCCGCAGCGAGCGCAGGTAGTCACCCAGGTCGTGCAGCACCGTGGTGCCACGCCCGAGGATGGTGTCGCCGGTCAGCACCTGGCCGTCGAGCACCAGCGACACCGAGTCGCCGGTGTGGCCGGGCGTGTGCAGCACGCGGATCGACAGCCCGCCGGCGGAGATCTCTTCGCCGTCCACAAAGGACTCGGCCGAGACGCACAGCGAAGGGTCGAAGGCCCGCACCGGTGCGCCTACGCGCTCGGCGAACCATGGCGCACCCTCGGCGTGATCGGGGTGGAAGTGCGTGAGGAGCACCAGCTCCACCGAACCGGCCGCGGCCAGCAGCTCGAGGTGCTCGAGGTCGCGGTAACCGGGGTCGACGACGACGGCCGGCGTCTCCGGGGTCGCCCGCAGCACCCAGCTGTTGGTGCCTTCGAGCGTCATCGACGACGGGTTGTTCTCCAGCAGCACCGACGCTGTCTCGGACACCTGGCGCAGCACGCCGTACGCGGGAGCGCTCATCGCTGCTCCAGCACGACGCGGACGTGGTCGTTCTCACGGATCAGAGTCGGGGCGATCCGGACGATCTCGCGCTGCGCGTTCAGGACGTCGTCGGCCGTGGCGAACTCCGCCAGCTCGCTCAGCGTCAGCCAGGTCGGCGGCATCAGCATCCGGCGGCCTTCGCGCGCGTCGGCGATCGCGTCCTCGGGACGCTGCCAGCCGGAGCTCGACGCCTCCGACGTCGCACCGTCCGCCTCCTGGCCTTCGGGCAGCTTCGCGACGTAGAACCGGGTGTCGTAGCGGCGCGGCTCCTGTTCGGGCGTGATCCAGTGCGCCCACGGCCGCAGCAGGTCGGCCCGCAGCGTCAGCCCGGCGTCGGCGAGGAAGCCGGCGAGCGACACTTCGCGCGTCTCCAAGGCCTGGCGGGCGGCCGCGTACGACGTGACGTCGGTGAGCACCGCGTCCGCACTGCCCGCGAGCAGCACGCCGGACTCTTCGAACGTCTCGCGCACCGCCGCGCAGGTCAGCGCCCGCGCGAGAGCATCGTCACAGCCGAAGCGCGAAGCCCACCACGACGGCTCCGGACCGGCCCACGCCACGGACGCGTCGGCGTCGCGCTGGTCGACCCCGCCGCCGGGGAAGACGGTCATCCCGCCGGCGAACGGCATGCCCTTGACCCGGTGCTGCAGGAAGATCTCGACGCCGTCGGCGCCATCCCGGACCAGGATCACGGTGGCCGCGTCCTTCGGGACAGCGGGCGGCCCGTCGACGTTGGCGCGGGTGGCTACCCCGGCGCCGACGGGGATGTCGAAGACAAACTCCTTTGGCTGCTCCACCCGGGAAACATACCTCCGGACCCCGACGTTCCGTCGCGCAGTTGTGGCGTCTCAGACAGTGAAAAGGCGGTGTCTCCCGGGGGAGACACCGCCTTCTCGCGAAAGAGGACTTAAGGAGCGGTCCAGCCGCGCTGGTCGCCGCCGGAGCGGGAAGCGCCGTTGAGCCGCATCTTCGCCGCCTCGGCGCGCTCGCGCTCGGCCAGCTCGGCGTGCAGCTCACGCAGCAGTGCCCGGTCGCGTTCGCTCAGGCTCGGGTCGTCCAGGTCCAGCGCGGGCAGCTCGACGACCTCGTGCATCGACGGCTTGCCCGCGGCGATCTCGCGGCCCTTTTCCGGGTCTTCGGCCAGCGCCTGCCGCAGCTGCGCGACCTCGGCCGGGGTCAGGTCGGCGGTGCGCTCCGCCCGTGTTTCGGACCGTTCGGAGGACCGCTCGACCCGCGACTGGCGGGGCGGCTCCGGGACGGGCGGCGGCGACACGATCGGCACCACCGGGGCGACGGGCTCCGGCGGGGTCGTCGTGGCGGTGCTCGACCGCATGCTGTGCCGGCTTCCCGAGGACTCCGCGACCGGTTCCGGCACCACCGCGGCCGGCGCCTTGACCGGCTCGGGCCGGTACACCGACGCCGACGACGTCGTGCTCCCGGTCACCCAGGCGGGCGACGCGGCCGCCGAAGCGGCCTGGTGGTACTCGGAGTGCGCGACGCCAGGGCCGCTGACCTCGACGACGGAGTGGATCCCGGCCCGGCGCAGCGCCGTGTCGACGCGGAACGCGACGGCCGGCGGGTTGCCCTCCGGCCCCAGCTCGACGAGCACCACGCGCTGCGGCAGCGCGCCCGGCACGCTGCCGGCCGGGGTGTTGCGCCACACCGCGTGCACCGAGCGGACGTCCGGCAGCACCTGCAGGGTCCGGTCGAGCGCCTCGGCGATGCCGAACTCCGGGGAGTTCTCGCCGCTGAACCGGTGCGTGCTGACCGGCTCGGCCTCGTCGACCAGCAGGTCGTTCGCCAGCGTCGCGTCCGACCGGCTCATCTCGAGCACCAGCGCCAGCTCCCGCTGCTCGGCGGAGCTGACCGGGATCCGGCCCGCGATGAGCGTGCCGGTGGTCAGCTCGACCGCCTCGTCGATGTGCGCCCGGGCGATCAGCTCACGCGCCTCGGTGAGCGCGCTGTCGTCGATCCGGCCCGCCAGGGCCAGTAACAGGTTGTGCAGGCGCAGGGGCACCGAGAACCCGTCCATGGGCGGGCCGTCGTGGACCTCCACCATTGCCTTGCTCCCTCCCAGCTCGCTGGCGGGCGAGCGTTATGCGGCTACTAGCCGGGTTCCCGTCACCGCGCCCACGCAGACCAGCTCTGAGTCAGCCAGCGCGGCCCGGTGGTAACCCGGCAGGTCGAAGCGCGGCGGAATGACCTCGACGCTGGGCTCTTCGTCGCCCAGAACGCGCAGCACCCGCTGCAGTTCGCCGGTCAACCTCGGCAACCCCGACAGCGCGGTGATCAGCAGGACGCGCTTGGCGGTCCCCTGCCCGACCACACCGACGTGTCGCCAGCTCTGCCGCACTTCCCCCACGTCCGGGCGTCCCCGCAACGTTGCGTGGATCAACACGGACACGGAGTCGACCGAGTTAACCCATTCGGGCGCACTCGACGTGAATGTGTACCGGTTCTCGGTGACGTCGTCTACCCCCAGCGTCGAACTGACCTGGTGCCAGTCGGCGCCGTGCGGGATGAGCCCGGCCACGAGCAGGCGGTACTCCGTCTGGTCGAGGTCAATCCTGTGCTTAAGCAAAGACCTCGGCAGGGTCCGGGCGAGGGTGCCCATGGCGCCCTCGCCGAGCCAGTCGCGGAACCGCCACAGCAGCTGGTCGGGCAGCCGCCCGGCCAGCCGGAGCAGCAGCTCGTGGGTGGACTGCTCGATGTCCGGATCCATCACTGCACCTCCACGATCAGTTCGACCTCCACCGGCGAGCCGATGGGCAGCTCCGCGACGCCGACGGCCGAGCGGGCGTGGATGCCCGCGTCGCCGAAGACCTCGCCGAGGAGCTCGGACGCGCCGTTGACGACCGCGGGCTGACCGGTGAAGCCCTCCGCGGAAGCCACGAAGCCGACAACCTTGACGATCCGCGCGACGTTGTCAATGCCCACCAGCGCGTGCACGGCCGCGAGCGCGTTGAGCGCCGACGTGCGGGCGTGGCCCTTCGCCTCTTCGGGACTGATCTCCGCGCCGACCTTGCCGGTCGCGGCGAGGACGCCGTCGACGAAAGGCAGCTGGCCGGAGGTGTAGACGTGCTTGCCGCTCTGGACCGCGGGCACGTAGGCGGCCAGCGGGGCGGCCACGCCGGGCAGCTCGATGCCGAGCTCCTTCAGCCGTTCGCTCCAGCTCACGGGGTCAGCCCTTCGGACGCTTGAGGTACGCGACGTGCTGCTCGCCCGTCGGGTTCGGCAGCACGGTGACCAGTTCCCAGCCGTCCTCGCCCCACTGGTCGAGGATCTGCTTCGTGGCGTGGATCAGCAGAGGGACGGTCGCGTACTCCCACTTGGTGGCGCTCATGAACCGGGAGCGTAGCCAAGCGGGCAAGACCGCCGGGGGGCCGCCGCCGGAAATCCGCGCGCGACGCGCCGTGCTGTGGCAGACCTCACACCCGTCCACGAGGGGCACCCTCATGGACCCAAGAGCCATGGGGGTGCCTCTCATGGACCGCTAGCGTGAGCCCGTGGAAACGTGGCGCGTGATCGCGACGGCACTGCTCGCGGCGACCGGGCTGCCCCTGGTGCTCGTCGTGATGGCCAAGGTGCGCGACCGGACGCAGAGCTCCGGCCAGGTCGCCCTCGGCGGCGTGATCACCTTCACGCTGCTGCTCGTCCTGGGTGTGCTCATCCTCACCGTGCTGCCCGGGCTCGTCGCCTGGGTGCTCGTCGCGGCGGTCGCCGGTGCGGTCAGCGTCATGCTGCTGGCCAGCTGAGCGCTGATTTAGGGTGAAGAAGTGACCACTTCCCATGCCGGCTGGACCGACGAGCTTGCCCGCGCCCGGCTGCACTTCGTCACCGGCAAGGGCGGGACCGGCAAGACGACGCTCGCCGCGGCGCTCGGGCTCGCGCTCGCCCGCGAAGGCCGGCGCGTGCTGCTCATCGAGGTCGAGGGCCGCCAGGGCATCGCCCAGCTCTTCGACACCGAGCCGCTGCCCTACGCCGAGCAGCGCATCGCCGCCGTCCCCGGCGGGGGCGAACTGCGCGCGCTGCACATCGACGTCGAAGCCGCGCTGCTCGAGTACTTCGAGATGTTCTACAACCTCGGCTTCGCCGGCCGGACGCTGCGGCGGATGGGCGCGATCGAGTTCGCGACCACGCTCGCGCCGGGCCTGCGGGACGTCCTGCTCACCGGGAAGATCAAGGAGTGCGTCGGCCGCACCGAGTCCGACGGGCGGCACACCTACGACGCCGTCGTCGTCGACTCGCCGCCGACCGGCCGGGTAGTCAAGTTCCTCGACGTCACCAAGGCCCTGACCGACCTCGCGAAGACCGGCCCGATCCGCGGCCAAGCCGAAGGCGTCGTGCGGCTGCTGCACTCCGGCGAGACCGTGATCCACCTGGCCACGCTGCTGGAGGAGATGCCGGTCCGCGAGACCGTCGAAGCCGTCGCCGAGCTGGACGGCGCCGACCTGCGCCCGGGCGCGGTGCTGGTCAACCGGGTCAGACCGCCGCGACTGCCCGCACGCTCGGTGACCGCGGCCGCGGACGGGCGCGTCGACGCCTCCCGCGTCCGCAGCGGGCTCGCATCGGCCGGGCTGAAGCTGCCGGAGGCCACCCTGGACGCGCTGGTCGAGGAGACCGTCGAGCACGCCGTGCGGGTCGCGTCCGAACAGCGGGCGCGCGAACAGCTCGCCGAGGCCGACCTGCCGACCCTGGAACTGCCGGACCTGACCGACGGCGTCGACGTCGCGGCCCTCTACGACCTGGCCGAGGCCCTGACCGACCAGGGGGTGCGGTTGTGACCACCACCATCGACATCGACGCGTTGCTCGACGATCCGGAGAGCCGCGTGATCGTCTGCTGCGGCTCCGGCGGCGTCGGCAAGACGACCACGGCCGCGGCGCTGGCCCTGCGCGCGGCCGAGCGCGGCCGCCAGACCGTCGTGCTGACGATCGACCCCGCGCGGCGCCTGGCGCAGGCGCTCGGCCTGCGCGAGCTCGGCAACCACCCGAAGCAGGTGCGGGTCGAAGGGTTCGAGCCCAAGGGCGAGCTGTGGGCGATGATGCTCGACATGCGCCGCACGTTCGACGACATGGTGCGCGTGCACGCCGGCCCGGAGCGCGCCGAGCAGCTGCTGCAGAACCCCTTCTACCAGACCATTTCCACGTCTTTCTCCGGCACGCAGGAGTACATGGCGATGGAGAAGCTGGGCCAGCTCGCGGCCAGCGGCGACTGGGACCTGATCATCGTCGACACCCCGCCGAGCCGATCCGCGCTGGACTTCCTCGACGCGCCGACGCGGCTGTCGTCCGCTTTGGACGGCCGGATGATCCGGCTCCTGACGGGCCCGGCGAAAGCCGGCGGCTGGGGTCTGCGCAAGGTCGTCAACGCGGGGTTCTCGATGTTCGCGAAGGCCGTGTCGACGATCATCGGCGGCCAGCTGCTGACCGACGCGTCGGCGTTCATGCAGGCGTTCGACAGCATGTTCGGCGGCTTCCGCGAGCGCGCCCGCAAGACGGCCGAGCTGCTGCGCTCGTCCGGGACGTCGTTCCTGGTGGTGGCGGCCCCGGAGCCGGACGCGCTGCGCGAGGCGTCCTACTTCGTGGAGCGGCTGTCCTCGGAGTCGATGCCGCTGGCGGGGTTGATCGCGAACCGGACGCACCCGGTGCTGGCGTCGCTTTCGGGGTCCGAGGCGCGCACCGCGGCGGATTCCCTGCAGAGCGCACCCCTGGCCGAAGCAGTGCTGCGGCTGCACGCGGACCGCGTCGACCTGGCGGCGCGCGAGGAACGGCTGCTGGCGCGGTTCACCCGGGCGCACCCCGAGGTGGCGCTGGCCCGGGTCCCCGCGCTGGCCGGTGACGTGCACGACCTGGAGGGTCTGCGCGACATCGGCGTGAAGCTCGCCGGCTGACCCGCACGGCTCGGTGTCCCGAATGACTCACTCGGGACATCGGAGGCCGCGAACGAGTCATTCGCGGCGAAGCGGTGCCCGACCGCCCTGGCGAAACGCCATGAATGACTCGTTCATGGCGTCGGGTACCAGGGCTCCGGCAACCGGTCGCCCACCCGCCGCCGGCCCACCAAACGTCTTGAATGACTCATTCAGGTCTTCGGCGGTCCTAAATGACTCATTCAAGACCTCCGACGCCCGAGCAACCCCCGATCCGGCTTGACCACCCGACTTTGCCGGGACCCTGGCGACGGACGTCATCAACGACTCTTTCATGACGTCCAGGGCGTCGGCTCAGTCGCGGCCTCGTTCGACGTCCTGAATGAGTCATTCAAGACGCCTGAAGACCTGAATGACTCATTCAAGACGTTCGGGGCCAGCTTCCGAGGTGAGCGGGCCCGGCGAAATCTGAACAGCACGGGCGGCGCGCCGGCAGGGCCGCGCCGCCCGCGGCCGCTCAGCCGACTTCCACCCGCTCGAGCGCGTCCCTCTTGGCCGCGTCGAGCAGGTCTGCCCAGCTCACCACGTCGGGACGGCGGCGCAGCAACGCCCGCCGCTCCCGTTCGGTCATGCCTCCCCATACGCCGAAGTTGATCCGGCCGTCGAGTGCTTCGGCGAGGCATTCGGTCCGTACCGGGCAGCCCAGGCAGACGGCCTTGGCCCGGTTCTGCTCCGCGCCCCGGACGAACAATCCGTCCGGGTCGGCGTCCCGGCAGGACGCGTTGATTCGCCAGCTCGACTGGTTGGTTTCCATACCCCCAGCTCCCTACCCTGGTGTTCGACGCACCAGCGGGGAAAGGCACTGCGCTCCTTGCCCCCGCGAGCGTGTCTCCCTCTGCTCACGTCGGTTCCGGGCACCTCCCCGGTGCCGGTGCCGCCGTTCGGACCAGGCGAGCTCCCACCCGCGTTGATCCATCCGACGGCTTGTCTTCGTGAGACGTTGACGGACTGTAGGGGCCCTCGGTTCCCCCCGTCGAGACCTAGAATGCCTTCCGTTACCAGATGTCACCGAAGGGGGTCGGTTTTGTCACTGTTTTCACACCTGCGGAGACACGGCGTCACCGGCGCCTGACTCACTCCGGGTAGCCTGGCCCTCGTGCGAAAAGCGGATGGTTTGTTCAAGCTCATCGGCCTCTGTCTGCTCGCGGGGGTGCTCGTCGCCGGCATGCTCTTCCCGGTCGTGGGGGCTGCCGGTGTCATGTCCAACCAGGCCAGCGAGACGGTGGAGAAGACGTCCTCGGACCTCGCCGACATCCCGCCGCCCCTGGTCACGACGGTCACCGACAGCACCGGGAAGCCGATCGCGACCCTGTACGACCAGTACCGGCTGCCGGTCAACGAGAACCAGATCAACGAGGCCATGAAGTGGGCGCTGGTCTCGGTCGAGGACAAGCGGTTCTACGACCACCACGGCGTCGACTGGCAGGGCACGCTGCGCGCGGCCGTCAGCAACAGCACGGGCGCCGACACGCAGGGCGCCTCGACGCTGACCCAGCAGTACGTGAAGAACTACCTGATCAACGTGGTCTACCGCACCGACCAGGTCGGTCAGAAGAAGGCCCAGGAGCAGTCGGTCGCCCGCAAGCTCAAGGAAGCGCGGATCGCGATCCAGCTCGAGACCAAGCTGAGCAAGCAGCAGATCCTGGCCGGCTACCTGAACATCGTCGAGTTCTCGCGGCAGATCTTCGGGATCGGCGCCGCGGCGCACGCGTACTTCGACACCACGCCGGAGAAGCTCACGGTGCCGCAGGCGGCGCTGCTGGCCGGGCTGGTGAACAACCCGATCAACAACGACCCGTGGAAGCACGCCGACAAGGCCACCGCGCGCCGCAACCTCGTCCTCGACCGGATGGTGGAGAACAAGAAGCTGGCCAAGGCCGACGCGGACCGCTTCAAGGGCGAGCCGCTGGGCGTCGTGCCGGACTTCCCGGCCAAGCCGGCGGCCAACTGCATCGGCGCGGGCCCGGAGTCCGGCTTCTTCTGCCAGTACGTCGAGGACTACCTCCTCAAGGCCGGCGGGATGACGAAGGACCAGCTCTACACCGGCGGCTACACGATCAAGACGACGCTGGACGAGCGCGCCAACCACGAGGCGAAGGTTTCGGCCGAAGCGCAGGTGAAGAAGACCCAGCCGTACGTGGCGAACACGTTGTCGCTGATCAGACCAGGCAAGGAGCGGCACGAAGTGGTCGCACTGGCCGCGAACCGCGACTACGGCCAGAACCAGGACGAAGGCCAGACGACCTACGCGCTGCCCACCGGCGTCTACAACACCGGTGGCGCGGGGTCGACGTACAAGATCTTCACGTCGGCCGCGGCGCTCGAAAAGGGCGTGTCGGGAATCTATTCGCCGGTGCAGGTGCCGGACTCCTACACCTCGCACGTGTTCACCGGTGGCGGGAAGAGCTGCCCGCCGACCGGCCCGCCGCTGAACTCCAAGTGGTACTGCGTCGGCAACGCCGGTGACTACAGCCGGATCGCCCAGGGCGCGACCCTGCAGACGGCCCTCGCGACCTCGCCGAACACCGCGTTCGTCGAGCTCGAGGACCGGCTCGGCAGCACCGCGCCCGGCATCGACATGGCCCGGCGGCTCGGCATGCGCGACACGATGGCGAGCAACATCGGCGGCGGCACGGTCGACCCGAAGTCCGACGACGGGAACAAGAACAAGACCCAGGCGGAGGCTTACGGGCCGAACGGCCGCAGTCCGGGCTTCGGCGCGTTCACGCTGGGCTTCAGCCCGCTGAGCGGCCTGGAGCTGGGCAACGTCGCGGCGACGATCCTCTCCGGCGGCGTCTGGTGCCCGCCGACGCCGCTCGCCAGTGTGACCGACCGCAACGGCCAGCCGGTGCCGGTCAAGGAAGCCCCGTGCGAGCAGGCGGTGCCCGAGGGCCTGGCGAACACCCTCGCCGTCGGCATGAGCAAGGACGACCAGCCCGGCGGCACGTCGGCCGGCGCGGCGAGCGCGGCGAAGTGGGACCGCCCGATCATCGGCAAGACGGGCACGACGCAGGGCAACGTCTCGGCGACGTTCGTCGGCGGCACGCCGCAGCTCGCGGGCGCGGCGATGACGTTCAAGTTCGGCGGCGGCCAGGGCGGTATCTGCGACGCGGGACCGGGCAACGTCCGGGTCTGCGGCAGCGGGAACATCTTCGGTGGCAAGGCTCCGGCCCGGACGTGGTTCGGCGCGATGAAGAACATCATGGACGACAGCCAGCCGAGAATGGAGCTACCGCAACCGGATCCGCAGTACATGGGCGGCCCGGGCCGGTAACCGTGACGACGCAGAGGGGGCCCCGCGGGGCCCCCTCTGTTCGTTCACCGGGTCAGTTCCCCGCCATGTCCACCAGGATCCCCGTGTTCCACCACTCGTAGAGGTCCTCCAGCTCCGCGTTGTTCGTCACCCTGGTCGACAGCAGCACGCCCGCGACCAGGTTCTGCTGCGTCCACACGAGCTGAGCCGGGTCGCCGAGGAAGCAGGTCAGGAACTCGCCCGGCTTCGGGGCCGACGCGCGGTAGTAGGTGCCCCAGATCTTCGGGTACTTCTCGGGCCGGCACGCGCCCTGCGCGTCGTTGCGTGCGAGACCCTGCGCCTTCACGATGCCCTGGAAGAACGCGTCCATCGCCCCCGCGTCGGCGAACCGGAGGAACCGCGCCCCGGTCGGCTCCGGGAACACCACGTTGCCCGACTTGATGTCCCCGACGTTCGAGCCCCGGCACTCCACCGCCGCGACCGCACCGGCGGGCACGGCCGCGTCGACGCACGAGTATTGCTTGTAGACCGCGGGAAGCGCGGCATACAGCTGCTCGTCGTGCGCCGGCTTCGACTCCGAAGTGGACGGTGGCGGAGTCGTCTTCTCCGTCGACGTCCCGGGCGTCGTCGAGGACGTCGCCGGGTCGACGGTCACCGGGACCAGCGGGCCGCCGGTCTGCGTCTTGTCGTCCTTGGTCACCAGGTACGTGACCAGCAACGCGACCACGACGACCCCGGCGAGCGCGGCGCACAGCGCGACCCACCGGTTCCGCTGGGACTTCGGCGGCCGGGTCCCGGCCGGGGCGAGCTTGCCGGCCGGCCCGGTGAACGGCTGCGGGCCCGCGTAGGGCGCGGCCGGCATCGGCCGCGGCGGGGTCATCGGGGCGGACACCGCGTGCTGCTGCGAGATCGGTCCGGAGAAGGTGGGCCGCGGCGCGGCCAGGGTGGGCCGCGGCGGGGTCACCGGGCCCGGCAGCGTCTTCTGCCACGTCGGGTGCGGGGTCGCCGGCTCGGCGAGCCCGGCCCGAACGGCGTCGGCGAACGCCTGCGCCGTCGGGTACCGGTCGGCGGGGTTCTTCGCCATTCCGCGCGCGACGACGGCGTCCAGCGCCGCGGGCAGGCCCGGCCGCTCCCGCGAAAGCACCGGCGGCGGCGCGGTCAGGTGCGCGCCCATCTGCGCGGCCGCGCCGTCGGCCGGGAACGGGCGATGCCCGGCGAGGCATTCGAAGAACACGCACGCGAGCGCGTAGACGTCGACGAGCCTGGTGATCGGTGCGTCGCCGAAGCGTTCCGGCGCCATGTAGTCGAGCGTGCCGATCACGTTGCCGGTACCGGTGATCGACGTCCCCTCGGCGGTCATCGACCGCGCGATGCCGAAGTCCACGAGGTACACGAAGTCGCTGCTCGTCACGAGCACGTTGGACGGCTTGACGTCGCGGTGCACCAGGCCGTCCTCGTGGGCGGCGTCGAGCGCACCCGCGACCTGCTCGACGATCCCCACCGCCCGTTCGGGCGTCAGCGGCCCGTCCTCGAGCAGCTCCTTCAGGTCCTTGCCCTCGACGAGCCGCATGTCGAGGTACAGCTGCCCGTCGATTTCGCCGTACGCGTGGATCGGGATCACGTGCGGCTCACGCAGCCGCGCGACGATCTGCGACTCGCGCCGGAACCGCGCGCGGAACGCCTCGTCGCCGGCGTTCGGCCCGGACAACAGCTTCAGCGCGACGACGCGGTCGTGCGCCGTGTCGTAGGCGCGGTGAACCTCGCCCATGCCACCGCGGCCGAGCAGGCCTTCGATGCGGTACGGCCCGAACTGCTCCATCGTTCTCCCCAAGCCCCCCGGCTTGTCACCCGTTTTCAGGCCGACGCAAATGCTAAGCGGCAGGTTCCCCGGAACGGCGGCGAAGTCATCCAACTGTTGAGCACGTATCCTGGACTTCGTGAGCACGCTCAGTAACACAAGCAGGTCGGGGGCGACCGCGAAGCGCCTCGCCGCGGGGACGCTGGCGCTCGGCGCCGCGACCCTCGGTTACGCCGTCGGCATCGAACGGCGCCACTGGACCCTGCGCACCGCCCAGCTCCCGGTGCTGGCGCCCGGGTCACGGCCGTTCACCATCCTGCACGTCTCGGACCTGCACATGCTGCCGGGCCACCGCAGCAAGCAGCGCTGGGTCGCCGCGCTCGACGAGCTGAACCCCGACCTGGTCGTCAACACCGGCGACAACCTGTCGCACCAGCAGGCGGTCCCGTCCGTGCTGCGCGCGCTGGGCCCGCTGCTCGACCGCCCAGGCGTGTTCGTCTTCGGCAGCAACGACTACTACGCGCCGAAGCCGAAGAACCCGGCCCGCTACCTGATGCCGCGGGGCAAGAAGAAGCGCATCCACGGCGTCCAGCTGCCGTGGCGCGACCTGCGCGCGGCCTTCGTCGAGCACGGCTGGACCGACCTGACGCACGTCCGCCGCACGATCGACGTCGGCGGGCAGCCGGTGTTCGCGGCCGGCGTCGACGACCCGCACCTGCGCCGCGACCGCTACGCCGACATCGCCGGCCCGGCCGACAGCGGCGCGGCGGTCCGCATCGGCGTGACGCACTCGCCGGAGCCGCGGGTGCTCGACACGTTCGCCACGGACGGTTACGACCTCGTCCTCGCGGGCCACACGCACGGCGGCCAGCTCCGGCTCCCGGGTTACGGCGCACTGGTCACGAACTGTGAGCTGGATCGCACCCGGGCCCGCGGTGCCTCGCGCTGGGGCGCGCACATGTGGCTGCACGTTTCGGCCGGCCTGGGGACGTCGCCCTGGGCGCCGGCCAGGTTCGCATGCCCGCCGGAAGCGAGCTTGTTGACGCTGGTCCCGCGTGGATCGGGGACGGCGAAGCCCCGAAAGCTGGCCCCCCGGAAAGCCCGCGACACCGTCCGCTAGACTTCTCCACGACCCGTTAAGCAGTACCTCGGGGTGTGGCGCAGCTTGGTAGCGTGCCTCGTTCGGGTCGAGGAGGTCGTGGGTTCGAATCCCGCCACCCCGACGAGTAAGAGCCGGTGTCTTCGGACACCGGCTCTTCTGGTTTCAGTGCCCTTTTCAACGGGTCGCGGTCACTTCGACCCAGCATTGGCTGAAGTCTCCGTCACCACCGCGCACCCACGTCAGGGCCGATCGGGCCGCGCTCGCCAGCTGGTCCCGGTCGCGTCCCGGCTCCGCTGCCGCCGCTTCCAAGCGGGACTCCACGTACTTCGCCAGGTCCCGGTAACTCATGTCCGAGCGGTAGCGGGCTCTCGACACGATCTCCGTGAACCCCGCCGCCGCGCACTGCTCGGCTATCACCCGGCCCGCGAACGGGTTGCCGCCCGCTTGCCGGCGCAGCAGGTAATGGCCGCGGAGGGCCGCGTCGACGTTCGCCGTCTTCGGGCGAATCCTGGCCTTGCTCCAGTCCGAAGTGGACAAAGCCAGCCTGCCGCCCGGCTTCAGCACGCGGCGCAGCTCCGCGAGCGCGTCCAAGGGCGCGGCCAGGTGCTCGAACAACGCGTGGGAGAAAGCGACGTCCACGCTCGCGTCGGCGAAGGGCAGGCCGTACGCCGAAGCCGTCACGAAGTCCACTGTGGACCTTCCGGCGCGGCGCGCGGCAGCCCTGGCGAGGGCGACCTGACCGGCGTCGAGGTCGACTCCGGTGACGCGGGACTCCGCCGCCAGCCCGAGGGTGATCGAGCCGGGGCCGCAGCCGAGGTCGACCACCCACATCCCCGGACCGAACAGCGGCTGAGCGAACGTCGCGCGCTGCGCCGCCGTGCGCGCGGACATCATCGAAACCGCGTCTCGCCCGTAGCCCGGCGCGTAACCCTCCAGCACCCCGCACACAGTACGGCCAGAAGGTGGCAGGATCGAGGGGTGAGCACGCAGTCAGCCAAGCAATTCCCGCCCGCGGTGGTCCCGGACCGGCTGTTCGACGACGCCGAAGCCGAAGCCCGCTGGCGCGCCCGCTTCCACGCCCCCCGCATCTCCACGCCCGACTGGGCCCGCGACGCCCCCGACGCCAACCTCTACGTCTCCAATGCCAGCGGTGTCTGGGAGGTCTACGCCTGGAACCGGGCGTCCGGCGAGCACCGCCGCGTCACCGACCGGCCCAACGGCACCCTGCACGCCACGCCGTCCCCCGACGGCGAGTGGATCTGGTGGTTCGACGACACCGACGGCGACGAGTTCGGCTCCTGGGTGCGCGAGCCGTTCGCCGCGACCGAGGGCAGCGAGCCCGAGAAGGCCGTGCCCGACGTCCACGACGGCTATCCGGCCGGCCTCGAGATCGGCGCCAAGCTGGTCGCGGTCGGCGTCTCGACCGACGACGGCAGCGAGCTGTTCGCCCGGATCGGCGGCGAGACGCACCGCTTCTACAGCCACGCGGACGACGCCGGCATCGCGTCGATGTCCCGCGACGAGAGCCTGATCGCGATCTCCCACTCCGAGCACGGCGACTCGCGCCACCCCGCCCTGCGAGTACTCGCCACCGACGGGTTCGCCGCGGTGGCCGAGAAGTGGGACGGCGAAGGCAAGGGCCTCTCCGCGCTCGAGTTCTCCCCGCTGCCGGGCGACCAGCGCCTGCTGGTGCTGCACGAACGCCGGGGCCGCGAGGAGCTGCTCGTCTGGGACGTCCGGGACGACACCGAAACGGAGCTCGAACTCGATCTGCCCGGCGAGGTCGTCGCGGGCTGGTACCCGGACGCGCGCGCCCTGCTCGTCGTCCACTTCCACGAGGGCCGCAGTTCGTTGTACCGCTACGACCTCGACACGACCATGCTGTCCTCTGTAGACACTCCGGCCGGCCGCATCGGCGGCGCCGGGGTCCGTCCGGACGGGACGGTCGAGTACTCGTGGTCCAGCGCCGCCGAGCCGGCCGCGGTCCGGGCGCGAACCGCCGAGGGCACCGACTCGGTGCTGCTCGAGCCGCCGGGCGACCGCGCGCCGGGGTCGGAGCCGGTGACCGACGCGTTCGTCGAAGGCATCGGCGGGCGGATCCACGCGCTGGTCTCGCGGCCTTCGGGCGCGCCGGAGGGTCCGCTGCCCACGGTGTTCTCGCTTCACGGCGGCCCGCACGCCGCGGACGAGGACCGGTTCTCCGCCTACCGCGCGACCTGGCTCGACGCCGGGTTCGCCGTGGTCGAGGTCAACTACCGCGGCTCGACCGGCTACGGCTCGGCCTGGCGCGACGCCATCGAGGGCCGGCCCGGGCTGACCGAGCTGGAGGACGTCGCCTCGGTGCACGACTGGGCCGTCCAAAGTGGACTCAGCGACCCGGCGAAGTGCGTCGTGAACGGCGCTTCGTGGGGCGGTTACCTGTCCCTGCTCGCGCTCGGCACGCAGCCGGCGCGGTGGGCGGCGGGCGTCGCCGGCGTGCCGGTGGCGGACTACGTCGCCGCGTACGAGGACGAGATGGAGCAGCTGCGCTCGTTCGACCGCGCGCTCTTCGGCGGTTCGCCGGAGGACGTCCCCGCGGTGTACGCGGAGTGCTCGCCGATCACGTACGTCGACGCCGTGACGGCTCCGGTGCTCGTGCTGGCCGGCGACAACGACCCGCGCTGCCCGATCCGCCAGATCGAGAACTACTTCGACCGGCTCGGCGGCCGCGAGCTGCACCACGAGTTCTACCGCTACGACGCCGGCCACGGCTCGCTGGTGATCGCGGAGACGATCAAGCAGACGTCGATCGAGGTCAACTTCGCCCAGCGCGTCCTCGGCCTGCGCTGACACTCCGGGGCGGAGCTTTCACGTGAAAGCTCCGCCCCGGGTCAGCGTTCGGAGTGCAGGACGCCGCCGGTGGCCCAGTGGTCGGCGCCGACCTCGACGAGCGTCACCTGGACGCCCTCGGGCTTGCCGCCGCAGGTGCGGATGAACGCGTCGGTCAGCTCCCGGACCAGGGCGCTCTTCTGGGCGGGCGTGCGGCCGGGGAACATGGCAACGCTGATCATCGGCATGACGCGCAGCCTAAAGCCCCCGGTTCACCGACTGCAGCTTGGTGACGGCGGCGGCGTCGCCCTCGAAGTCGAGGTGCACGGCGTCGCGGCCGAAGACGAACAGCAGCAGGTCCAGGGGCTCGCCGACGACCGTGACCGGGTCGGGCCCGGTTTTGACGGCGGCCTCCCGGCCGTCTTTCGTGCGAAGCGTCACGCCGACCGGCGCCTTGCGCAGGTTGAGCTTGGCCGCCTGCCTGGCCGAGCGCCACGCGGCGGCGTCCCGGGTGGCATCGACGGGCCGCGGCTCCCAGCCGGGCTGCGCGCGCCGGACGTCCTCGTGGTGGACCAGGAACTCGGCGGTGTTGGTCAGCTCGTCGAGCGGGCCGATCGCGGTGGGCCAGAACTTCGACGGCCCCCGGCGCACCTGCTCGACCAGCCCGGCCCACGGCTTCGCGGCGTAGCGGTCCTGGACCTTCTGCGTGTACCCGGCGAGGGCGGGCACCATGATCCCGGGCGCGGCGTCCGGCCGGTGCTCACGCACGACGAGGTGCGCGGCGAGATCCCGCGTCGTCCAGCCTTCGCACAACGTGGGCGCGTCGGGCCCGAGGTCTTGGAGGAGCGAGCTCAACGCCTGGCGTTCGTCAGCAGCGACACCCATGTGGTCGACGTTACCCGTCGGTAGACGCCCTGGCGACGGGAAGAGACGCCGGGCACGTGTCGTTGATCCCTACGTGAGCCGACTCTTCAGCCCGATCACCGTCCGCGGCCTGACCCTGCCGAACCGCGCGTGGGTGTCTCCGATGTGCCAGTACTCCGCGACCGACGGCGTCCCGGACGACTGGCACCTCGTCCACCTCGGCCAGTTCGCCACCGGTGGCGCCGGGCTCGTCATGACCGAGGCGACCGCCGTCGCGCCCGAAGGGCGGATCAGCCCCCAGGACACCGGCATCTGGACCGACGAGCAGGCCGAGGCGTGGCGCCGGATCGCCGGGTTCGTGCACCAGCGGGGCACCGCGATCGGCATGCAGCTGGGGCACGCCGGCCGCAAGGGCTCGACGCGGCGGCCGTGGGAAGGCAGCGGCAGCGTCCCCGTCGACGAGGGCGGCTGGCAGAGCGTCGGCGCCGACGCGCAGCCGTTCGGCAAGTACGCCCCGGCGCGGCCGCTCACCACGGACGAGGTCGGCGCCCTTCCCGAGGCGTTCGCCGAGGCGGCCCGACGAGCGATCGGCGCCGGGTTCGACCTGCTCGAACTGCACTTCGCCCACGGCTACCTGGTGCACCAGTTCCTGTCCCCGCTGTCGAACACCCGCACCGACCGCTACGGCGGCGACTTCGAGGGCCGCACCCGGCTCGCCCTCGAAATCGCCGACGCCGTCCGCGCGACGACCGACGTCCCCCTGTTCGCCCGCCTGTCCGCCACGGACTGGACGGACGACGGCTGGACCCTCGACGAGTCCGTCCGGCTCGCGAAGCTGCTGGCCGAACGCGGGATCGACCTGATCGACACTTCGAGCGGCGGCAACACCCCGAACCCGGACATCCCGGTCGGCCCGGGCTATCAGGTGCCGTTCGCCGAGCGGATCCGCACGGAGACCGGCCTCCTGACCGGCGCAGTCGGCATGATCACCAACCCGCAGCAGGCGGAGGACATCATCGCCGACGGCGAAGCGGACGCCGTGTTCCTGGCCCGCGCCCTGCTGCGCGACCCGCACTGGCCGCTCCGGGCGGCGAACACCCTCGGCGCGGACGTGCGGTGGCCGGACCAGTACGCCCGCGCCAAGTCGTGGCACTGACGCGGAGCTCTAGTGGTGGAAGGCGGTCGCCTTCGACGGGTCCTTCGGGCGGCCGCCCTCTTTCTCCAGGTCGGGTAGCAGCCGCGTCAAGTCGGCCAGCAGCAGGTCGGCCAGGTCGTGGGTGAAGCCGTTGCGGACCACGATCCGCAGCACGGCCAGATCCGTCCGGTTCTCCGGGAACGTGTACGCCGGCACCAGCCAGCCGCGCTCGCGCAGCCGTCGTGACACGTCGAAGACGTCGAACCCCGCGTCCGCGCGGGTCGTGAACGCGAACACCGGCAGCTGGTCGCCGCGAGTCAACAGCGAGAACGGCCCCAGCGCCTCGATCCCGGACGACAGGTGCGTCGCGACGTCGCGTGAAGACTGTTGCACCGCCCGGAATCCTTCACGACCGAGCCGCACGAACGTGTAGTACTGCGCCGCGACCTCGGCGCCCGGCCGCGAGAAGTTCAACGCGAACGTCGGCATGTCGCCGCCCAGGTAATTCACGTTGAAGACCAGCTCCGACGGCAGCGCGGCCTGGTCGCGCCAGACCACCCAGCCGACGCCCGGGTACACGAGCCCGTACTTGTGGCCCGACGTGTTGATCGACGCCACGCGCGGCAGCCGGAAGTCCCACTCCAGGTCCGGGTCGAGGAACGGCGCGACCATCGCGCCCGACGCGCCGTCGACGTGCACGGGGATGTCCCAGCCGGTGCGCGACTGCAGCGCGTCCAGCGCCGCGGCGATCTCCGCGACCGGCTCGTAGCTGCCGTCGAACGTCGAGCCCAGGATCGCCACCACGCCGATCGTGTTCTCGTCGCAGCGCGCCACCGCCTCGTCGGCCGAGAGGTGGTACCGGTCGCCGTCCATCGGCACCAGCCGCGGCTCGACCTCCCAGTACTCGCAGAACTTCTCCCAGCACACCTGGACGTTGACGCCCATCACCAGGTTCGGCTTCCCGGGACGCCCGAGCTTGGACCAGCGGCGCTTCAACGCCATCCCGGCGAGCATGCACGCTTCGGACGAACCGGTCGTCGAGCAGCCCATGATGTCGGTGGGATCGGGCGCGTGCCACAGGTCGGCGAGGATGTTCACGCAGCGCCGCTCCAGCTCGGCCGTCTGCGGGTACTCGTCCTTGTCGATCATGTTCTTGTCGACGCACTCGGCCATCAGCTCCCGCGCCTGCGGCTCCATCCACGTCGTGACGAACGTGGCGAGGTTGAGGCGGGCATTGCCGTCGAGCATCAGCTCGTCGCGCACGAGCTGCAGGGCCGCGTCCGGCGGCAGCGGGTCGGCGCGCAACTTGCCGTGCGGCATGACGAACCCCGCCGCCAGCGCCGGGTTCGCTCCGGCGTAGAGCGGGTTCGTCCCGCCGGCACGGTCCGGACGGTCGGCTTTCCCCTGATGCAGCACCATGCCGCCGAACGTACTGCGAATCACGGACTTCAGCAGACGCGAAAGGGGCCGTTCCACCCGGAACGGCCCCTTTGCGCGGAAAAAAGATCAGGCCTGCTGGGCCTGCCACATCCAGTGCGCCTCTTCGAGCGCCCGGGTGATCTCGATCAGCAGGTCCTGCGTCACGAGGTCGCTCTTGTCGGTCTCGTCGATGCGGGCACGCAGCCGCTCGATGAGCGCGGAGAGGATGTCGACGATCGCGGCGACCGTGGACTCCACCGACTGCCAGTTGTCGGGGTACTCGGGCACGCCCGAGCTCTCGACGACGGTCTTCGCCTTGCCGTTCGGCGAGATGCCGATGGCGTTGGCGCGCTCGGCGACCTCGTCGACGTACTGGCGCGCCGTGGCGACGAGCTCGTCGAGCTGCAGGTGCGCGCTGCGGAAGTTCGAGCCGACGACGTTCCAGTGCGCCTGCTTGGCGATGAGGGACAGGTCGACCAGGTCGACCAGCGTCGCCTGGAGCGCGTTGCCGGTGATCTCCTTGTCGGCCTCGGAAAGCGGGCTCTTGATCGGAGACTTGCTCATCTCTGGTGTTCCTTTCCTCGGACTCGTTCGGGCCTGGAAGCGAGGGTCAGACGGTGGCGGAGAGCGCGACCGCGATGTTGCCGCGGGTCGCGTTGGAGTAGGGGCACACCTGGTGGGCCTGCTCGACCAGCTGGTCGGCCTGGGCCTGCTCGAGGCCCGGGAGGGAGACGTTCAGCGCGACGCCGAGACCGAAGCCGGCGTCCTGCTTGAGCACGCTGACCTCCGCGGTCACCGTGGAGTCGTTCAGCGACACCTTGGCCTGGCGGGCGACCAGCTGCAGCGCGCTGTGGAAGCAAGCCGAGTAGCCGGCGGCGAAGAGCTGCTCCGGGTTGGTCTTGTCCCCACCGGGGCCGCCCATCTCCTTCGGGATGGCCAGGGACTCGTCGATGACGCCGTCGGACGAGGTCACCTCGCCGTTGCGGCCGTCGCCGCGTGCCGTCGCCACCGCGGTGTAGATCGCCTGACCCATGCTCAGCCTGCCTTCTGTCGCGGACACTCCCCGTCGAGCGTCTCACTGAGCACAACATCCCGCACCCGCGGAACAGTGCCCCCACATGGCAGGCATCACGTGGATCGATTACCCGGCGGCCGCCGGGGGAAACGTCATGCAGCGCGCGTCACCGCGAACTCGGCGACCTGGCGGCCGATCAGGCGCAGGGTGCGGACGCTCTTCTCGTCGGACGCGCCGCCGCCTTCGTCGAACTTGGTTTCGGCCGAGTTGATCGCGCCACCCAGCGGGGTCGCCCAGCCGCGCAGCGCGTGCGTGATCGTGCGCAGCTGCTCGAGTGTCGTCACCGCGGCCTGCCAGCCGTAGGCGACGGCGGCGAGGCCGACCGCGCGGCCGTCGAGGTAGGGACGCTGGTCGTCGCGCAGGTCTTCGACGTAGTCCAGGGCGTTCTTGACCAGGCCGGACAGCGCGCCGTGGTAGCCCGGCGAGACGACGATGAGCCCGTCCGCCTGCCGCACGGCTTCGATGAGCGTGCCGGCGCGTTCGTGGCGGTCCGGCTCGCCGGCGTCGTAGAACGGCAGCACCAGGTCCGGCCCGGTGAGCATCCGGATCCCGACCCCGACTTCGGCCGCGCCGGCGAGCGCGATCTGCAGGGCGCGTTCGGACTGGGAGCCCTCACGCAGAGAGCCGCCGATCCCGAGCACGTTGATCGTCCTGGCTGAAGTCACGCTTTCCAGGCTAACCCCTCCACTTGAGTGGATATCCAGACTTTGGGACCGAGGGCCGCGTCACAGCTGGACCTGTTACCTACTGGCGAGTAACATCCCGGGCGGCACCGACGCTCAGGAGGCAAAAGATGGCGATCCCGCTCCCGGTCCGCGTCCAGGCCGCGGCATCCCAGCTCGCGTTCTGGCTGCCCGCGCCGCTGCGGCGGGCGGTCGCGGGCCGCCAGGTGCACATCGACGGCCAAGACCTCGCGCTCGACGCCCAGCTCCTGCTCCGGCTGCAGAAGCTTTCGGGTGCGGAACTGGTGCAGGGCTCGGTGGAGCAGTCGCGCGCCCTGCTCGACGTCGGGCGGCACCTGGTCAGCGGCAAGCCGATCGAGCCGGTTTCGGTGCGGGAGATCGCCGTGCCGACTCCCGACGGCGACTTGCCGGCCACGCTCTACACACCGGTCGGGCTGCCCGAGAAGTCCCCGCTGCTGGTGTTCTTCCACGGCGGCGGCTGGGTGATCGGCACGCGCGCGAGCCACGACAACGCCGTCCGCTTCCTGGCCAAGCACGCCGGGGTGCGGGTGCTGTCGATCGAGTACCGGCTCGCGCCGGAGTTCCCGTTCCCGGCGGCCGCGGAGGACGCGCTCGCGGCGTTTGAGTACGCGGTGGCGAAGGCGAGCGACCTCGGCGCCGACCCCGCGCGGATCGCCGTCGGCGGCGACAGCGCGGGCGGCAACCTGGCGGCCGTCACCGCTCAGCAGGCGGTTCTGCGGGGCGGTCCGGTGCCGGCGTTCCAGCTGCTGATCTACCCGGCGACGGACTTCGCTCGGCGCTACCGGTCGCAGGACCTGTTCGCCGAGGATCTGTTCCTGACCGACGTGCACATGAAGTGGTTCGAGGGCCACTACGTGCCGGAAGGCGCGGACCTGACCGACCCGCGGCTCTCCCCGCTGCGCGCGGACGACCTGAGTGGCCTGCCACCGGCACTGGTCGTCACGGCGGGCTTCGACCCGCTGCGCGACGAGGGTGAGGCGTACGCGGAGAAGCTGCGCGAGGCGGGCGTCGAGGTGGCGTTGCGCCGGCACGACGACCTGATCCACGGCTTCATCAACTTCACGGGTGTGGGGACCCGGTTCCGCGAGGCGCTGGCCGAGATGGCGGGCGCACTGCGGCAGGGTCTGTCCAAACGGGACTGAGCGCGCGCCGGCCGGAACGAACCCGGAGCCCGGCGCGGAGGAATGTCCGCGCCGGGCCCTGGGCCCCCTGTTTTCAGTGGTCTTTCAGCGGTCGGGTCAGGGCGTGGGCAGGGGCGGTACCGGCAGCGGCAGCGGCGGCACCGGAAGGCCGCCGAGCAGACCGCCGAGGATGCCGGTCACGGCGGCGAGCAGCGCCTTGACCAGGTCGCTGACGATCTTCAGCGGACCGGGCAGGTCCGGCAGCGAAGGGATCGGCAACGGCAGCGGCGGCAACTGACGAGCCTTGGCCGTCGGGTCGGCCAGGAGCCGGCTGGACTCGTCGGCGCGCCCCTTGGCGAGCCCGGCGAGCTGCTCGGTGTCGGTCTGGACCGTGTAGCGCTTCCCGGCGGCGATGTCCGCCAGCACCGGGCTCAGCTGACCCAGATCGGCCCGCGTGGCACCGACGTTGCCCGCGTAGGCCACCTTGGTCAAGCCGTCACGCATCTGGAGCACCTGGGCGGCGAGGGCCTGGGTGCTGGAGGAACCCTTGCCCCCTTCCGGGCTCGCCGAAGCGATCCCCGCCATTCCGACCGCGAGCAGACTGCCGGCGGCTACCAGGGCGATGGACCGCCCGAACTTGCCTTTCATTTCCTACCTCCTGGCCTCGGGAGACCTGACGGGGTAAATCGATACCCCCCGTATCGGAGATAAGCCACCCGGTCACCGGTTGGTGACGTTTTCTAACCCTTACGTGCCGGATGCGGAGGCGGCGAACTGGCCCGCAATTGATTAACGTCGAAAGCTTGCCCGTCCCCCCGAAGATCATCCTGATCGATTCGCGCCGTTACTGCTGGTAGCGGATGTCCACTGTGGAGCAGTTCGGTCACTCACGCGGGTGTAAACGGTGATCATTTAGCTTCATCACTCCGTCGGACCGCGTGTCGACACTGCTCCAGACGGGGCGTCCCCCACGCTCGCACCGCCACCCACAAGGTTCCCTCCCGACGAGGGCGGAAACGCGAAATCAATTCCCGGAAATGCCACCGATCACAGCGGCAGGCCCGCCTCCAGGTGGACCAGCGCCTGGTCGAGGGCCACCAGGTAATCGGACTCGGGATCGCTCGCCGCCCGCGCGAACGAAGCCAGCAGGACCCCCACCACCGCCCCGGCCCAGTTGCGCGCCTCGAAGTCGTCCGGCGCCCGGCCCGTGCGCCGCGCGGCCACGCCGGCGATCAGGTCGATCCCCTCGGCGAACTGGTCCATGATCGCGCCGCGCAGCTCGGGCTCGCGGAACACGAGCAGCTGCCGCTGGCGCACGTCCTCCATCTCCTCCTCGGACAACTGCCCGAGCACGACGCGCACCGCCCCTCGCAGCGCCGCGATCGGGCCCAGCTCGGCCGGCTGCCCGATCGCGGCTTCGATGAAGACCGGGTCGACGGGGTCGTAGAGGGCCGTCGCTTCCTTCGTCGCGAAGTACCGGAAGAAGGTGCTGGGCGAGATCTCCGCCGCGGCCGCGATCTGGTCGACCGTCGTCGCGCCGTAGCCCTGCTCCCGGAACAGCCGCAACGCGTGCCGCTGGATCGCGGCCCGCGTCTTGGCCTTCTTCCGTTCCCGCAGCCCCATGGGCTCAGATCGCGACGACGTCATGCTCCGATTCTCGCGGTAGCGCCCCCGCCGCCGCCCGCCTGGGCAGGAACAGCACCGCGAGCAGCGCGCCGGCCACGGCGAGCCCGGCGCAGACCCACAACGTCGCCGCCATGCCGTCGGTGAACGCGACCCGTGCGGACTCGGCAAGCGCGGGCAGGCGAAGCTTCGCCGCGACGGCGACCGCGCCCGACGCGCTGCCGCGGACCGCGTCGGCGACCGGGGCGGGCAGGCCGTCGACGGTGACGCCGGCGCGGTAGACGCCGTTGAGCACCGTGCCCAGCACCGCGACGCCGATCGTGCCGCCGACCTGGCGCAGCACCTGGATCAGCGCCGAGCCGGCCCCCGAGCGGCCCTCGGTGAGCGCGCCCATCGCCATCGTCATCAGCGGCGTCAGCGTGCATCCCGTGCCGAGGCCGATGACGAGCTCCCAGCCGACGGTGACGCCGTAACCGTCCGACGGCGACGTCGTCGAACCCCAGGCCAGTCCGGCCGCGAGCAGCACGAACCCGGCCACCACGACCACGCGGACGCCGGCCGCGGCGACCAGCTTCTCGGCGATCTTCGACGACACCAGCATCCCGCCGATCAGCGGCAGCAGCCGTACCCCGGTTTCCAGGGCGTCGGCCCCCTGCACCGCCTGGAACAGCTGCGGCAGCACGAACAGCAGGCCCATCAGCGCGAACGACGCCATCGTGGCGAGCACCGCGCCCCAGACGAACCGCGGCTCGCGCAGCAGCCCGAGGTCGGTCAACGGCGTGGCCGTCCGCGTCTGCAGCCGGCAGAACACCGCGAGCACCGCCGCGCCGAGCGCGAGCAGGCCGTACGTCGCCGGGTCGGCCCAGCCGTGCTCGCCGGCGTAGACGAAGCCGTAGGTCAGCGCCACCAGCCCGGCCGCCGAGAGCACGATGCCCGTGAAGTCGATCGCGCCGCGGCCGGACCCGGGCGTGAGCGGCACCAGGAACAGCACCGCGACCAGGCCGACGACGGTCAGCGGGACGTTGATCAGGAACACCGAGCCCCACGCGAAGTGGTCGAGCAGCCAGCCGCCGAGCAGCGGGCCGAGCGGAATGCCGACGAACGTCGCCATCACCCACGTCGTCAGCGCCTTCGCCCGTTCCTCCGGCGGGAACAGGATGTTGAGCAGCGAGAGCGAAAGCGGGATGAGGAACGCGGCGCCGACGCCGAGCACGACGCGGGCGGCGATCAGCTCACCCGGCGAACTCGCGTAGGCGCACCCCAGCGAGGCCAGCCCGAACAGCGCGAGCGCACCGAGCAGCAGTTTCTTCGGGCCGAACCGGTCGCCCAGCAGGCCCGCCGGCAGCAGCAGCGCGGCCAGCGCCAGCGTGTAGGCGTTGCCGAACCACTGCAGCTGCGTGGTCGTGGCGCCGAGGTCGACGGCGAGCGTCGGCACGGCGACGTTCAGCACGGTCAGGTCGAGTCCGACGGTCAGCAGGCTCACCGCGAGCGCGCCGAGCGCCCACCACCTGCGCGGATAGAGCTGAGTCACAGGAACCCCCATTTGGTAGTCACTACCAAATGAGAGTAGCTCTCATAATCTCCGGGCGCCAGCACGGGGGTGACGGGAAATAAGTTGCACGCGCGTACCACCTTGGGTTCTCATCGAGGGCGTGCCGCTGCAGCCCTACCGCCGGGTCCTCTCCGTCCCCCGCGTTCCCTCGACGATGGCTCTGATGTTCCTGGCGCGGCTGCCGATGACCATGAACGGCGTGCTGATGACGCTGTACATCGTCACCGGGCTCGGCCGCGGCTACGGCGCCGCCGGGCTGGTCGGCGCCGGCGTCACCCTCGGCATGGCGCTCGGCGCGCCCCTGCTCGGCCGGTGCTTCGACCGGTACGGGCTGCGTCCGATCGTCGCCGTCTGCGGGATCGGCACGACGGTGTTCTGGATCGCCGCGCCACACCTGCCGTACGCGGCGCTCGCCGCCGTCGCGATCCCGGCCGGGATGCTTTCGGTGCCGGCGGGCTCGCTCGCGCGGCAGGTCCTGGCCACGCTCGTCCCGGCCGAGGAGCGCCGCGCGGCGTACTCGCTCGACACGATCTCGATCGAGGCGACGTTCATGATCGGCCCCGCGATCGGCATCGCGGCGATCACGACGCTCTCCCCGACCTTCACACTCACCGCGCTCGGCGTGCTGTTCGGCGGCACGGCGTTCCTGATCTGGCTGGTCGATCCGCCCATCCGCGAAACGGCCGAGCCCGGGGTGTCCACGACCCGGCCACCGCTGCGGAGCTGGCTCACCGGCCGGCTCGTGGCGACGCTGCTGATCGCCGCCGGCGCGCTGTTCGTGCTCGTCGGCACCGAGCTCGCGACCCTCGCGGCCCTGCGTGCGAACGGCGACATCGGCGTGACCGGGCTGGTGATCGCGGTGATGTGCGTGGCGTCGATCATCGGCGGCATCGTGCACGGCGCGGTGAAGAAGTCGCTTCCGCAGGGCGTGCTGATGCTGCTGCTCGCGCTGCTGGTGGTGCCGGTCGGGCTCGCGGACCAGCCGTGGTGGCTGCTGATGCTGGTGTTGATCCCGACGAACCTGGTCTGCGCGCCGACACTCGCGGCGACCACCGAGACGGTCAGCCGGATCGCCCCGCCGCAGGTCCGCGGCGAGGCGATGGGGCTGCAGGACGCGTCGACGCGCCTCGGCCTGGCGCTGGGCAGCCCGGTGGTCGGCTTCGCGATCGACCACTCGACCCCGGCGTGGGGCTTCGCCGCGGCGGGCCTGGGTGGCCTGGTCATCGCGGCGGCCGGCTTGCTGTACCGCCGCGCGCCGGAACCCGCGGCGGAGCCGGCCCCCGCGCTGGCCGAAAGTCAGTAGGTCTGCCGCGGCGGTCGTGAGTGAGAAACAGTGTTCTAACCCTGTTCCTCACTCACGACCGGCTAGCTGCAGGCCAGGCGGAGGGCGTCGAGCTTCTTGACGTTGCGCTGCACCCACTGGGCCACGACGCCGGCGTCCTCGATGCGTTCCTTCTGCACCTCGACGTACGAGCCGGCCATGCCCAGCAGCGCGTTCTTGACGTCCTGGTCCTGGACGTTCCCCGCCAGCTCCCGCAGCCGCTTTTCCTTGTCCGCGGCGCGGGCCTTGAGCTTGTCCGGGTCGACCAGCGGATTCAGGTCCGCGAGCCCGAGCGCCTCGGTGCACGCGCTCACCTTGTCCGCGGTCTTCGACCCCTGGTCGACCGCATCGCCGACCTGGTCGCACCCGCTCAGCAGCAGTGCGGCCCCGGCCAGCAGCGCGGCCGTCTTTCCACCCCTCGTCATGGCGCCAAGGTACCGCTCAGCCCTTGACGCAGACCACCTGCTTGAGGTGCGCCACGACCTCGACCAGGTCCGTCTGGGCACGGATCACCGAATCGATGTCCTTGTACGCCGCCGGGATCTCGTCGACGACGCCCGAGTCCTTGCGGCACTCGACGCCGGCCGTCTGCGCCGCGAGGTCGTCGGCGGTGAACAGCTTCTTGGCCTTGGTACGGGACATCCGGCGGCCGGCACCGTGCGACGCCGACTGGAACGACGACTCGTTCCCGAGGCCGCGGACGATGTACGAACCGGTCCCCATGCTGCCCGGGATGATCCCGAGGTCACCCGATCCGGCACGGATCGCGCCCTTGCGGGTGACGAGCAGCTCGACACCGTCGTACGTCTCCTCGGAGACGTAGTTGTGGTGGCAGGAGATCGCGTCGTCGAACGTCGTGCCGGGCACGACCTCCGCCAGCGCCAGCTTCACGAGCGCGACCATCGTGGCGCGGTTGCGCGCCGCGTAGTCCTGCGCCCAGAACAGGTCACGCCGGTAGGCCGCCATTTCCGGCGTGCCGGCGACGAACACCGCGAGGTCCCGGTCGGGCAGGTCGGCGTTGTGCGGCAGCTTGCGCGCGACGGCCATGTGCCGTTCCGCCAGCTCCTTGCCGATGTTGCGCGAGCCCGAGTGCAGCATCAGCCAGACCTGGCCGGTGCCCTCTTCGAGGCAGACCTCGATGAAGTGGTTCCCGCCGCCGAGGCTCCCGATCTGGCGCGCGGCCCGGTCGTGCAGCTCCTGGACGCCGGTGTGTAGCTCGCCGAAGCCCTTCCAGAACGTGTCCCAGCCACCGACGCCGTGCACCTTCGCGGGGTTCACGGGCGTCTTGTGCAGCCCGAAGCCCACGGGAACGGCGCTTTCGATGCGCCGGCGCAGCTTGCCGAGGTCGTCGGGCAGGTCGCTCGCGGTGAGCGACGTCCGCACGGCGCTCATGCCGCACCCGATGTCCACGCCGACCGCGGCGGGCGAAACGGCGTCGCGCATGGCGATGACGCTGCCGACGGTCGCGCCCTTGCCGTAGTGCACGTCGGGCATCACGGCGACGCCGTGCACCCACGGCAGGTTCGCGACGTTCTGCAGCTGCCGCATGGCCTGGTCTTCGACCGACGCGGGGTCCGCCCACATCCGGATCGGGACGCGGGCCCCTTCGACAGCGGTGTACATGATTTCCTCCCCTGGAAGTGCTTGCGGGGTAAGGATCCCTCGCGGGAGCGGATCGGACAAGACGTTTTCCGATCGTCCACTGTGGATGCACCGTCGGTCACGCCAGTAGTCCGCCGGTCAGTTCGATCAGGTCCAGCGCCGCCGCACGCACTCCGCCGCCGACATCGGCAGCCGGGTCGTAAGCCGCGAACGTCGCGCTCACCACCGGCAGCCGCGCACTCACCGCCTCGACGATGCGCCTCACCTCGGCCGCGTCCGGGCCGCCGGGCACCGCGTACTCGTTGGCCGCGCCGACCAGCCGCGAGTCGTGCACGTCGAGGTCCACGTGCAGGTGCACCCGCCGCACCCGGCGCGGAAACCCGGCCGCCGCCACGTCGGCCGCCCGGGCCGGCAGCAGCCGGATCCGCGACCCGTCGAGCACGGCCCGCTCCGCCGCATCGAGATCGCGGGCCCCCACCAGCAGGACCTGTTCGTCGGGTACGGGACGGAACCCGGCGAGCGTCGGGCAGCGCCCCGTGAGCATCGCGAGCGCCATTCCGTCGACGAAGCCCGAGGTCGTCGTCTCGGGTGTGTTCAGGTCGCCGTGCGCGTCGAGCCAGACGACCGCCAAGTCGTCCGGCGCGGCCAGCCCCTCGACCACGCCCACCGACGCGCCGCAGTTGCCGGCCAGCACGATCGGGGCCGCACCCTCGGAAACCGCGCACCGGACCTGCTCGGCGACCGCCCGCTGGACCTCTTCGTAAGCACCTTCCGGCCCCACCGTGACCACCTCGGCCCTCAGCCTGCGGGCCACGCCGTGCCGCACGAGGTCGGCGGGCCCGGCGCCCATCCGCCAGTCGCGGCGGCCGGAGTCGAACGGTGCGAGGATCAGCCGTGTCACGCCCATGGACCCGAGCATGGCACCTCGAAGGAGAACCAGGTCAGAGCTGCTGTGCGATCAGCTCCGCGATCTGCACGGCGTTGAGCGCCGCGCCCTTGCGCAGGTTGTCGTTCGCGATGAACAGCGCCAGGCCGCGGCCACCCTCGACGCCCTGGTCGGCGCGGATGCGGCCGACGTAGCTCGGGTCGTTGCCCGCCGCCTGCAGCGGGGTCGGGACCTCCGACAGCTCGACGCCCGGCGCGTGGGCCAGCAGCTCCGTCGCCCGCTCGACCGTCAGCGGCTGCGAGAACTCCGCGTTCACCGAGATCGAGTGCCCCGAGAACACCGGCACCCGCACGCACGTGCAGGACACGCCGAGACCCGGGATGCTCAGGATCTTGCGGCTCTCGTTGCGGAACTTCTTCTCTTCGTCCGTCTCGAGCTCACCGTCGTCCACAATGGACCCCGCCATCGGCAGGACGTTGAACGCGATCGGGCGCACGTACTTGTTCGGTGCGGGGAAGTCGATCGCCGCGCCGTCGTGCGTCAGCAGCGACGCGTGTTCCGCGGCCGCCTTCACCTGACCGGCCAGCTCATCGACGCCGGCCAGCCCGCTGCCGGACACCGCCTGGTACGTCGACGCGACCAGCCGGACCAGCCCGGCTTCGTCGTGCAGCGGCTTCAGCACCGGCATCGCGGCCATGGTGGTGCAGTTGGGGTTCGCGATGATCCCCTTGCGCGCCTCCTTGATGGCTTGCGGGTTGACCTCGCTGACGACCAGCGGCACGTCCGGGTCCATCCGGAACGCCGAAGAGTTGTCGATCACCGTCACGCCCGCCTCGGCGAACCGCGGCGCCTGCGCCTTCGACGTCGACCCGCCCGCGGAGAACAGCGCGATGTCCAAACCGGACGGATCGGCCGTCGACGCGTCTTCGATCGTGATCTCGCTGTCGCGCCACGGCAGCTTCGAACCCGCCGAGCGCGCCGAAGCGAAGTACCTCAGCTCGGCGATCGGGAACTCCCGCTCCGCCAGCAGCTTGCGCATCACCGCGCCGACCTGGCCGGTCGCGCCGACCACCCCGACCCGCAACCCTTCCGCCATCAGCGACCACTCCCCGCGTAGACCACGGCTTCCTCGTCCCCGCCGAGCTCGAACGCGTCGTGGATCGCGCGCACGGCGTCGTCCAGCTGAGCGTCGCGGATCAGCACCGAGATCCGGATTTCCGAGGTGTTGATGATTTCGATGTTGACGCCGGCGTTGGCCAGCGCTTCGCAGAACGTCGCCGTGACACCCGGGTGCGAGCGCATCCCGGCGCCGACCAGCGAGACCTTGCCGACGTGGTCGTCGTAGAGCACCGACTCGAAGCTGATCTCCGCCTTGACCTTCTCCAGCTCCTTGACCGCCTTGGCGCCGTTGGCCTTCGACAGCGTGAACGTGATGTCGGTGCGGCCGGAGACGGTGCTGGACACGTTCTGCAGCACCATGTCGATGTCGATCTCGGCGTCGGCGATCACGCGGAAGATCCGCGCCGCGGCACCGGCGTGGTCCGGCACCCCGGTGACCGTGATCTTCGCTTCGGAGCGGTCGTGCGCCACACCGGTGATCAGGGCTTGTTCCACGGGGATCTCCTCGATAGAACCGGTCACCGTGGTGCCCGGCTTGTCACTGTAGGAAGAACGGACGCGGATCGGCACGCCGTAGCGGCGGGCGTACTCGACCGAACGCAGGTGGAGGATCTTCGAGCCGCTCGCGGCGAGCTCGAGCATCTCCTCGTAGGGGATGACGTCGAGTTTCTTCGCGTCCGGGACGATCCGCGGGTCGGCGGAGTACACACCGTCCACATCGGAATAGATCTCGCAGACGTCGGCGTTCAGCGCGGCGGCCAGCGCGACGGCGGTGGTGTCCGAGCCGCCGCGGCCCAGCGTGGTGATGTCCTTGGTGTCCTGCGCGACGCCCTGGAAGCCCGCCACCAGCGCGACGTAACCCTGCTCGAGGGCTTCGGTGACGCGGCTCGGGGTGACGTCGATGATGCGCGCGTTCCCGTGGACGGACGTCGTCACGACCCCGGCCTGCGATCCGGTGAACGACCACGCCTCCGCGCCCTGGGCCGAGATGGCCATCGCGACCAGCGAGTTCGAGATGCGCTCACCCGCCGTGAGCAGCATGTCCATCTCCCGCTCCGGCGGCGCGGGGTTGACCTGCTGCGCCAGGTCGAGCAGCTCGTCGGTGGTGTCACCCATCGCCGAGCAGACCACGACGACGTCGTTGCCGGCCTTCTTGGTGGCGACGATCCGCTCGGCGACGCGCTTGATCCGGTCGGCACTTTCCAGCGACGATCCGCCGTACTTCTGGACCACGAGGGCCACGCCCGAACCTCCTAGACGGGCCGGGTCTGCTCCCTGGTGGGCACCGAGGAGCCCCCGCGTCCCATATTTGAAGTGGAGCCTACCGGGGCTCAAGCGGCCCGCCACCCTCTTGACGTGGGGCGGGTGCCGCGGGTGGGTGGTGCGGAAGTAAATCTTCCGTAACACCAACGGAATGCGCGGAGCCCTTCCTCCCGAGTGATGCAGCGCACTAGGTAGGTACCGTGTCGATCGTGCGAAAGCCAGCTGTGACGAGCGTCCCGATCGCTTCCCTGATGGCCGAGCGGTGGAGCCCGCGAGCCTTGGACGCGTCTTCAGTCGTGTCTCCCGACCAGGTGAGAGCGCTCCTGGAGGCGGCCCGCTGGGCCCCGTCGTTCGGCAACACGCAGCCGGCCCGCTACCTGGTGGGCCTTCGCGGCACGCCGTCGTTCGACGCGATCCTGGCGACGTTGAACTCGGGCAACCGGGCGTGGGCGCACCGGGCGAGCCTGCTGCTGATCGGCGTGATGGTGACGACGAACGAGAAGGGGTCGGTGCCGTACGCCGAGTACGGGTTGGGGCTGGCTTCGGAGAACCTCGTGCTGCAGGCAGTGGAGCTGGGGCTCGTCGCGCATCAGATGGCGGGGTTTTCGGCTCCCGACGTCAGCGCTTCTTTCGGCTTGCCTTCCGACGCCGTCCCGAAGGTGGCCATCGCTGTCGGCTCTGTGGCTTCGGCGGAGGTGCTGGAGGAGGACTGGCGGGTGGAGCGCGAGAAGGCGGAGCGGAAGCGGGTGCCGCTGGCGGAGTTCGCGTTCACCGACCAGTGGGGCACGCCGGCCCTCTAGCCGGCGAGTCACGGACTCAATCACGCGAGTTACGGCCTTGATCACGCGGGATACGAGTTCCGTCCCGAAATCTCTGACGCGTGAACCGCGCCGATCGCCGGGGTCGGCGCGTTCTAAGCGGCGAAAGTCAGGAAGCGCCGCCCACGCGGCGGATGATCTTCGCCAGGATCCCCGACACCACGAGCCAGAAGATCGCCGCGATGCCGTAGTTCACCAGCACCCGCAGCTTCGCGTCACTCGGCGTGAACAGGTCGCTGAACCCCAGCGCCAGGCTGTCCGCCCAGGACTTCACGAACGAGACGATGCCGTTGTCCGGGTTGGCCGAGCCGACCGTGAAGATCACGTGGATCACCAGCAGCGCGGCGAAGATCAGTCCCACCCAGCGGACGATCGACGCCACGATGGAGGCGACCCGGCCTCCCGTGGCGCGCCAGTCGACCGGAGCCCGGCGGGAGACCTTCGTCTCCTCCTCCGAGGACGACGACGTCGAAGACGACTCCGCGTGCTCACCCATGCCCGCAGTTTCGCACGGCGATCGTCCCGTCGCTACCCACAGGTAACCCTCATCAGGAGAACGGCCCGGCTTCCCCCTCACCGCGTTCCGTGGTTATGGTGGGGACGTGGCGCGTGCTCTCCTGCTTCGCTGCCGCGACGGGGCCTGACCGGACCGGCTCCCCGTCGCGGGGCTTCGTGGTGCCGGTCGCACCCGTCGATCTGGAGACACCCCCAATCCCATGAGCAAGATCCGCAAGCCTTCGCGTCCCGCGCCCGCTGACCAGCCCGCTTGGAACACCCAGCGCGGCACGTCCATGCCGGTCCACCGCTATCGCCCCTGGTACGACCTCGTCGAGAACATCGACCTGCCCGACCGCACCTGGCCCACCAAGCGCATCGACCGCGCGCCGCTGTGGTGCGCCGTCGACCTGCGGGACGGCAACCAGGCCCTGATCGACCCGATGTCGCCCGCGCGCAAGCGGAAGTTCTTCGACCTGCTCGTACGCATGGGCTACAAGGAGATCGAGGTCGGCTTCCCGGCCGCGTCGCAAACCGACTTCGACTTCGTCCGCGAGATCATCGAAGAGCACGCCATCCCGGACGACGTCAGCATCCAGGTGCTGACCCAGTGCCGTCCCGAGCTGATCGAGCGGACCTTCAAGTCGCTCGAAGGCGCGCCGCGGGCGATCGTCCACATCTACAACTCGACGTCGATCCTGCAGCGCCGCGTGGTCTTCCGCGAGGAGCGCGAGGGCATCAAGAAGATCGCCACGCAGGCCGCGGAAATGGTCGTCGAGCTGGCCGCGAAGCAGCCGGACACCGACTTCCGCTTCCAGTACTCGCCGGAGTCCTACACCGGCACCGAGCTGTCGTACGCGCTCGAGGTCTGCAACGCCGTCACCGAGATCTGGAAGCCGACGCCGGAGAAGCCGGTGATCCTGAACCTGCCGGCGACCGTCGAGATGGCGACGCCGAACGTCTACGCCGACTCGATCGAGTGGATGAGCCGCAACCTGGAGCGCCGCGACTCGGTGATCCTGTCGCTGCACCCGCACAACGACCGCGGCACCGGCATCGCCGCCGCCGAGCTGGGCTACCAGGCCGGCGCCGACCGGATCGAAGGCTGCCTGTTCGGCAACGGCGAGCGCACCGGCAACGTCGACCTGGTCGCGCTGGGCATGAACCTCTACAGCCAGGGCATCGACCCGCAGATCGACTTCTCCGACATGGACGAGATCAAGCGGACCGTCGAGTACTGCAACCAGCTGCCGGTGCCCGAGCGCTCGCCGTGGGGTGGCGACCTGGTGTTCACCGCCTTCTCGGGCAGCCACCAGGACGCGATCAACAAGGGCCTCGACGCGCTGAAGGACGCCGCCGACAAGCAGGGCGTCCCGATCGACGAGTACCCGTGGGAGGTCCCGTACCTGCCGATCGACCCGAAGGACGTCGGCCGCACGTACGAGGCCGTCATCCGCGTGAACTCGCAGTCCGGCAAGGGCGGCGTCGCCTACATCATGAAGGCCGAGCACCAGCTCGACCTGCCGCGGCGCCTGCAGATCGAGTTTTCGAAGGTCATCCAGCGCTACACCGACACCGAGGGCGGCGAGGTCGACCCGACCACGATGTACAACGCCTTCTCGGCCGAGTACCTGGAGCTGAAGACGCCGCTGGAGCTGGTCCGCCAGCACGTCCAGGACAACGGGGACGGCGAGTACGACATCACCGCGACCGTCCGCGTCGAGGGTGACGAGCACGAGGTCACCGGGCGCGGCAACGGCCCGATCGCGGCGTTCTTCGACGCGCTGTCGACCGTCGGCTTCGACCTGCGTCTCCTGGACTACTCCGAGCACACGCTCTCGCCGGGCGACGACGCGCGCGCCGCGTCGTACATCGAGTGCGCGATCTCGGACCGGGTGTTCTGGGGCATCGGCATCGACCCGTCGATCGTCACGGCGTCGCTGCGCGCGGTCGTCTCGGCCGTGAACCGCGCCAACCGCTGAACCTGTGGGCCGCCTGTCGGGTTCCTGTGAGTACTCCTTGATCAGGAGTTTTCCGGGCCCGGCAGGCGGTTAATGGAGATGTGGACGCGACTACGACGGGACTGCTGGTGCTGTTCGTCGTCTCGCTCGTGCCGCTGCTGCCCACCGAGGTGACACTCCTCGGCATGGGCGTCGCGGCGGCGCAGGGCGGGACGTCGCTGGCGCTGGTGATCGCCGTGGCCTCGGCCGGGTGCCTGGTTTCCGACCAGGCGCTCTACGCCCTCGGCCGGTTCGGTGGCCGGGCGGCGCTGGACCGGCTGAGCCGGCGGAAGAAGCTCGCCGCCGGCATCGGCTGGCTCGACGGACGGCTGCAGCGCCACCCGCGCCCCGTGCTGGTGGTCGCCCGCTGGCTGCCGTCGGGCGGGACGGTCGGTGCCCTGCTCGCCGGATCACTCCGGTGGCCGATGGCGGAGTTCTTCACCGCGTCGGCCGTCGGCGTCACGCTCTGGACGTCGTACGTGGCCTTCCTCGGCTACGCGGGCGGCCAGATCATCACCGAACCCGGGATCAGCATGCTGCTCTCCCTCGGCGTCGCCCTGGTCCTGGGTTCGGTGATCACCTACGGCGTGAAGCGATCTGCTAAAGCGATTTGACCGCTTCGAGAATTGCCGCCGGCTCGGTCCGCGTCGTGAAATCCGGGTGGACGTCGACGAAGCGGAGCACGCGATCCCGGTCGACCACGACGACCGCCGGGTGGACCAGCTCCCAGGTGCCGTTGACCTCTTCGAGGTCCGTGCCGAGCGCCTCCATGGCCTCGCGCACCAGGGCGGAGACCGGGTAACTCAGCCCGAGGCCTCGCGCGACGGTGCTGCCGACGTCCGAAAGGACGGGGAATTCCAGCTCCGCCACCGGCAGCGAGCCGTCCGGCCGCTGCGGGCTGATCGCCGCCAGGGTCGCGCCGAGCGCCGTCAGCTCGGGCAGGACTTCTTGCTGGTACGTGCGCAGGGTCAAGTTGCAGTACGGGCACCACTGGCCGCGGTAGAACACGAGCACCGCCGGTCCGTCCGCGACGAGCGCGGCCAAGGTCGCCGGCCCGCCGTCGGCGCCCGCCAGCGTGAAGTCCTCGATCTTGTCGCCCGCTTCGGCGAACTTCGTCCCGGCGGCCCGGCGCCGGTCCGCTTCGAGGACGTCGAAGACCTCCGGCGGCAGCACGCCCCGGAGGTGGTCGTTCACTCCGGTCAGAGCGTTGTCGAGCGTCATGGATCCCCCTAGCTTGTTGTACTGATTGGTACAGTGATGCTGACTGTACTATTCAGTACATGGAGACGCAAGCGGCGGCCTCGACCCCGCGCGGAAAGCGGACGCGCGACGCGATCGTCGATGCCGCGGCCCAGCTGATGTACGTCGACGGCGTCGCGGGCACGAGCGTCGACAAGGTGCTCGCCGCGAGCGGGGCCGGGAAATCGCAGATGTACCACTACTTCAAGAACAAGGACCAGCTGGTCGAGGCCGTGATCGACCGGTACCTCGAGCAGATCCTCGGGAACCAGCCCGCGATCTTCGCGCTCACCTCCTGGGCCGACTTCGAGACGTGGACCGAGCAACTGCTGGACGTGCACCGCCGCGCTGGCGGCCCGATCGCGTGCCCACTGGGCAACCTCGCCGGCGAGGTCGGCGACAACCCGAAGCTCGCGCCGCTGGTCGACCAGGCCTACCGGACGTGGGAAGCCCACCTGGAACGCGGGCTGACCACGTTGCGGGACAAGGGAGAGCTCGCCGCCGGCGCCGATCCGGCCCGGCTGGCGCAGGCCGCGATGACGTCCGTCCAAGGTGGACTGCTGCTCGCCCACCTCCGGCACGACATCACGGCACTGGAGGACGCGCTGCAGATCGCGCTGGCCTACCTGCGCGGCTTCAAGCCGTGAGCTGGGCGATCTCCGCGCGCAGTTCGTCGATCACCTGGGCCACCGCCGGACGCTGCAGGGCTCCCGTGCGGCAGACCGCCTCCACCAGCCGGGCCGCGCGGATCCCCGCCAGCGGCCTGCTGACCAGGCCGCTGCCGCGACGGGTATCGATCGTGTAGCGCGGGACCAGCGCGATCCCGTGGCCCGCCGCGACCAGGCGCTCGGTGATCCGGAAGTCGTTGATCCGCTGCACCACCACCGGCCGCACGCCGGTGCGGACGGTCAGCGAGCGCAGCACGTCGTCCACCGGGAAGCCGTGGTCGACGCCGATCCAGCGTTCGTCGGCCAGCTCCGCCAGGTCCACGCGCCGCTTGGCCGCCAGCCGGTGCCCGACCGGCAGCGCGACGTCCAGCGGCTCCCGCAGCAGCGGCACGACGTCGAGGCGATCGTGGTCGAACTCCGGCGCGTGCTCGTCCCGGTGCGCGACGACGATGTCGTAGTCCGCGACCAGGCCGGGCACCTCCGGTGGCGTCATGTCGACGTCCCGGACGTCGACGTGCAGGCCGTCGTACTCGGCGACGCGCGTCAGCAGGCCGGGCAGCAGCATCAGCCCGGCCGACTGGAAGATCGCGATCCGCACGCGGCCCCGCGGCGCGCTGCGGTAGGTGTCCAGTTCGGACTCCGCGCGGTCGAGCGCGGCCAGCACCTCGTCGGCGCGGGCGACCAGCGCGCGGCCGGCGTCGGTCAGCCGCAGTCCCCGCCCGGCGGGCTCGGTGAGCGGCAGGCCGACCTCGCTCTGCAGCGCCCGAAGCTGCTGCGAAACCGCGGACGGCGTGCAGTGCAGCGCCCGCGCGGCGGCCGTCACGCTCCCGCGGTCGGCGAACTCCCGCAGCGTGCGCAGGCGACCCAGGTCCATGCGGCCAGCATATGTGAAGCACGGCTACACGGTTCCTGCAGATATTCTCGCTGGTCCTTCACGATCGCCGTTGACACAGTGGAGGCATGCCCACCCGTGACCGCCTGCTCGCCGTGCTCGTCGCCGTCCTCTGGGGCCTGAACTTCCTCGCCATCCACGCCACGCTCGGCCAGTTCCCGCCGGTGTTCGCGGGCGCGCTGCGGTTCGCCGTGATCGCCGTGCCGACGATCCTGTTCGTGCCGTGGCCCAAGGTGAAGGTGCGGCACCTGCTGGGCTACGGCCTCGGCTTCGGCACCGGGCAGTTCGCGTTCCTGTTCATCGCGATGGACACCGGGATGCCGACCGGGCTCGCGTCGCTGGTGCTGCAGGCGTCGGCGCCGTTCACGGTGCTGCTCGGCGCGGTCTTCCTGCGCGAACGCGTCACGCCGCACCAGCTGGCCGGCATCATGCTGGCCGTCGCCGGGATGGTCGCGATCGCGTGGCAGCAGTCCGGGCACGCGGCCCTGTTGCCGATGCTCCTGACGCTTGTGGCCGCGCTGAGCTGGGCGTTCGGCAACCTCAGCACGCGCAAGGCCGAGCCGGACAACCCGCTGCACTTCACGCTGTGGATGTCGGTGGTGCCGCCGCTGCCGATGTTCGCGCTTTCGCTGGTGATGGAGGGGCCGGCCGCGCAGTGGCACTCGCTGACGACGCTGGGGACGCCGACCGGCCTGACCGCACTGGGCGGGCTGACCTACGTGGTGCTGATCGGCACGGTCGTCGGATCGGGCCTGTGGACGACGCTGATGCGGCGCAACCCGGCGGGCGTGGTTTCGCCGTTTTCGCTGCTCGTACCGGTGGTCGGGCTGACGGCGTCGTTCCTGCTGCTCGGCGAGCGGCCGACGGTACTGGAGATCGTCGCGGCACTGGTCGTGATCGGCGGCGTGCTGCTCGGTTCGCTGCGGCCGGCGCGGAAGCGGGAACCGGAGCTCGTCGCGGTCTAGGCCGTCGGCTCGCTGACTTCCTGCTTTTCTTCTTCGTCGTGCTTCTTGCCGAGCCGCTTCTTCATCACGAAGAAGACGACGACGCCGATCACGATGGCGGCCACCAGGCCGTACTTGGAGAAGTTGCCGAGCCACTTCTCGGCGACCACGCCGAGGTAGTAGACGAGGGCGGTGGTGCCGCCCGCCCACACGATGCCGCCGGCCGCGTTCGCCATCAGGAACTTCGGGTAGTGCATCTTGAGCGACCCGGCGAGCGGGCCGGCGAGGATGCGCAGGAACGCGATGAAGCGGCCGAGGAAGACGGCCCACACGCCGCGTTTGTCGAAGATCCGTTCGGCGTTGGCGAGGTGCGTCGGGCCGAAATGCTTCGGGAATTTCCGGCCCGCCCAGGCGAACAGCCGTTGGCCACCGGTCTTTCCGATCAGATACCCGATGCTGTCGCCGATGATGGCGCCGGCGCTGGCCAGGATGCCGATCCACAGCGGGCTCAGGTTGCTGTGCTGCGACGCCAGCAGAGCGGCGCTGACCAGCACGATCTCGCCGGGCAGCGGAATGCCGAGGCTTTCGATCATGATCACCGCGCCGACGATCAGGTACACCGAGAGCGGCGGGATCGCCTCCAGCCATTGGTCGATGTGCACTGGCCGTACCCCCTGCTGTTCCGGATATCTGCTTTTCGCAGAGTACCGGGGGTGGCGCGCCCGGGGCGGCCTACTCAGGTATTGGCAGGGGTACGACTTAAGGCGGGGTCACTCGAGTGTGGCCAGAGCCGGGGCAACCGGGAAATCCCCGGAAACGACGTCGAAGCCGCGGTTTTCGGTGAGCGGCTCGCCGAGCACCCCGACGAGCACGGCGGCGACGTCCCGCCGGGTGATCCGCCCGGGTTCGAGGTGGCCGGCGACCTTGACGCGGCCGGTGGCGGGGCCGTCGGTGAGCGTCCCGGGCCGGACGATGGTCCAGGTCAGCGCGGACTTCTGCAGGACGCTGTCCGAGATCTGCTTGGCGAGCAGGATCGACCGCACGAGCCGGTCGCCTTGGTCCGGCGAGTCGGCGAACTGGGCGGAGAGCTGGATGTAGCGCGGCACACCGGCGACTTCGGCGGCCCGGATGGCGGCGATGGCCCCGTCCCGGTCGACGAGGTTCACCGATTCGGGTTCCGGATCGGGGGCGCCGATGGTGCTGATGACGACGTCGGAGTCCTTGAAGACCTCGACGAGCTCGTCCCGATCGGCGGTGACGTCGGCGACGACGGGTTTCGCGTTTTCGTCTCTCAGCACTTCGGCCCGCCGACGGCTTCTCAGCCCGGCCCGGACGGTGTGACCTCGGGCGGCGAGCAGGCGGACCACGTGGATCCCGGTTCGGCCTGTCGCCCCCAGCACGGTGACCTGCATGGGGTGATCCTCCCGCAGGTGAGGCGGGCTTGCCCGGTACCGGAGTTGTCCACAGGGTTCACCCCCATGTGGACAACTTCGGGCGGTGGGGGCTGAACAGCGGGTTTCGTCGGTGGGCGCCGATAGACTGGACGTGGGCACGCCCCCCAGGGAAGGGCGGGGGTCCCGATGGGTCGGGTGGCCGGACCGGGGTGCCGGTTTCGGTGGCTCGGGTGTGGTCGCGGTGTCTTGAATGAGTCATTCAGGACCTCCGATGACCTGAATGAGTCATTCAAGACACCGCAGCGGGCGACAATCCTCCTTGATCGACCCTCGCCGCGCCGCCAAAGCCCGGGCCGGCCGGCCGGCCGCACAGAGCCGACTTTGCCGGCGCCCCAGGGAAGGGCGGGTTCCGTCAGGACTTCAGATCCGCGGCCCGCGACCGGAGGTACGCCTGCTCCGGCAGGCTCAACGTCCGCCGAGCAGCAGCCAAATACGCCTCCCGCGCACCGGCAACATCACCCGACAGCTCCAGCAAGTGCGCCCGCACCGCATCCACCCGGTGGTGCTCCTTCAACTCCGCGCCCGCCAGCTCCGCCAACCCGGCCTCAGGCCCGTTGACCTGCGCGAACGCCACCACCCGGTTCAGCGTCACCATCGGCCCCGGCGCCACCACCCGCAGCAGGTCGTACAGCGTGAGGATCTGCGCCCAGTCCGTCTCGGCCGCCGTCGGGGCCTCGTCGTGGACCGCCGCGATCGCCGCCTGGAGCTGGTACGGCCCTACCGGTGCGCTCGACAACGCCACCGTGATCAGCGAGATGCCCTCGTCGATGAGCTTCGCGTTCCACCGAGTCCGGTCCTGGTCGGCCAGCGGAACCAGGGCGCCGGAAGCGTCGACGCGGGCCGGGCGGCGGGCCTCCGTCAGGAGCATCAAGGCCAGCAGACCCGTGACCTCGCCGTCGTCCGGGAGCTCGATGCGAAGCAGGCGGACCAGCCGGATCGCCTCGGTCGTCAGCTCGACGCGGTTCAGCGCGTCGCCCGAGCTGGCCGTGTGGCCCTCCGTGTAGATCAGGTACAGCACCTGCAGCACGGCGGCCAGCCGCTCCGGGCGGTGATCGCCGGTGAGCCGTTCGCCGTGGAGCTTCTGCTTCGCGCGGCTGATCCGCTGGCCGATCGTCGCCTCCGGGACGAGGAACGCGCGGGCGATCTCCGCCGTCGTCAGACCGCCGACCGCGCGCAGCGTGAGCGCCACCTGGGACGGCTGGGTCAGCGACGGGTGGCAGCAGAGCAGCAGCAACGTCAGCGTGTCGTCGACCCCGACCGGCTCCGGTTCCGGCGGCGAGGCCAGCGCCACCGCTTCTTCACGCCGTTGCCGGGCGGTCTCGCTGCGCCACTGCTCGATGCGGCGCCGGGACGCCGTCGTGATCAGCCACCCCTTCGGGTGGTCCGGGATCCCCGAAGACGGCCACTGCTGCGACGCCGCCAGCAGCGCCTCCTGGACGGCGTCCTCGCACGCCTCGAAGTCGCCGTAACGCCGGACCAAAGCCGCGAGGACCTGGGGTGCGAGGGACCGCAGCAGCTCCGGGTTCACAGCTCCGGCCCGTGCAGTCCCATCACCGGCCGCACCTCGACCACGCCGAACGCCGCTTCGGGGATCCGCGCGGCGATCTCGACCGCGCGCTCGTGGCTCTCGCAGTCGAGCAGGTAGAAGCCGGCGAGGAACTCCTTGGCCTCGGCGAACGGCCCGTCGGTCGTCGTCGTGCCGCGGTCGCCCACGCTGACGCGCGTGGTGCGCTCGGGAAAGGCGAGCCGCTCCGAGACGATCCGCTCGCCGGACGCGTCGAGGTCGTCGTTGAGCTGCTGGTAGTACGCGAGCCCGGCGGCCTGCTGCTCGTCGCTCATGCCCTCCCAGGCGGCGCGGGACTCGGGGTTGCCGTAGATCAGGACCACGTATTTCACGAACGCCTCCCGGTCGATGTCGAAATCCGCGTGGCGGCGCCTACGTCCCCTCCGAAGCACCGACTCACAGGAGGATGGCATGACCGAGCAGGACGACAAGCGGATTCGCGAACTGGTGGCCGCCCGCGCGACGGCGATGACCGAGCGTGACGCCGAAGCACTCGCCGGGCAGTCCGCGCCGGACGTCCGCGCGTTCACCCTGGCCCCGCCGCTCGTGCACCACGGCGAAGACGTCGAGGCCCGCAAGGCCTGGTTCGCGGGCTTCGACGGCCCGATCGAGTACGAGGTCCGCGACCTCGAGGTCACGGTCGGCGGCGACGTCGCCTTCAGCCACGCCCTCAACCGGCTGTCGACGACGCCGAAGGGGATGCCCCAGCCGTTCGAGCTGTGGTTCCGCTCCACCCTCGGCTTCCGCAAGCAGGACGGCGAGTGGCGAATCACCCACGTGCACGACTCGACGCCGTTCTACATGGACGCCACGATGAGCGCCGCGCTCGACCTCAAGCCGTGAAAAAAGGTGGCCGGCCGGGACGAATCCCGGCCGGCCACCCGAAAGAGAACCTCAGAGGATCTCGGCGGACGTGCCGACGTCCGGCGGGCCCAGGTCGGGGTTCAGCGCCCCGGTGAGCTCGACCAGCTCCGCCTTCACCTCGTGCGGCTGGATGCGCCCGTCGCGGATGTCCTCGGCGTAGTGGCACGCCACCCGGTGACCGCCGCCGATCTCGCGCAGCTGCGGGCGGTCGGTGTCGCACAGGCTCGCCTGCTTCCACGGGCAGCGCGTGTGGAAGCGGCAGCCCGACGGCGGGTTCGCCGGCGAAGGCAGGTCACCGGCGAGCAGGATCTGCTCGCGGGTGTCCTCCACCTGCGGGTCCGGCACCGGGATCGCCGACAGCAGCGCCCGCGTGTACGGGTGCAGCGGTTCCCGGTACAGCGAGTCCGCGTCGGTCTCCTCGACCAGCGCGCCGAGGTACATCACGCCGATGCGGTCGGAGATGTGCCGCACCACCGCGAGGTCGTGCGCGATCACCACGTACGTGAGGCCGAGCTGGTCCTGCAGGTCCTCCAGCAGGTTCACCACCTGGGCCTGCACCGAAACGTCCAAGGCGGACACCGGCTCGTCGGCGACGATCAGGTCCGGCTCCACCGCCAGCGCCCGCGCGATGCCGATGCGCTGGCGCTGCCCGCCCGAGAACTCGTGCGGGTACTTCCGCAGCGACGTCTCCGGCAGGCCGACCGCGGACAGCAGCTGCCGCAGCCGCCGCTGGGTGGCTTCCTTGTCCTTGTCGAGGCCGTGCGCGTGCATGCCCTCGAGCAGGATCGACTCCACCGACTGCCGCGGGTCCAAACTGGACAGCGGGTCCTGGAAGATCATCTGCATCCGGCGCCGGGCCTTCCGCAGTTCCTCACCCTTCAGCTTGGCGACGTCGGTGCCGTCGAAGACCACCGAACCGGCGGTCGGCTCGCTGAGCCGCAGAATCGCCCGGCCCAGCGTCGACTTGCCGCACCCGGACTCGCCCACCAGGCCGTAGGTCTCGCCGCGGCGGATGGACAGGTCGACACCGTCGACCGCGTAGACGTGGCCGACCGTCCGGTCGAACACGACCCCGCTCTTGATCGGGAAGTGCACCTTGAGGTCGCTGACCTCGAGCAGCACGTCACCAGCAGGACGGGTCATCGGGCTCCTCCTCCCGCCGCGACCGCCGGCCGCACGGGGTTGTGACAGCGCAGCAGGCCGCCCTGGTCGGGCGCCAGCTGCGGCTGGACCTCGCGGCAGACCGGCAGCGCGTTCGGGCAGCGCGGCGCGAAGGCGCACCCGTGGTCCCACGGGATGTTGTCGGACACCGAACCGCGGATGGGGACCAGCTTTTCGCCGCGGCCCGCGTCGAGCCGCGGGATCGAGGCCAGCAGGCCGTGCGTGTACGGGTGCCGCGGCTCGGCGAACAGCTGGTGCCGCTGCGCCCGCTCCACGATCTTGCCGCCGTAAAGCACGTTGACCTCGTCGCACAGCCCGGCGACCACACCGAGGTCGTGCGTGATCATGATCAGCGCGGTGCCGGTGTCCTGCACCAGTTCCCGCAGCAGGGCGAGGATCTGCGCCTGGATGGTGACGTCCAGCGCGGTGGTCGGCTCGTCGGCGATGAGCAGCCGCGGCCGGCACGCCAGCGCGATCGCGATCAGCGCGCGCTGCCGCATCCCGCCGGAAAGCTGGTGCGGGTACTCGGAAAGCCGGCGCGACGGGTCCGGGATGCCGACCTTGTCGAGCAGGTCCGTCGCTTCCACGGTCGCCGCCTTGCGCGACATCCCGCGGTGGCGCTCCAGCACCTCGGTGATCTGCAGCCCGATCGGGATGACCGGGTTCAGCGAGGACAGCGGGTCCTGGAACACCATGCCGAGGTCGCGGCCGCGGCGGTCGCGCATGTCCTTGTCGGACAGCTTGAGCAAGTCGGTGCCTTCGAAGCGCACCGAACCGCTGACCTTGTTGCCGCGCCGGGCCAGCAGCCGCATGATCGCCAGCGACGTCACGGACTTGCCGCAGCCGGACTCGCCGACCAGGCCGACGGTCTGGCCCGGTTCGACGTCGAAACTGACGCCGTCCACCGCGGTGAACGGCCGCTCGCCACGGCGGACGAAGTCGACCTTCAGGTCACGGACTTCAAGGAGTGCCATGGGTTCTCACCGCCTGTTCTTCGGGTCGAGGGCTTCACGCAGGGACTCGCCGACCAACGTGAACCCGAGCGCCACGATGATGATCGCGATCGCCGGGTAGTACGCGAGTTCGGGGCGGACGTCGAGGAACTGGTGCGAGGCCTTGCCCAGCATCAGTCCCCACTCCGCCCGCGACGGGTCCGGGTCGCCCAGACCGAGGAACGACAGCGCCGCGGCCTCCAGGATCGAAGTGGCCAGCGTGAGGGTCGCCTGAACGATGACCGGGCCGAGCGAGTTCGGCAGCATGTGCCGGAACACGATCACCCCGCGCTTGACCCCGAGCGACCTCGCCGCCAGCACGTGGTCGGCGTCCCGCTGCGACAGCATGGAACCGCGCAGCAGCCGCGCGAAGATCGGCACGCCGATCATCGACACGGCCAGGATGACCGTCCACTGGCTCGGCTTCGCGAACAGCGCCGCGATCGAAATGGCCAGCAGCAGCGACGGGAACGACAGCATGACGTCGACCAGTCGCATGAGGACGGTGTCGACCCAGCCGCCGAACGCGCCCGCGAGACCACCGATGATCACGCCGATGAGCACGCCGACGATCGTGGCGAGCACCCCGACGATCAGCGTCTGCTGCGCGCCGGCGATCAGCCGCGACAGGAAGTCGCGGCCGAAGTCGTCCACGCCGAGCGGGAACCCGGCCTGCGCGCCCGGGATGAAGTTCGGCCGGATCTGGTCGCCGAGGTAGTGGACGTCCGGGTCCTTCGGTTCCAGCAGGGGCGCGAAGATCGCGACGATGAGGAACACGCCGGTGATGACGGCGCCGGTGATCGCGACCGGGCTGCGCAGCATCCGGCGGATGGCGTCCGCGCCGAGGCTGCGGCCGCTCGCCGCGGCGAGCTTGTCGATCGGTTCCTTCTTCTTGTTGAGCAGAGTGTTCATCGCACACGCACCCTCGGGTCGATGATCCCGTACGAGACGTCGACCAGCATGTTCACCAGGACGTACACCACGGCCCCGAACAGCAGCAGCGCCTGCAGCCGGGGGTAGTCACGCCGTTCGATCCCTTCGGCAAGCAGGAAGCCGAGGCCGCGGAAGTTGAACACCCGCTCGGTCAGCACGGCGCCGCCGAGCAGCGCGCCGGTCTGCAGGCCGATGGTCGTGACCACCGGCAGCAGGCCGTTGCGCAGGACGTGCCGGGTGCGCACCACCTGCTGCGTCAGGCCCTTGGAGTTGGCCGTGCGGATGAAGTCCTCGTTGAGGACGTCCAGCACCGACGCGCGGGTGATCCGGGTGATCACGGCCAGCGGGATGGTGGCGAGGGCGAACGCGGGCAGGATCAGGTGCTTGATCGCGTCCCAGACGGCGTCCCACTCGCTCGTCATGATGCCGTCGAGGATGGCGAAGTTCGTGATCGCCGTGGCGTCGAGGCCCGCGGCCTGCCTGCCCTGCGACGGCAGGCCCAGCGGCGCGGCCAGGATGTCCTGCATCATGTAGCCGAGGAAGAACACCGGCACCGCGACGCCGATCAGGCTCAGCACGATGACCACGTTGTCGACCGCTCCGCCGCGGTACCGCGCGGACAGGTAACCGGCCGGGATGCCGATGATGATCGCGATGATCATCGCGGACATGCCGAGCTCGATGGTCGCCGGCAGGAAGGTGACGATCTCGCCCATCACGGGCTGGGTCGACACCAGGGAGTTGCCGAAGTCGCCGGTGAGCGCCCGGCCGAGGAATCCGAAGTACTGCACGAAGATCGGCTGGTCGAGGCCGAGCACGTGGTTGAGGTTGGCGATCTTCTCCGGCGTCGCCTTGTCACCCAGCAGAGCGGCGGCGGGACCGCCGGGCAGGGACCGGAGCCAAGCGAAGACCAAGATGGACAGGATGAAGAGCGTCGGGATCGCTTGTAGCAACCGACGCACGAGGAAACGGAGCACTTGCAGTCCTTTGTTGCCGGCCCGGGATCAGGCGCAGGGGGTGGGCGCGGTAGCACCCACCCCCTGCCGTTGGCTGAAGTCCGGAATCAGCTCACGGTCACGGTGTTGAAACGCTCGTCGGTGAGCGGGCTCGCCACCAGACCCTTGACCTTCGGGCCGACCACGATCGCCGGGGTCGGGTAAGCGATCGGGACCGCCGGGAGGAAGTCCATGATCTGCTTGTTCACTTCCTGGTACGCCTTGGCGTGGGCGTCACCGGCGGGCGAAGCGTCCGCCGCGCTCAGGGCCGAGAACAGCTCGGGGTTGTTGAACCCGAACTCCTTCTTCTCGCGACCGAAGAACGTGCCGACGAAGTTGCCGGCGTCGTTGTAGTCACCGGTCCAGCCGAGCAGGTGGAGGTCCTGCTTGCCGGCCTTCTGCACGTCGTCCTTGTAGCCACCGTTCCACGGCTCGGCGTGGGCCTCGATCTTGATGCCGATCTTCTTGAGGTCCTCGGAGATCGCGGTGAAGGTGTCCGCCGGGTTCGGCATGTACGGACGGCTGACCTCGGTCGGGTAGTAGAACTTGAGCGTGAGGTCGGTCGCGCCGGCCTGCTGCAGCAGCTGCTTGGCCTTCTCCGGGTCGTACGGGTACTTCGTGACGTCGTCGGTGTAGCCCGAGATGACCTTCGGGACGAACTCGGTCGCGACCTCGGAACCCTCGGCCAGCTTCGACTTCACGAACTGCTCGCGGTTGATGCCGTAGGCCAGCGCCTGGCGGACCTTGACGTCCTTGAGCTTCGGGTTGTTGGCCTGGTTGATGCCCAGGTACAGCACGTTGAACGACGGGCGGATGAGCACCTGCTCGCCGTCGTTGCGCAGCAGGCCGTAGTCCGCCGGGCTCGGGTAGTCGTAGCCGTTGATGTCGCCGGCCTTGAGTGCCTGCTTGCGGGCGTTCTCGTCCGGGATGACCTTGAAGATCAGCTTGTCGAGCTTCGCGGGCGACGGGCTGGTGTCGTTGCGCACCAGGGTGATCTCACCCTTGGCCTGGTCCCAGCTCTCGAACTTGAACGGGCCGGTGCCGACCGGGTGCTTGTTCGCGTACTCGCTGTAGGTGAACGAGTCACCGCTCTGGGTGACCGTGTCGGCGTTGTACTGCTTGAGCGCGGTCGGGCTCTCGATGGAGAACGACGGCAGCGTGAACGCCGACGGGAACGCGCCCTTGGCCTTGTTCAGGTTGAGGACCGCGGTCGTCGGGTCCTTCGCCTCGCAGCTCTTGTAGACCGGGTCGCCGTTCGCGTCGCCCTCGTTCTTGGCGAAGCCCTCGAAGACGTCGCCGTAGTAGATCATCTGGCTCTGGGCGGCGGCGCCCTTCATGTTGTACCAGCGGTCGAAGTTGTAGCAGACCGCGGTCGCGTCCATCGGGGTGCCGTCGGAGAACTTGACGCCGGACTTCAGGGTGAACGTCCAGGTCTTGCCCTCGGCGCTCGACTCCCACTTCTCGGCGAGAGAAGGCTCGAGGTCGGCGGTGCCGGGCTTGTTCTGGATCAGCGTGTCGTAGATCTGACGCGTGATCCGGAAGGTCTCGCCCTCGTCGTTGAACGCCGGGTCGAACATCTTCGGGTTTCCGGCGGCGCCGAAGATCATCGTGCCTCCGGTACCACCTCCGGCGCCCTCTTCACGCTTCGAATCCGCACAAGCGGACAGCGAAACCGCGAGCGCGCCGGTGAGCCCGATCAGGGCCACGCGGCGTGTTCGGGTCAGCCGCAATTGCTGCATCTGGCACCCCTTGGGAGATGTTCGGGTTTTTAAGTCACCGTCCGGTCGGTCAGGAACACCCCGGACGATCGGTGTGCTCGCCGACACTAGCGGGAACTCGGCCCGCACTTAAGCACGTGAGGTTACGATCGCGCTACGTGGGCGTCGATTTGACTGCAATGTGTCCGTAAATCGCGACAGAATGTGACCATTTGTGGCAGACCACCCCGTCCGGTGCCCGATCCCTGACTCAGATGGCGGTACCAACGTTAGCCCGGTCGTGGTGACCCGACAGGCTTCCCTTGATCGATCCGGAGTGGCCCGTTGACGCACAGTGACGGCCCGGTTCCCTACGAAAGTCGGGTACCGGCGGCCGCCGCGGTGCCGTCGACGGCGAACCAGCCGCGCTCGAACCGTTGCCAGCGGCCCAATTCGGCCCGTGCGGCCTCGCCGTCCCGGGCCGTGGTCCGGGTCAGCCGCGCCTTCTCGGAGCCGCCGGATAGCCAGCAGAGGTGGGAAAGCAGGGGTCTTACCGAAGTCCGGCCGCAGGAGACGCCTTCCAGCACCAGGACGTCCGGTACGGGCACCCGGACGAGCTCCCCCGGCCGGGGTGCCCCGGCTGTCCAGTCCGTCCGCCGGTAAGCGCCTTCGACGCCGTTCTCGAGGGGCCGCAGGACACCGTCGACCAGCCGGGGCCACCACGAAACCGGGTCGTCCCACGTCGCGAAGGCGTCGGTGCTCACCAGCTCGGTCCGGCACCCGCGAGCACGCAGTCCGGCGACGACCCGGGCGGCCAGTGTGGACTTTCCCGCGCCCGATGGGCCGTCGATGGCCAGCAGGCGCACCGCTCCCAACCGGGCGGGAGCGGCGAGCAGGGCTTCGATCAGCCCGTCACTTGCTGACGCGCTCGACCTCGGGAAGTCCTTTGACGTCGTCGGGCGCGGTGGTCCGCGCCTCCAGCACGGCGATCCGGCCCGCCAGCTCGCGCTTGGCGTCCTCGAGCTCGCAGCGCAGCAGCGCGGTCTCCTCGACCGACGTGCGCACCTCTTCCTCCAGGTGCCCGACCTCGGTGGACAGGTGCAGCGACACCAGTGCCAGCACGACGCCGGCGAGGAGGAAGACGAAGTTCGACGGGGTCTCGACCCCGGTCAGCTTGGCCAGGAACTGCGCGGCCGACGGGATCACGGCCAGTACCACGACGCCGACGGCGACGACCAGCCAGACGCCCGCGTACTTCTCGCGCAGCTTGCGGCGCCGCATCATCTCGAGGACGACGAACAGCACCAGGCAGGCGATGACGATGCTGAGGATGCGCCAACCGGCCATCTTCGCAAGCTCCTTATGCCGAGTCTGAGGAGTCGACCGCGGGGCGGCGCCGGACCAGCGCGAGCAGCAGCGCGAGGCCGGCTCGGCCCAGGTAGACCGCCGATTTGACGGGCGAGTGGCTGGGCGTGCCGCCCACCCGTTCCCGCATGATGACCGGAATCTCCTTGATGGCCAGCTTGGCGCGGATGGCCATGACCAGGGATTCCACCGTGTCGCCGAGGTACTCGGCCGGGTAGTAGTAGGCGAACAACCGGATCGCTCGCGGCCCCATCGCCTTGAACCCCGACGTGACGTCGGTGAGCTTGGTCTTCGCCAGCCGCGAGAACACGAGCGAAAGCACGACCATCGCGTACTTGCGCGGTCCGCTGGCCTTGTAGGACCCCTTGCCGGCGAAGCGGGAGCCGATCACGATGTCCGCGTCGTCCAGACCACGCAGCAGGGCGTCGAGCTCGTCCGGGTCGTGCTGGCCGTCCGCGTCCACCTGCACGACGACGTCGTACCCGCGGGCCGCGGCGTACCGGAACCCGGTGCGCATGGCCCCGCCGACGCCGAGGTTCACCGCGAGCCGGGCCACTTCGGCGCCGGCCGCGCGGGCGAGCTTGGCGGTTTCGTCGACCGAGCCGTCGTCGACGACCAGCAGATCGCCGTCCGGCAGGGCGCGTTTCACCTGCTCGATGACCGAAGCGACGCTCGCGGACTCGTTGAGCGCCGGCATCACGATGAGCACGCGACGGCTGCTCACAGGGGTCATGGACACGCGGTCACCTTACCTTTCGGCTCTGCGGCGGACTTCCAGCCCCCGCCGGTCACTGGCCGTCACCGGGCGAAGAACCGGGTGCCGCGCCGGAGGTGACCACGCCCTGCTGGCCCTCGATCTCGTAGATCGAGGCGCCGGCGTTGCGGTAGACCAGCTTGAAGCTGGGATTGGTGTCGAGGTGCTGGAGACCGGCGTCGCTCACCGCCGTCGGCGTGACCTTGCCGGCCCCGACGAACGCGTACCGCACCTTCAGGTCGGTGAGCAGCTCGCGCACCTTCGGGTACTTGTCGACGTCGTTGCCGAAGACGCTCAGGTAGCCGGCGTCGGTGGCCGGTCCGGCACCGTAGAACGTCCACTGCGTCGGGAGGACCCCGGCCAGCGCGTACATCCAGACCGAGCCGTCCGACCTGTCGTTCAGCACCCGTTCGCCGGGGGCGGTGTGCCCGGCGAGCCAGGTGAACGCCGCTTCTTCGTCCTTGGTGACCGTCGGGCCGCCGCCGTAGCTGAGCTGCAGCCGGGCGGCGTTGCGGCCGATGTAGCCACCGCGGCTCAGCGCGCCGACGACCAGCGCGAGCACGACGACGCCGAGGACGGTCAGCGTCGCGGGCTTGAGCTTCGGCAGCCGCGGGGCGACCTTGCCGGCGAACCAGCCGGACGCGGTGTGCACGAACTCGCCGAACGCGACGCAGCCGGCCAGCGGCACGAGCGCCGCGACGCGGTAGTTGTCGTTGTAGAACGGGCTGCTCAAGGTGTGCACCAGGCCGGTTTCGAGCGAAACCGTGGCGGCGAACAGCGCGCCCAGAACGACGTACGCCGCCACCATCCACAGCATCCGCCGCTGCTTGACCAGGAAGAACACGCCGATGATGGCCGGGACACCGATCCACCACTGGGGGAACGGGGCCATCGGCGAGAACGTGATGGTCTCGCCGACCGCACCCGAGACCGTCGCCTCGGACGCCCAGAAGGCGCTGGTCACGCCGCTCGCGTTGTAGAGCGACGGCAACACCACCGGGATGCCGAACGCGGCGGCCAGCACGACGGTCGCGATCAGCGACGGCATCGACCGGCGCCAGGTGATCGGCTCCCAGCGGACCACGACGGCGAGGAGGATCAGCAGGAAGTAGACGATGACCACGAAGACGACGCTCGTGTGCAGGCCGGCGAGCCCGGCCACGCCGACGCCGATCGCCACCGGCCCCGCGATCCCGCGCGGCTCCAGCAGGTGCCGCGCGACCGCGAGGATGGCCGGGATCAGGGCGACACCGGCGACGTAGGGCCACAGCGGACCGCGCCACAGCGAGTCGTAGGGGAAGACGGAGAACGAGGCCGAAACCGCGGCCGCCGCGGCGACACCGATCGGCGGCATCCGCCAGGCGTGGCACATCGCGGCGACGCCCAGCGGGACCGTGAGGACCACCGCCAGCGCGGCCAGGTTCAGGGTCGGCATGATCGACAGGCCGCCCTTGTCGAAGACCAGGGCGAGCAGCGCGTGGTAGGTGTCCGGGTAGAAGTAGTCCTTCTGGTCCGGCAGGTTCGAGATCGTGCCGACGGTCGACGGCCGGGCGTCGCCGTGCTCGGCGATCCAGCGCACCAGGTTCGCGTGGAACGGCGCGTCCCAGCCCTGCTGGACGTTGCCGATGTTCCGGATGCCCCGCAGGAACGTGACGATGCCGATCCCCGTGCCCGCGGCGACGCCGAGGCCGATGATCACGTGGTCGCGCGGCCTGCGCGCCGGCCGCTCCGGCTCTTCCCGGTCGGGATGGCGGCGGCGGGTGAACCGGGACACCGCGAAGGCGAGCCCGAACCCGGCCGCCGAGAGCACGAGCGTCCACAGCGCGACGTCGAGCATCGTCCAGCGGATGCCGAACTTGCCCAGCACCGGGATGCCGAGCGCGACGAGGCCGAACGTGAGCATCGGCGCGGCGGCGGCCAACGTCCAGCCCCGTAGCCGGATCGCGGCACCGAAGACCAGCCCCGGCAACCAGAACGCGAGCAAAACGAGCAGAACGTTCATCGAATTCGCAGTCCAAACCTCACCGGCGCTTCACGCCGTTCCCGTCCCACCAGCGGGCGCATGACACCTTACTGGCCCGCTAAGAAGACGCTTCATCGGTGCCCGCGGTTGTCGCCGTCCCGGTTTCCGGGGCACGCCGCAGGACGAACGCGAGCACCACGGCCAGGCCCAGCGCGGGCGCCGCGGCCAGCGCGACGACCGCGCGGAACACCGTGTCGCCGGGCAGGAAGAGCAGGAACAGCGACGCGGTGCCGGTGACCACGGCCCAGCTGACCAGCACGAGCTTCGCCTGGGTGCGGGCCACGAGCACGGCCGTGAGCAGCTGCATCGGCACCAGCAGCACCGAAGACCACACCAGGCCCGCGACCGACCAGCCGTCGATGTCGTAGCCCGGGCCGCTGACGAACCGCACCGCCCACGGACCGAGCCACAGCCCGACCAGCGCGCCGAGCGCGGCCAAGGCCAGCGAGGCGAGGGCGCCGAGGGCCAGCACGCGGCGCAGGCGGTGGCGCCCCTCTTCGGTGACCGAGAGCCGGACGACGAACGGCACGGCCAGCGACTGGACCGGCCCGATCAGGGTCAGCGGCAGCCGCGCGATGACCAGCGCGGCGAACAGGGAGCCGACGCGGTCGCCGTCGCCGCCGGGAGCCAGCAGGCCGACCAGCGCCGGGTAGCCGGTGATGACCGCCGACGTCAGCGCGGCGCCGGCCAGGAGCATGCCCATCCGGCGGGTGGTCACGCCCCAGCCGTCGCCCTCGACGTGCGGGTCGAGCAGGCGCCGGGCCGGCCGGGCGAACAGCAGCCAGGCGAACGAGCCCGCGGCGACCGCGACGGCCAGCGAAACGACGTTGTAGGCGACCGACACGAACAGGACGCCGAGGATGAGCGCGCGCACCGCCGGTTCGGCGACCACGAGCAGGGAGAACGCCTTCACCTTGTGCTGCCCGATCAGCAGCCCGCGGGTGCCGAACTGGCAGGCGAACGCGACACCGCCGGCCAGCACGATGACCGCCAGCGACCAGTCGCCGTGGAACAGCCGGTCGTTGACCGGCGGGATCAGCAGGGCCAGGGAGAAAGCGGCGGCCACGACCACGCCGACGGCGACCGCCCGCAGCGCCGGGCGGCCCGCCTTGCCGCCGCCGAGGGCCGCCACCGCCGACTGGCGGGACAGCTCCTGCTCCAGCGGGGAAAGCGTGCTGCCGAGGCCCATCAGCAGGCCCCAGAACGTGACGAAGATGGCGTATTCCTGCGGCGGCAGCAGGCGCTGGCTGGCGACCGTGAGGACGTAGCCGAGGCCGATCGACACCAGCAGCGAGCTGCCGAGACTGCCCGCCGTCGTCCGGCCGCTGCGCGCCCCGGTCTCCACGCCCTTCACGCCCGCGGTGCTCATCGGCGCCGGAGCCGCGCCCGCACGGCCATGGCCAGTCCACGCAGGACACCGGCGCCGAAGCCGCCGGCGAACACCGGCAGCAGCTTGGTGACCGCGCGGGCCTCCGGGCCGGTCGCACCGCACTTCTTCACGACTTCGCCCGCCGCGACCACGCCGGCCACGCCGGCCACCAGGGTCGTCTTCGGCTTCTTCGCGGCGAAGGCCAGCCCGACGACGCCGGCGGCCAGCGCGCCGAACAGCGCGTTGCGGGCCGGGCCGGGCGAGCCGATGTAGGAGTCCACATAGGTCGTGCCGCGGAAGTAGGCCTGCTGCGCGAACTTCTTGAACGAGTCGCGGCCGTTGTAGACGGCGGAGAACCCGGGTGACAGCCAGATCTGCTCGCGCTCGGCGATCCACCGCAGCATGCGGGTGTCGTCACTGGCGAAGCGGATGTCGTCGAACAACGACACGAACGCCGTGATCGACCCTTCGAGAAGAGCCCGGCGGGCACAGAAAAACGTCGTGCCCTTCGGGTAGACGTCGAATTCCTCGATTCCGTACGACGTCAGCCGCGGATTCGAGAAGTATTTGCGCCACGGCACCTTCACCAGCCCGGCCATGAACCCCGCGTAGGGATTGTGGTCGGAGGCGACGTCGATGTGGCCGTTCCAGACCGCGCGCTCGGGATGGTCCACGAGCTGGTCACGCAAGTACGTCAGGCTGCCTTCGTCGACGATGACGCGGCTGTCGAGCAGCGTGATCCATTCGCCGGACGACTTCGCGATCCCCGCGCTGCGCGCCTCGAACCGGCCCGAATTGGCCTGGCTGAGCACGGTGATGCCGTGGCGTTCGCGCAGGTCGTCGAGCCGCGACGGCGTGGCGTCGGTGCTGCCGTCGTCCACGACGACGACCTCGATCGGCCAGTTCGCCGCCTCGGCCGAGGCGAGCAGGGCGCCGACACTGCGTTCGATCCAGTCCTGCTCGTTGTAGACCGGGATCACGACACTCAGCGAGGGGAGGAGCGGGTTCGCACTCACCGTGCCGAGGCTACCCGGGGGCCCCCGCGGCGGGTCGGCCAGTATCCTTACGCCACCGCTCCCCGACCAGGAATGGGCTCTCACGGTGATTTCCTTCATCCTCGGCACCACCGCGGAACTGATCAAGATCGCGCCGGTTTACCACGGGATCGTCGAGCGCGGGGTGCGGCCGAAGATCTGGTTCACCGCGCAGCACGTCGACGAGGTGGCCGACGTCCTTTCCGATCTGAACCTGCCGGAGCCGGACCTCTGGTTCGTGCCGCGCGAGAAGGCGCACAACCTCGAGTCGCCGGCGCAGGTGCCGGGCTGGGCCGCCCAGGTGCTGCGCACCGCGTGGGGCCGCCGCCAGGAGCTTCGCGCGGCGCTGACCGAGGACGGCCGCCCGCCGCTGGTGCTGGTGCACGGCGACACGTTCACCACGCCGTACGGCGCGCTGATCGGGAAGCGGATCCTCAAGTCGCGGGTCGGACACATCGAGGCGGGCGCGCGGTCGGGCAGCATCCTGTCGCCGCTGCCGGAAGAGCTGAACCGCAAGATCGCCGCGAAGGTCGTCGACATCCACTTCGCGCCGACGGCCCGCGAGGTCGCGAACCTGAAGAACACCCGCGGTGTGGTGGTCGACACCGAGGCGAACACCGCGATCGACTCGATGCGCCTGGCGATCGGCCAGCCGCTGGTGGTCGACGTGCCGGAGAAGTTCGGCCTGGCCACGCTGCACCGCTTCGAGCTGCTGTCCCGGGCGGACAAGTACCGCGAGGCGCTGGAGATCCTGCGCGAAGAGAGCCGCAAGATGCCGGTGCTGTACATGGCCGGCGCGCCGGAGCGCGAGAAGATCCGCGCGCTGGACCTCGAGCACCTCTTCGACGACCGGTTCATCATCCGGCCGAAGCTGCGGTACCTGAAGTTCCTGCCGGTGGTCGCGCGCGCCGAGTACGTCGTCACCGACTCGGGCGGTCTCCAGGAGGAGTGCGGCTACCTCGGGATCCCGTGCGCGGTGCACCGCCACCGCACCGAGCGGCACGTCGGCATCGGCGCGAACGTCGAGCTCACCGAGATGCGCGGCGACAAGCTGCGCACGTTCCTCGACAGCTACACCGAACGCCGCGGCGACAACTGGACGGACAAGTACCACCCGTCCGAGATCGTCGTGAACACCCTGGCGCAGCTCGGCTACTGCTGAGCTCTCCCGGCACGCCGCCCCGGACTCGTCAGCGGGTCTGGGGCTGCGAGCCGTCGCACACCGGGACGCGGTAGAGCTTGAACGTCCCGCCCTCGTCGATCTGGCGGAAGCCCGCCGACGGGGCCGGGTAGGCGACGCCGTCCCACAGGTTGCCGCGGGGGATGTCGTTGGTCAGCAGGTACCGCACGGCGAGGCGATCCGCGATGGCGCAGGCCCGCGGGTCGGTGGCCGCCTGGTTCAGGTGGCGGGCCAGGTAGATCTGGTCGCTGGTGAGCCTGCCGATGTTCAGCTGCGGGAACAGCACCTGCCGTCGGGTCAGCGCCATCACCGCCGGGCTGCCGTTGTAGGGCATCTGGGCCACGATCGTGCCGGGCTCGGTGCGGTCGGCGATCCGCTTGAAGAGGTCGTACTCCTCCTGGTTCACGAGCGGATCGATCTTGGGGTAGGCGCTCAGCACGCGGTTGCGGTGGTCGAGGACGTTCAGGCCACCGGTCGTCAGCAGCAGGAGGATCACCGCGGGCAGCGCGATCGCGGACGCCCGCGCGGCCAGGGTCCGGCGCTGTTCGAGGAAACTCACCGACGTGAGCCAGGACCGGACCGCGGTGAGCACCGCGAGCACACCGATCACCGCGAGCGGGACCCCGGTGATCGGCAGCATGGCGGCGAGCCGGTGGGAGTCGGTGTACCAGAACCCGGTGAACACCTTGCGGCCCGTCCAGGACACGCCCGCGGCCAGTATGTAGAGACCGGCGGAAATGGCGTGCCCGGCCACCAGCCAGCGCAGGGACCGCTGCCGGAAGCACGACACGGCCCCGACGATCACGAGCACGCCGAGGATCCAGCCCGCGCCGCGGCCGTTCGTCGCCCCGGTCAGCGCCTCGCCGACCGCGTGCGACGGCGTCTCGATCGGCTTGACGTCCGCGTCCATGGTCACCGCGAACACCCCGGACTTGACCACGACCAGCCAGTACACCGGCGCGGCCAGCACGATCGGCGCGGCCAGCAGGCCGGCGCGCAGCCGGTCACCTGTGCGGTAGCGCCGCAGCGACGCCCTGGCGAGGCCGAGGAACACCACCGGCAGCGCGATCGCCGCCAGGCTGATCACCGCGTTGGGGTGCGCGATGGTCACGGCCACGAGGAACGCCGGCGCGAGCAGCCAGGCCCGGCCGCGGCCGATGACGTCTTCCTTCGCCAGCTTGGTCACCGACAGCAGAGCGGCCAGTGCGGCCGGGACGAACGAAAGCCCCAGCAGGTTGGGCCAGAGGATCCCCCAGCCGAGCATCTCCCAGGGAAACGCGCCGAAGGCCGTGCTGAGCAGGCCGGCGACGCCCAGCGCCAGCTTCGAGGGCCCGGCGAGCTGGCGCATCAGCAGGACGCAGCCCAGCGGCCAGACGACCAGGGCGATGGTGACCGACAGGATGTTCGCCGCCGCCGGGATGGAGTTGCCGCTGATCATGACGAACAGCGAACCCAGGTCGTGCCAGGCGGCCGGGTAGAACCCGTGGGCGCGGCCCGGCACGCCGAGGGTGTCGATCATGAACGTGGAGGCGTCGTGGGTGTTGAGGATGTTCGCGATCGCGTTGTAGTGGAACGACGAGTCGTCGGTCTGGACCAGCTCTTCCGGACCGCGGATCGACAGCCGGACCGCGAGCGCGCCGAGCAGCACGGCGCCGGCGAGGCCGGCCACCGAAGCCCCCACGACCGGCCAGCTGTCCCCCGGCACCGCCGGCGGCAACCGCCTGCGCAGGGGGACGACCACACAGCCGAGCACCAGGGCCAGCCCGGCGAAGACGAGCAGCACGAGCAGCGGCGACCAGGCGAGGCCGAGCTTCGACGCGGCGATGGCCGTCAACACGACCACGGCCGTCACGACGACCGGTGCTAGCGCGACGGCCGTGAGGCGGCGCAACCCGAGCAGGTACGTGATCGGCAGCCCCGGCAGGACCAGCAGCAACCCGCACAGCAACACGCTGGGAACCGCGTCAAGCCAAGCCATGGAAGAGCACCTCGCTCATCGATTCAGGGCGCGCGTCATTCGGACACACATCGAACGCTTGCGCGACCCCGATCGGCAAGCCGACGGGATTTTTTCACACAGCGACCGGCGCGAGAGTACTGGGCTGCCCCCGGCGCCGGCGGGGGTGGTGAGCCGGCTGGTTCCGGCTCACCACCCCCGAGTTCACCGGCGGATCAGAGGAACACCGCCTGAGCGGCGCTGAAGGTGCCGCCGCTGTTCCACTTGCCCCCTCTGTCCTCGAACGCGCCGCTCTGACCGGAGTGCCAGTAGAAGAGGCCCGTGTTCGAGTTCCCGTAGTCGTAGCCGGCGATCAGGTCCGCGCGCCCGTCGCCGTCGATGTCCGGCGCCGTCCACTGCGACTTCGCCCAGGTCCAGACACCCGGACCGGTCGTCCACCGGGTGACCGGGGCGTCGAAGCCGTCCGTCGTGGCGTGCCACGTCGAGAACGACGTGTTCGAGTTCCCGTTGTCGTACGCGGCGCCGATGTCGACGCGGCCGTCACCGTCGAAGTCACCGGTCACGAAGCGCGCCTTCGCCGGGGTGTAGCTCGTGCCGTTCCACTTGACGCCCTTGTCGTCGAACTTGCCGGCGGCGTTGGCGTACCAGAGGAACAGGTTCGCGGTGTTGTTCCGGTAGTCGTAGAAGGACGCGAGGTCGGCGCGGCCGTCGCCGTTGAAGTCGCCCGCCACCCACGTCGACTGGGTGAGACCCCACGTCCCCGTGCCGGTGGTCCACTGGGTCACCGGAGCGTCGACCCCGGTCGCCGTGGCGTGCCAGGTGAGGAACGAGGTGCTCGCGTTCCCGTTGTCGTAGGCGGCGCCGATGTCGGTGCGGCCGTCACCGTCGAAGTCACCGGCCACGAACCGCGCCTTGCTCGGCGTGAAGTTCGCGCTCTCCCACTTGACGCCCTGCGCGTCGAACCCACCGGCGGCGTTGGCGTACCAGAGCCAGAGGGTCGAACTGTTGTTGAGGTAGTCGTAGACCATCGCGAAGTCGCTGCGGCCGTCACCGTTGAAGTCACCGGTCACCCAGCGCGCCTGGTTGGCGTTCACCGCGCCGTTCCCGCTGTCCCACGCGAGCGCGGGGTTGCCCAGGATCGGGGCCTCGGCCGAACCCGGACCGAGCGAGGGCCAGACGTAGAGGCCCGTCCGCGCGTTCTTGAAGTCGTACACCGCGCCGACGTCTTCCAGGCCGTCACCGGTGAAGTCGGTGCCCTTGGACAGCGGCGTCGTGGCCGAAACGACGCCCGTCGGCGCGCCGGCGGGACCGCTCGCCGGGGTGGCGACGACGCGGTAGTACCGCGTCTGCTTCGCCGGCAGGCGCTCCTGGGTGTAGGACAGCGACTGCGTCGTCCCGAGCAGGTGCGCCGAGTCGACCGGGACGTCGGCGGTCGCCGAGCCGTAGACGGAGTAGGTCGCGTTGTCCGACGTCGGCAGCCCGTTCCAGCTCACGACGATCGTGTGCCCGACGGCCTTCGCCGCGGGAGCGAGCACCGTCTGCCGCACCCACGCCGCGAGGTCGTCGGTCCGGGCCGCCGTGCTCCCCTGCCTGGTTTCGGTCTCGCCGAAGCAACCGTGCTGCCACGAAGCGCTGCTGACGCCGACCAGCTCGGCCCGGCCGGAGACCTCGCGGAACGCCGGCCCGCCGGCGTCGCCACGGCAGGTGTCCGCGCCGTCGTCCCCGGTCAGGCTCGCCGTCGTGGCGGTGTTCGACCCGACGGTGAAGAGCGCGCTGTGCAGCTTGTCGGGCACCCACTCGGTGTCCGTGCGGCCGAAGCCCGCGACCCGCAGCTTTTCGCCCGCCACCGGCGCCGTGGCCGCCAGCGAGATCGGGGCGACGTCGGTGACCGGGGCGGCGAGCCGGGCCAGCGCGAGGTCGCGGCCCGCGGCGAGCACCAGGCCGGAGACGCCGACGGCGTGCCCGGCGGATCCGGTGAGGTCGGTCCGCCCGACGACGGCCGTGGTCGCCTTCACCGGGGCCCCGCCCTGCGGGTTCTCCGGGAAGCAACCGGCCGCCGTGGCCACCCAGTCCGGCGCGACGAGAACGCCGCTGCAGGCCCGGCCGTCCATGGTGAGCTTGGCGGTGAAGCCGTAGGTTCCGTCGGCGGCGGCCGCGCTGTGCGACACCGCCGACGCCGGAACGGTGGCGAGCAGCAGTCCGGTCACCAGCAAGACACCGCCGATCGCCGATCTGCCGGCCATTCGGGAGCGATCCACCAGAGTTCCCCCTCATCAGTTTCGCGAGGCACTTCCGACCTCGTCGAACTCATCTCCGAAGGCACGCCGGTTCTTACAGGAAATGCGCGTGACACGTATCACTTCAGGCTCACTCGACAGTCGAGTAACATGCCTGAGCCGTTATTGCGCCACGGTTTCCAGGAAAGCTGTCAAGCGCCTGTTCGTCGCAATTTCGCCGACCACGCATTCGGTCGGGCAATTGCGTTGGGAGCGGAGTCGCCTGGTGTTACCGGGTCGAGCCGGGCCGGGCGGACTGCCAGTGCCCCAGGGGTCGCTAGAGCACCCGGCGGCCCGAGAGCGCGCGGCCCAGCGTCAGCTCGTCCGCGAACTCCAGGTCGCCGCCCATCGGCAGGCCCGACGCCAGCCGCGTCACGCTCAGGCCCGGGAAGTCGCGCAGCATCCGCACCAGGTACGTCGCCGTCGCTTCGCCCTCCGTGTTGGGGTCCGTCGCGATGATGATCTCGCTGATGTCGGCCTCGCCGATGCGCTTGAGCAGCTCGCGCATCCGCAGCTGCTCCGGGCCGATACCCGACAGCGGGTCGAGCGCGCCGCCCAGAACGTGGTAGCGGCCCTTGAACTCGCGCGTGCGCTCGACCGCCAGGACGTCCTTCGGCTCCTCGACCACGCAGATGACCGTGAGGTCGCGGCGCTCGTCGCGGCAGATGCGGCACTTCTGCTGCTCGGAGACGTTGCCGCACACCTCGCAGAACTGCACGCCCTCCTTGACCTTGCCGAGGACGTCCTGCAGCCGCGAGATGTCCACCGGGTCCGCGGCCAGCAGGTGGAACGCGATCCGCTGGGCGCTCTTCGGCCCGACCCCGGGCAACCGCCCGAGCTCGTCGATCAGGTCCTGGACGACACCTTCGTACAAGTTCGTCAGCCGCCGAAGCCGAGGGCGCCGAGGTCCGGCATCCCGCCACCGCCGCCGAGGCCGCCGGCCAGCGGGCCGAGCTTCTGCTCGGTGAGCTTCTGCGCGCTCGCCGACGCGTCGCGCACCGCCGCCACGATCAGGTCGGACAGCGTCTCGACGTCGTCCGGGTCGACGACCTTCGGGTCGATCTGCAGGCTCTTCAGCTGGCTGTCACCGGAGACGGTCGCGGTGACCAGCCCGCCACCGGCAGTGCCGGTGACCTCGGTGTTGGCGAGTTCTTCCTGGGCCTCCACGAGCTTCTGCTGCATCTGCTGGGCCTGCTGCATCAGCTGGGAAATGTCGAAGCCGCCGCCGGGTTGCACCATGATCGCACTCGGTCCTCTCTGCACGCCTGTGTCGTCCGCCAGGGTAGTCGCGCCACGGGTGGGGCCGGGTTGTGGCACCGTGGTCGCCGTGCGACGCGCGATTGTCCCCCTGCTGCTGGCCGGTGCCCTGCTGCTCACCGGGTGTGAGGAAGACGCCCCGGCGGCTCCGGCGCCTGCTCCCTTGACCACCCGGACGGTCACCCCCACGCCGGCGACGGTGACGTCCTCCCCGTCCGCGTCGCCTTCGGTGCCGCCGTCCTCGTCCGCCGCGCCGCCGGTCGCTTCCGGGAAGGTCGTCGTGCTCGACCCCGGCCACAACGGCGGGAACGGTGCGCACCCGGCGGAGATCAACCGGCAGGTCCCGGCCGGGCGCGGCCAGAAGAAGCCGTGCAACACGACCGGCACCGCCACCAACGCCGGCTACCCCGAGCACGAGTTCACCTGGGACGTCTCGCAGCGGGTCGGAAAAGCGTTGGCGAGCAAGGGAATCCGTGTCGTCTACACGCGACAGGACGACACCGGCGTCGGCCCCTGCGTCGACCGCCGGGCCGCGATCGGCAACGAAGCGAGCGCCGACGCCGTCGTCTCCATCCACGCCGACGGCTCGACCGCGGCCGGCGCGAACGGCTTCCACGTCGCGTATTCGTCGCCGCCGTTGAACGCCGCGCAGGGCGCACCGTCGACGCGGCTCGCGCAGGTCGTCCGGGACACCATGCGATCGGGCGGCTTCAGCACGTCGAACTACATCGGCGGCAACGGCCTTTCGGCGCGCGCGGACCTCGGCGGGCTCAACCTTTCGACGCGACCGGCGGTGCTCGTCGAGTGCGGGAACATGCGCAACGCGGCCGAGGCGGCCCGGATGACCAGCGCCGAGGGGCGCCAGCAGTACGCGTCCGCCATCGCGGCGGCGATCGAGGCCTACCTGGCTTCCTGAGCCTCGAGGACGGCCTCGCCGTGGCTCGTCGCCCACTTCGCGAGGACGCCGATGGGCTCGACGAGCGTCTCCCCGAGCGTCGTCAGGCAGTACTCGACGCGGGGCGGCGCTTCGGCGTACGCCCGGCGGGCCGCGGCTGAGCGGTACCTGTCGGGTTCCTAGTCTCGGGAGCATGGCACTTCCCGAAAGCTGCCACCGGCTGTTCGAGCGGCCGTTCAACGCGGTGCTGACGACGATCAACCCGGACGGCTCGCCGCAGACCTCGATGGTCTGGGCCAGCCGCGAGGGCGACGAGATCGTGATGGGCATGGAGGGGCGGCGGCCCAAGGTGCGCAACGTCCGCCGCGACCCGCGGGTGACGGTGCTGATCGAGGACCACGACGGGCACGACGCGCGCGGGCTGCCGCAGTACCTGCTGGTCCGGGGCACGGCCCGGATCGTGGGGCCGGACATCGCCGACGAGTTCACGGCGCTGATGGACCGGCAGGCCCAGCGCTATCTGGGGGTACGTGCTGGGCAACCAGGGCTCGCCGACCGCCGTGATCGTGCGGATCACGGCGGACCGGGTGACGGGCATCGGCCCCTGGGCATCCTGACGGGCCGTGAATGACTCATCGAGGGACTTGAAGTCCCTCGATGGGCCATTCACGGACTTCGGTCAGTCGAGGGGGCGGGCGCCGAGGTGGTCCGAGATCAGCTTGCGGGCGAGCTCGTCCGGGTCCTGGTCCGGCGGCGGTGGGGGCGGCGGCGGCGCGGGGCTCGCGTCCTCGTTGTAGAGGTCTTCGTCGTCCTCGTCGGAGGGTTCCGGGGGCAGCGGGATGTCCGGCTCGGACGTCGCCACCCGCGGACGGGCCGGTGCGGCGGCGGGCGCCGGCGCGGGCCGGGCGGGCGCCGCGATGGGCGCTGCGGCGGGCGCGGCGGGGGCAGCCGGGGCCGCGGACTGCCGGGTGAACGACCGTTCCGGCGCGGGCGCGGCCTGCTGCGCCCGCGCGGCGGGCGCGGCCGAGGCGTTGCCGTGGACGCAGCGGACCTGCCAGTCGCCACCCACGACGTCCGCCAGCGCGCCGGCGATCTTGCGGGCGTTGTCCTGGTCGGACAGGCGGCGGGCCAGGGGTTCGGACTTGTGGGTGAGGGTGAGGGAGTTCCCCTCGACGGTCGCGACGGTGGCCTGCGTGAGCATCGCCTCGAGGCTCCGGCCGCCGGTGAACTTGCGCAGGGCGGTCATGAGCTGCGGCCAGACGTTCCGGATCGCGGCGGCGTCCAGGCTCCCGGACGCAGCGGTCGCCGGGGGCGCCGGGCTTGTCGCGGGCGCCGGAGCGGGGCTGCCGGTTTCCGGCGCGCCGGTGCTTGCCGCGGCCGGGGCGGGCGTGCCGCCACCCGGGGTGCGCGTGGTGCCCCAGCCGCCGTCCTCGGACTGAGGTGCCGAGCTACCGGCTGCAGCCGGCGCGCGAGTGCCCGACCCATCGGCGGGCCGGCCTGCCGATGTGCCAGACCCCGGGGCCGAGGCACCGGCGCCCGCAGGGGTAGCGGTGCGCGGGGTTCCCCAGCCGTCCGCGGACTGGCCGACCGGAGCGCCGGCAACCGCTGCCGCGCGAGTGCCAGAGCCGTCGTCGGACCCCGAGGCTGGAGCAGCCGCAGGTCGTGCAGCCGGCTCGGCCCTCGGCGGCTCCGGGTCTGCCTCCGACCCGGCCGAAGCCGGGCGCTGCGAAGGACGTGAGAACCGGTCCGACGCCGCCCGCACCGGGGGCTCCACCCCACCCTCGGCAGGCGCGCCACCGCCGCCGGCCAGCGTCGCGCGGCGTTCCAGGCGCTCGATCCGGGCCAGCAGCGCGTTCTCCGCCTCCGTCACCGACGGCAGCAGCATCCGCGCGCACAGCAGCTCGAGCACCAGCCGGGGCGACGTCGCCCCACGCATCTCCAGAAGTCCATTGTGGACGATGTCCGCGTACCGCGAGAGCGTCGCCAGGCCGATCCGCTCCGCCTGCGCGACCATCCGCGACAGCTCTTCCTCCGGCGCGGACACCAGCCCGCCCGCGGAGTCCGGCACCGCGCGCAGCAGCACCAGGTCGCGCAGCCGGTCGAGCAGGTCCGTCGCGAACCGGCGCGGGTCGTGCCCGGCCTCCGTGACCCTCTCGACCGTGCCGAACACCGTGGCGGCGTCCTCGGTCGAGAGCGCGTCCACCATGTCGTCGATCAGCGCGACGTCCGTGACGCCCAGCAGCGCCACCGCGCGCGGGTACGAAACGCCGTCCGGGCCCGCGCCGGCGAGCAGCTGGTCGAGCACCGACTGCGTGTCGCGCGCCGAACCGCCGCCGGCCCGGATGACCAGCGGGTACACCGCGGGCTCGACCTCGACGCCCTCGGCCGCGACGTTGCTCTCCAGGAGCGTGCGCATCGCACCCGGCGGGATCAGCCGGAACGGGTAGTGGTGCGTCCGCGAGCGGATGGTGGTCAGCACCTTGTCCGGCTCGGTGGTCGCGAAGATGAAGATGACGTGCTCGGGCGGCTCTTCCACGATCTTCAGCAGGGCGTTGAAGCCCTGCGTGGTGACCATGTGCGCCTCGTCGATGATGAACACGCGGTAGCGCGACTCCGCCGGCGCGTAGAACGCCTTGTCCCGCAGCTCGCGAGCGTCGTCGACACCACCGTGGCTGGCGGCGTCGAGCTCCGTGACGTCGACGCTGCCCGACCCCTCGGGGGCGAGCGCCTTGCACGAGTTGCACTCGCCGCACGGGTCCGGTGTCGGTCCCTTCACGCAGTTCAGCGAGCGCGCCATGATGCGCGCGCTCGACGTCTTGCCGCAGCCGCGAGGGCCGGAGAAGAGGTAGGCATGGTTGATGCGCCCGGCGGACAACGCCGTGCGGAGGGGTTCGGTCACATGCTCCTGACCGACTACCTCGGCGAACGTCGCCGGACGGTACTTGCGGTACAGCGCTAGAGCCACGCCCGTGAATCTACCGCGACGCGAAGCGTCTCCGTTGAGGGCGGTGGCGGGGGCATGGATGGAGTACCGGCAGGGTCCGACAACTAGGCTCGCCGGTCGTGGCGCGTGCGCGAAAGCCTGGTCCGGTGGCCGGGCGGTACCCGGTCAGGTTCGGGACGGCGGAGCTCGTCCGCGACGCCGACCGCGGCAACGCCTGGCTGGTGTCGGTGGACGGGGTCGCCCAGTCGTACGTCGACCTCGACGACCCGGCCAACCTGGAGTTCGACTACGTCCGCCGCTTCGGCGACGTCGTGGACCAGCTGCGGCCGGGCCCGCTGGAGGCGCTGCACATCGGCGGGGCGGCGTGCACGCTGCCGCGCTACGTCGCGGCGTCGCGCCCGGGGTCGCGGCAGCTGGTGTTCGACGCCGACGGCGAGCTGGTCGAGCTGGTCCGCGCCCAGCTGGGGCTGCGGGTGCCGGGCCTGCGCGTCCGGGTGACGGACGGCCGCGAAGGCCTGGCGACCAGACGCGAGGACACGGCGGACCTGGCGGTGGTCGACGCGTTCGAGCGAGCGACCCTGGCCGGCGGCCTGGCCACCTTGGAGGCGACCCAGGCGATCTCGACGATCCTCCGCCCGGAGGGGACCTACCTGGCCAACATCACGGACGGCGCGGGACTCCCGTTCGCCCGCCGCTTCCTGGCGACGCTGCGCGAGGTGTTCCCGCAGGTCCTGCTGCTGGCGGACCCGGCGGTGCTGAAGGGCCGCCGGTTCGGCAACCTGGTGTTCGCGGCCTCGGCTTCGGACCTCCCCACAGCGGAGATCGCCCAGCGAACGGCGTCGGCGGCCTTCCCGGCGAGGTGCGTCCACGGCGCGGAGCTGCGAAAGCTGGCGGGAAGGGCGACCCCGATCACGGACGAAGACCGGCCCCCGTCGCCCCAGCCCCCGGAAGACGTGCTGGGCCTGTTCTAGGGCCAAAAAAAGGGGACCCCGCGCACCCGTCAGAGCCTGCTTATCCTTGCTGCCTTCCGGCCCTGGGGAGGTTCACAGGGTGGACGCCGCGCGGGGTCCGAGGTCAAGTGTAGCGGTCCCGGATCAAGCCCCCGCGCCCGCCTGGGCGCGGGCCTTCTTGAACGTGTTGTGCAGGACCGCCAGCAGCGCGTCCCGCACCGAAAGCCGCTGCCGCGCGTCGAACGTGATCAGGGGGACGTCCTCGCTCACCGCCAGTGCCCAGCGGATGTCCTCCAGGTTGTGGCCCAACGACCCGTCGAACATGTTCACCGCCACCACGAACGGCAGGCCCGCGTTCTCGAAGTAGTCGACCGCCGGGTAGCAGTCGTCCATGCGGCGGGTGTCCACGATCACCAGCGCACCCAGGGCGCCGTGGACCAGGTCCTGCCACATGAAGCCGAAGCGGTCCTGGCCGGGCGTGCCGAACAGGTACAGCTTCACCTCTTCGTCGATCGTGATGCAGCCGAAGTCCAGGGCGACCGTCGTCGTGGTCTTGCCGGGGACGTGGCCCGTGCGGTCCACCGAAGCAGCCACCGACGTGATCGCCGCCTCCGTCGTCAGCGGCTTGATCTCCGAGATGGACGACACCGCCGTCGTCTTGCCCACGCCGAAGCCGCCCGCGATGACGATCTTGACCGGCGCCGGCGGGCGGGCCGCCGGTTCAGTGAATGGCTTCGAGTCCACGAATGACCCTTTCGATCATGCCGAGGTCTTGCGACGTGTGGTTCGCCGGCCGCCGGACGACGACGTAGCCCTGCTCGGCGAGGTCGGCCACCAGCACCCGGGCGACGCCGATGTGCAGGCCGAGCATGGCGGCCACCTCGGCGACCGACACGGTGCTGCGGCAGAGCGAGACGATCTCCTGCCGCTCGAACGTGAGCTTCGGGTGCGACGCCGCCCCGAGGCGGGACGTCATGACCTGCGCCTCGATCTCGAGGCTCTGGTCGACCGGCTGGGCGCGTCCCGAGGTCATCAGGTACGGCCGCAGCAGGGAGGTGTCCGGTTCTTCGGTCATCACGCACCTACGGTGTTCTTGAGCTCCTCGATCAGGCCCGGCGTCAGGACTTCGGTGGCGCGGTTGGCGAACATGGCCATCTCGTAGGCGATCGTGCCCAGGCTGGCCTGCTTGTTGGCCAGGACGCCCAGCGAGCAGCCGATGCTGATGGTGCAGACCAGCAGGTACCCGTGCTCCAGCTCGATGATCACCTTGTCGGGCGCGCCGAGCGGGTGGCTTTCGGAGACGCCGTGGGCGAGGCCGAGCATGGCGGAGGAGATCGCGGCGAGGCGGTCGGCGTTGGAGCGCTCGAGCTCCGAGGACACCGCGATCAGCAAGCCGTCGGCGGAGACCGCGATGGCGGCGATCGCGCCCGCGGTGTGCTGCGCGAAGCGGCTCACCAGCCAGTTGAAGTTCTGGGCTTCGACGCTGACACCTGCTGCGGGGATGCTCATTTCCTGCTCTCTTCTCGTGCGTCCATTCCAAGATGTTCCGCCACCCGGCCGGCGGTCACGCCTCCCGGCGAACTTTCCGCCGTCACCACGTCCGCCTTGGCGAGGCCGGCGGCGAACGAGTCGAACGCCGCTCGCTCGGCCGCCGGGTCCCGCTTGCCGCGGTCCACGACGGCCCGGGCGGCCGGCCTGCCCGCGGCGACCTGCTGACGCAGGCCGGGGGCGAGCTGGGCACCGGGGACCCGGCGGACCAGGCCGTCCCGGGACTGGGGCGCGGCCGGGAGCGACACGGGTGCCGTGACGACGGTCGGCGCGGACACCGGGGCTTCGGCGGCCATCGCCGAGCCCCCGGGCACGCGGACCGGCAGCGACGCGCCGTCGCCCGCCGTCGCGGAGACCTCGGCGGCCCGGGCGAAGGCGTCCTGGAACCCGTCCATCGCGGCCTTGGTCGCCTCCGGGTCGTGCCGCGGTCCGGGCTCCGGCAGCACCGGCGCCGTGGTGCCCGGGCTCGGCAGCTGGGCACCGCGGACGCGCCGCTTGAGCCCACTCCGGCTCTCCGGCTCCCGGACGTCCGGCTCGGTGTCCGGCCACACCGGTTCCCGCTGGTTGAACCAGAGGAAGCCGTTGCGGGACCCGAGGAGCGCCGGGATCGCCGGCGCCGGCAGCTCGACCGGGCGCCAAGTGTCCGAAATGGACCCAGTGGACACAGTGGACGCGGCGGCCGCGACGGCGACGGCTTCCGCGGGACGCGCCTCGGGCACGGCCTGAACCGGGATCACCGGTTTCACGCGCACCTCGGCGCGGTGGCTGAACAGCGACGGCGGGATCGTCAGCCGCGCGGTCACGCCGCCGGTGGTCGGCGTCGCGAGCAGCTCGACGCCCAGGTCGTGGCGCCGCGCCAGGCGGCCGACCACGAACAGGCCGAGCACACTCGTCGGCGCCAGCTCCAGCCGTTCGCGCTCGACGAGCCGCTGGTTCTCCTCGGCCACCTTCTGCGCGGTCATGCCGATGCCGTGGTCGACGATGCTCACCAGGCAGGAGCCGTCGGCGAGGAACATCGTGTCGACCTCGACCATCGAGCCCGGCGGCGAGAACGACGTCGCGTTTTCCAGCAGCTCCGCGAACACGAGCACCAGGTCGGCGCCCAGGGCCGAGGACAGCAGGATCTCCGCGACGACCCCGAGCTTGACGCGCTGGTAGTCCTCGATCTCGGCGAGCGCGGAGCGCAGGGCCGTGGACAGCTCGATCGGGCCGGCGATGCGCGTCTCGTCGCGGGTGCCGGACACCACGAGCAAGTTGTCGGCGTTGCGGCGCAGGCGGGTGGAGAGGTGGTCGAGCCGGTAGAGGCTGGCCAGCAGCCGCGTGTCCTGCTCGTTGCGCTCGACCTCGTCGATCAGCGCGAGCTGGCGGCCGACGAGGTTCTGCGTGCGCTTGGCGACGTTCGCGAACATCAGGCTGGTGTTGCGCCGGGTCAGCGCCTGCCGCTCGACCAGCTCGGCCGCGGTCGTCTGGACCCGGTTGAACGCCGCGGCCAGCTCGCCCAGCTCGTCACTCGAAACCACGTCGATCGTGGCCAGCCGCGGGACCTGCTCCTCGGCTTCCTCGGTGTCGGTCACGCGGACGAGCTCGGTGCCGGCGAGGTCGGCGACCGACGTCGCCGCCGTGGTCAGCCGCCGCAGCGGCAAGGCGATCGAGCGCGACACCGCGACGGCGAGGAAGGCGACCAGCAGGAACAGCAGGCCCGCGCCGACGCCGACCAGCCACGCCAGCCGCGTGCCGGCGTCCGCGCGGCCGGTCGCCGCGTCGGCGATCTCGCCGGTGACCCGCTCCTGGACCAGCTTCCGTTGTCCCGCTTGACTTTCCGACGCGGTGAGGACGTCGGTGACGTACTGCGTGGTGCCGGCCGCGTCGCGCGGGTTGCCGACCTGGGAGGCGAGGTCGTCGATCCGGCGGCCCGCGTCGCTCTGCTCGACGTTGACGACCAGGGCGGACTGGTCGCGGTCGGTGTCGTCGTCGGCCTGCTGGACGAACCGGTCGGTGAAGATCGGCGCCTGCTGGGTCGCGTCGTCCAGGATGGACCGGCCGGCCTCGGGCGACACCGCCGTCACGATCAACGCCATGCCGCGCAACGAGTTCTCCTCGTTCGCGCGCAGCAGCGCCTCCAGCGCGGTCAGCTCCCGCGTGCCCTCGGCGTCGCTGGTGAGCTGCGGGACGAGCCGCAGTGAATCGATTACCGCGCCGATCACCGCGTGGTAGGTGCGGGCGACGCTGTCGAGCGCGACGCCACGACGTTCGGCGTTCTGCCGCAGCTCGTTCAGCGAACCGATCCGGGTCAGGGCCGCGGAAAGCTCGTCCGGCGCGTCGGCACCCAGCGACGACCGCACGTCCTCGACCGCCGCGTTCACCGTCTTCTGCTGCCGCAGCATCTGGTCGGCGGACATCGACGGCGTCGCGACGTACGCGCCGGTGAGCAGCCGTTCGCGCTGCAGCTGCCAGACCAGGCCGCCGAGCTGCTGGGTGTGCCGCGCCACCGTCGCCGACTGCGTCGCGGCCACGGCGCTGCTCGCCTGGGTCAGCACGAACGGCACCGACACCAGCACCACCGCGACCAGCGGGGGCAGCAGCAGCAGGTTCAGCTTGCCGCGAATGCCGAGCCGGGCCAGGATTCCCCCGCCGCCGGCCCGGTCCGCGGTCGACCTGCCGTGCCTCATCCCCACACCTTCCCGTCTTCCGTTCTCACCCGTCCGCGGCCACCCGGCCGACGTGGCCGCGGTGCTGCTCCCGGACGAGGTCCTCGATCCGGGCGCGCAGCGCGAGGAACGCCGGCTCGCGCTTCACCGCCAGGTCCCGCTCGGCGGGCAGCGTCACCTCGACGTCGGCGGCGATCCGGCCCGGGTCGGAGGCGAGCACCACCACCCGGCCGCCCAGGAACACCGCTTCCTCGACGTCGTGCGTGACCATCAGCACCGTGGTGCCGGTGTCGGCCCAGACCTGGCGGATGAGCACCTGCATGTCCTCTTTGGTCTGGACGTCCAAGGCGCCGAAGGGTTCGTCCAGCAGCAGGACGTCCGGTTCACAGGCGAGCGCCCGCGCGATCGCGACGCGCTGCTTCTGGCCGCCCGAAAGCTGTTTCGGCAGCGACTTGCGCACGGCGTGGAGCCCGGTCTCGGCGAGGTACCAGTCCACGCGCTTGGCGCGCTCGGCCGCGTCGACCGGCAGCAGCTCGAGTCCGAACGCGACGTTCTTCTCGACGCTGCGCCACGGGTAAAGCGCGCCGGCCTGGAACACCAGCCCGCGATCCGGGCCGGGGCCCGTCACCGGGACGCCGTCGAGCAGGATCTCGCCTTCGGTCGGGCCGCTGAGCCCCGCCACCAGCGACAGCAGCGTCGACTTGCCCGAGCCGCTCGCGCCGACGACGCAGACGAACTCGCCGCGCAGCACCTCGAGGTCGACGCCGTCGAGCGCGCGCGTCACCTTGCCGCGCACGGTGTAGTCCTTCGCGACGTTCCGCAGTTCCAGCGTCATGCCGCCCACTTCCCGACCCGCGTGCGCAGCGTGCGCAGGAGGACGTCGATGACCAGACCGGCGACCCCGATGACCACGAGCACGGCGAAGATCGTGTCCGTCCGCAGGAACCGTTGCGCCAGCACGATCCGGTGGCCGAGGCCCGCCTGCGAGTTGATCAATTCGGCGACGACCACGAAGTTCCACGCCGCGGCGGCGTTGACACGGATCGCGTCGATCATGCCCGGCAGCGAGTGCGGCACGACGATCTTGCGCAGCACCTCACCCCGGCGCGCGCCGAGGGTGTAGGAGACGTCGAGGAGCTCGCCCGGCACACCGCGGACGACGTCGGCGGTCATCAGCGTGTTGAAGAAGACCGTCCCGATGAAGAGCATGGCGATCTTCGACGGCTCGCCGATGCCGAGCCAGATGATCAGCAGCGGGATGAAGGCGCTCGCCGGCAGGTAGCGCAGCAGCCCGATCAGCGGCTCGAAGAACGCCTGCCCCGCGGTGAAGCTCCCCATCAGGATGCCGAGCGGCACCGACACGAGCACGGCGAGGCCGAAGCCTTCGAGCACCCGCTGGGTCGTCGCCCAGAGGTCGTCGAAGAGCTCGCCGGTGCTCGCCATGTCGATCCCGGCCCTGACCACCGCGGCCGGGGACGGCAGGAACGTCGGGACGACGACCCCGCTGACGCTCAGCACGACCCACGCCAGGAGCGGGATCGCGAACGACAGCACCGCCAGCCTCCAGCGCGCCGGCGCGGAAATGGGCGTACGCAAGGAAAACAGCGGCGACGCGGCTTTCGGCGCGGTCCGGCGAGGCAGGGGCGCCCAGGCCGGGCGGCCGGACTCCTGCCGTTCGGCGAGCTGCCGAGTCGGACCGGTCACTGCGGCGTGGCCTTCACGAACTGGTCGTCGAACAGCCCGTCGAGCGACGGCCGTTGCTGCGCGAGCCCGGTGCCGACGATGAAGTCGACGATCTTGTTCGCCTGGAAGTCGAGGTGCTGCGCGGTGACCCCCGGCGTGAACGCGTCGAGGTTCTGCTGGCGCGTGAAGATCGTGGTGCCGGCGTCGTAGGTCTGGTAGTCCGCGTCGGAGACACCGCCGCGCTTGGCCATGATCCCGACCGCCGCGGCCTTGTTGTTCTTGATCCAGGTGAGCGTCTCGAACCACGTGTTGACCAGCGCCTGGACGTCCTTCGGGTGATCCTTGACGAGCTTCTGCGACGTGACGAGGTGGTCCGGGATGGCGCCGGGGAACTCCGCCGACGTCGAGATCGCGCGGCTGCCCGGGCGCTCGAGGGCCTTCGAGGTGAAGGGCGCGAACGCACCCACCGCGTCGACCTGGCCGCCGACGAACGCGGCCGCGGCGGCGTCGGTCGGGAGGTTGACCAGCTCGATGTCCTTTTCGGTCAGTTTCGCTTCCTGCAGCGCGAGCAGCAGCAGGTAGTGGTCGACCGTGCCCTGCTCGACCGCGACCTTCTTGCCCTTGAGGTCGGCGATGGCGTTGATCCCGTCCCGCGCGATGATCTTGTCGTTGCCGGTGGAGTTGTCGTTCACCAGCACGATCGACAGCTTGGCGCCGCCGGACGCCGAGGAAAGCGTGTCGTTGAGGGTCTGGCTGTTCGCGTCGATGGCCCCGCTGGAGAGCGCGTTGATGCTGTCGGTGTAGTTGTCGAAGTACTTCAGGTCGACGTTCACGCCGTTCTTCGCGAACAGGCCCTGTTCCTGCGCCACCTGCCACGGGAACCAGCCCGGCCACGCGCTGAACCCGAGGGTGATCTTGTCGCCGCCGCCGCTCGCGGAACTGTCGCTGCAGCCCGAAAGGGCGGTGACCCCGGCGAGGGTCAGCAAGGTCAGGAGCACCGTCAGCAGACGGGGGCGGGAACGGGAAATCACAACGAACTCCCAGCTGCGGGGGAAGTGGAGTGGTGCCGTACCTGAGGAAAAGCGGTGCTCAGGACCACGGACCGGCGGAGAGCCTAGCGACTAGCACAAGATCTCCACAACGCCCCGGCAATGCAGCCGAACGAGTGACCCCCGGCCGGGCGGACCAGCGATATCAGGCCGCTTCCAGATCGAGTTTCCCGCGTTTCTGTCGGCCGCCCGGCCAAGATCGCGGCCACGGGCACGTGCGATTGCACGGACTGTAGTCCCTCGTCGTCACCTCACGCCGTGATCATCACCGAGCGCTATTTCCGGGAACCGAACAATCGTTCGCAATGCGCCGGTCATCGAGACGGAGATCGAACAGGTGTACGCCTCCACCGATATCGCACCGGCCCCGGATCGGCGAATCATTCCTCGACTGTTAACACGCCTGAAACAATCGGTCGAATTTCGATCAATTGACAGATTTTGTCAGGTCGTAAATCGTCGTGCCACCGACGGTCACCGGCGTGAAGTTCTGCTCGACCCACGTCTGGATTTCACCCGAGGTGCCGCGGCCGCCACCGAAACCGCCGCGCCCGCCGGCCACGAAGTAGTGGATGTCGCCGGCCGCGACGTACTGCTGGAACCGCGCGAGCGTCGGCGCCGGGTCGCTGCCGCTGAAGCCACCGATCGCGAGCACCGGCCGTCCGCTCGACAGCGCCAGCCCCGCCGACTGCATCACGCCGCTCTGCGCCGCGGCCCACTTCGTCGTGGTGTTCTTCAGCAGGTCGATCACGGCGGCGTCGGTCTGGCCCTCCCCGAAGCCGCCGCGGGCGCCGAACCCGCGTCCACTCGCGACGGACGGGCCGGACGACGGCGTGCCACCGGAGTGCGCGGTCGCCGCCGTGGCCAGGGTGAAGGACGCCGTCCCGAGCAGCGCGCCGCACAGGCCGAGCGTGGCCACCGCGGGGCCGGAGCGCCGGAGCCGGTCGGCGCCGAAGAGCAGCGCCAGCACGGCGGCGGCGCTGAGCACGAGCAGCGCGTAGCGGATCCACGGCTGCCAGTCCGGCGTCCGCGCGAGGAGCACGAAGCCCCAGACCGCGGTGACGGCGAGCATGACGGCCAGCACCGTGCGGGCCGCGAAGTTCGCGCGGCCGCGCCACAGCTCACGGGCGGAGATCGCCAGCGTGCCGGCGATCCCCGGCGCCAGCGCGACCGTGTAGTACGGGTGGATGATGCCGCTCATGTAGCTGAACACGAGCGTCGTGACGACCAGCCAGCCGCCCCACAGCAGCAGCGCCGCACGGGTCCGGTCGGTGCGGGGCGCGCGGCGGGTGAACCACAGCCCCGCGACCAGGCCGAGCAGCGCGGCGGGCAGCAGCCACGACGCTTCCCCGCCGAACTCGCCGCTGAACAACCGCGTCAGGCCGGTTTCGCCGCCGAAGCCGCCGCCGAAGCCGCGGACGCCGGCTCCGACCGGCGGTGTGGACGTCCCGCCGCCCCGGCCTTCCCCGAAGATCCTTCCCAGACCGTTGTAGCCGAAAGCCAGCTCCAGCACGGTGTTGTCGGTCGAGCCGCTGATGTAGGGCCGGTCCGCCACCGGCCAGAGCGCGACGACCGCGATCCACCAGCCCGCGGAGACGACCACCGCGCCGGCCGCGGCGACCAGCTGGCCGATCCGGCGTCCGAGCGAGGTCGGCGCCGCGACGGCGTACGCCAGCACGAACGCGGGCAGGACGAGGAACGCCTGCAGCATCTTGTCGAGGAAGCCGAACCCGGCCGCGACCCCGGCGAGCACCAGCCACTTCGTGCTCGCGTGCTCCAGCGCGCGCACGACGCAGTACGCGCCGGCGACGAGCAGCAGCACGAGGAAGGCGTCGGGGTTGTCGTAGCGGAACATGAGCGCGGCGACCGGCGTCAGCGCGAGCCCGGCCCCGGCGAGCAGCCCGGCGCCCGGGCCGGAAAGCCGTCGCACGGCGAGGTAGAGCAGGCCCACCGAGCCGACGCCGGCGAGGGCGTTCGGCACGAGCAGGCTCCAGCTCGAGAAACCGAAGAGCCGGCCGGACAGCCCCATGACCCACAGCGAGAACGGCGGCTTGTCGACGGTGACGACGTTGCCCGGGTCGAGCGAACCGAAGAACAGCGCCTTCCAGCTCCACGTGCCGGCCTGGGCGGCCATCGCGTAGAAGTCGTTGGCCCAGCCGGTTTTCGCCAGGTCCCACAGGTAGAGCAGCCCGGTGCCGGCCAGCAGGGCGGCCACGGAGGGCTTGACCCACCGCGGTTTCCGGGCGGCCTCGGGCGCGGGCTGGGCGTGTTCGGGCGCCGACAGCGTGGTCGTCATGGTTCCGACCGTGTCGGCGCCGCATGTGGTGAACTTGTGCCGAAGCTGTGCGTGCGCTGTGCATCCGGCTCGATCGGGTGACCGCTAGGGAGCGGGCGCCGCCGCGAAGGTCATCTCGAACTCCGTGCGCCCCGGCCTGCTCTGCACTCGGACCCGGCCGTCGTGCGCCCCGACCACCGCGGCCACGATCGCCAGCCCCAGCCCGGTGCTCCCGGCCGCCCGTGAACGTGAGTTGTCGCCTCGGGCGAAGCGCTCGAAGACGTCCGGGAGGACGTCCGGCGGGATGCCCGGGCCGTCGTCCGCCACGCGGAGCCGGACTACTCCGTCCGAAGTGGACAGTGTCGTCGTCACCGTCGTGCCCGCCGGGGTGTGCGTGCGCGCGTTGGCCAGCACGTTGATCACCACCTGGTGCAGCTGGCCCGCGTCGCCGAGGACGCCGATCGGCTCGCCCGGGACGTCCATCAGCCACTTGTGGCCCGGGCCCGCGACGTGCGCGTCCGCGACAGCGTCGGCCACCAGCCGGCACAGGTCCACCCATTCGTGGACCACCGGACGGCCGGAGTCGAGGCGCGCGAGCAGCAGCAGGTCCTCCACCAGTGTTGTCATCCGGCGCGACTCGGACTCGACGCGGCTCATCGCGAACGCGACGTCCGGCGGCACCTCCTCGCCGCCGCGGCGGGTCAGCTCCGCGTACCCGCGGATCGCCGCCAGCGGCGTGCGCAATTCGTGACTCGCGTCCGCGACGAACTGGCGGACGCGGTTCTCGCTCGCGTGCCGCGCGGTCAGCGCGTTCGCGACGTGCTGCAGCATCCGGTTCAGCGCCGAACCGACCTTGCCGACCTCGGTGGTCGGGTCGGTGTCGGCCTCCGGGACCCGTTCCGACAGCGCGACTTCGCCGCGATCCAACGGCAGCTCGGAGACGCGCGTCGCGGTCGCGGCCAGCCGGTCGAGCGGTTTCATCGTGCGCCGGATCGTCGCCGCGCCGACCGCGCCGGCCACGAGGATCCCGGCGAGCGCGACACCGCCGAGGATGAACCCCAGCCGCCAGAGCGTTTCGTTGACGTCCTTCAGCGGCAGGCCGATGACGGTCTTGTCGCCGTTGGGCGACGTCGTCGAGACGACGCGGTAGTCGCCGAGGGTGCCACTGAGGACGATGCTGTGCGGCTTTCCGTCGGACGGCAGTGCCAGCAGCGCCAGCACCTGGTCCTTGTCGAGCTGCCGGTACGGCGCCCGCCGCTTGGTCGGCGAGCCCACGCTGGAGTCGAGCACGGCCCCGGTGCCCCGCGAACCGACCTGGACGGCGGCGAGCGTGCCTTCGCCCTGGCCCAGCGCCCGCAGCGGATCCGGCGGTGGCGCCTCACCGTACGTCCAGGGCGGCGGCCGGTCACCGCCGTGCGAGCGTTCGCTGGCCGCGGCCAGCCGCTTGTCCTGCTGGCCGACGAGGAACTCGCTCAGCGCGAACTCCGTGACGACACCGACGACCAGGCACACCAGCGCCAGCAGCGCGGCGAGCTGGACGATCAGCCGCCGCCGCAGCGACCACGGCCGGTGCATCCGGAACCGCCGCCGCTCAGCCCGCTGGCTTGAGGACATACCCGGCGCCCCGCATGGTGTGGATCATCGGCTCGCGGTCGGCGTCGATCTTCTTGCGCAGGTAGGAGATGTAGAGCTCCACGATGTTGGCCTGACCGCCGAAGTCGTAGCTCCACACGCGGTCCAGGATCTGGGCCTTCGACAGCACGCGCTTGGGGTTGCGCATGAGGTAGCGCAGCAGCTCGAACTCGGTCGCGGTCAGCGGCACGAGGTCGCCGCCGCGGTGCACCTCGCGGCTGTCCTCGTCGAGGGTGAGGTCGCCGACGACGAGCGTCGACCCGCTCGCGCCGGTCACCCCGCCCGCCCGGCGCAGCAGTGCGCGCAGGCGCAGCGCGACCTCTTCGAGGCTGAAGGGCTTGGTGACGTAGTCGTCGCCGCCCGCGGTGAGCCCGGCGATGCGGTCCTCGACCGCGTCCTTCGCCGTCAGGAAGAGCACCGGCAGGTTCGCCGCCTCGGACCGCATCCGGCGCAGCACCTCGAGACCGCTGAAATCGGGGAGCATGACGTCGAGGACGACGGCGTCCGGGCGGAAGTCGCGCGCGATCCGGACGGCTTCCGTGCCGTCACCCGCGCTGCGCACCTCCCAGCCCTCCATGCGCAGGGCCATCGACACGAGCTCGGCCAGCGTCGCCTCGTCGTCGACGACGAGGACCCGCACCGGGCTCCCGTCGGCGCGGCGCAGGTCGGCCTTGCCGGGGCCGGGTGACGTGGCGTTCATAGCGGTCATAGTGCCATCTTCTCGGCGGCTCATCGGTGCTCACTGTGACCTCGCTGTGCGTTTCCTGTGAGAGTCCTTCGTCCGGGTAAGGGAGCCACAGCGCGTGCTGACGCCCCGCACAGCTCAAACACAGCCTCGGCGGTGAACCTGGCCTGGACCAGTGTGGGTACCACCGGAGGACACGATGACGACCGAGCCGACGCCGAACACGCCGCCCGAGGGCGGCCCGGCACCCGCCGCGAGCACGCCGGCCTGGGGCGAACCGGCCCCGGCGAACTGGGGTGATCCGGCGGCCGCCCCGCCGAAGAAGGGCTGGTCCGGCAAGAAGACGGCGATCGCGGCCGGCATCGCGGTGGTGATCGCGGCCGGCGGCGGCGCGGCGATCTGGGCGGGCACCAGCAGCGCTGACAATTCGGCCCAGCAGGGCCCAGGCGGCTTCGGCGGCCCGGGCGGCGGCCAGTTCCCCGGCCAGGGCGGTCCGGGCGGCAACTTCGGCGGTGGCTTCGGTGGCGGAATGGCGGCGCTGCGCGAGGCGCTCCACGGCGACTTCGTGGTGTCGAACGGCAGCGGCGGCTACACGACCGAGCGCCTCCAGACGGGCGACGTCACGGCACTGAGCGCGACCTCGGTGACACTGACGAGCAAGGACGGCTACAAGCAGACGTACACGCTCGACGGATCCACCCAGAAGACGGGCGACGTGAAGCAGGGCGACACGAACGTGACGGTGGTGGCGAAGGTCGAGGGCACCGCGGCGACGGCGACTTCGCTGGGCCAGGCGACGCAGGGGCAGCGCCAGCCGGGCCAGCGCCGAGGCGGCAACTACTCGGCCCGCCCGACGAACTGACCACGGCCGGGGGCGCCCTGCCCGGCAGCCCCCGGCCCGCCCCACCCCGGTGAGCCGACGACTCCCGAGCATGCCGAGCCGCCCGCCAACGCTCCCGCCCCGAGCGCCCCAATGTGGCCTTCGGTGCGTTCAACGCAACCAAGGCGGCCTTCGGTGCGTTCAACGCAACCAAGGCCGCCTTGGGGCGCTCGGGACCCACGACCTTCCCGATCAGGGAGCGCCCCGGTGCCGCGTACCCCTCCCGCCGCATCGGGGCGTTCCCGCCCACTCCGCCCGCCGACTAGGGCACAGTTGCGGGTGTGCACGACATCCGCGGGTCCCTGCGACGCCAGTCGCTGCTGGTCGCGCTGGTCTGCGTCGTCTGCGATGCCGCCCTCTTCACCCTCCGCGGGCCGCTCGGCGAAGGCGGGGCCGGCTGGCGCGCCTGGGCCGTCCTGCTCGCCGGGATCGCCGTCAACGCCGCCCTCGCCGGCCCCGCCCGGTACTCCGGCTGGGTCGCCCTCGCGCACGCCCTCCTCTTCGCCGGCTCGCCCCTGCTTCTCTGCACCTGCACCGGTTACGTCGTCGGCAACAACGCCGGCATCCTCATCGCCGGCTACCGGGCGGGCGCGTGGCTGCGCCCGAAACCCGCCGTCCTCGCGCTCCTCGCCCTGCTCGCCGGCGTTGTCGCCGGGTGCATCGAAGGCGGTGGGCGCACCGCGTCCGACTGGCGGCTGATCGCCATCAGCGTCAGCGTCAGCGGGCTCCTGCCGTGGCTGGTCGGCCGGTACACGACCGCCCGGCGCGCCTACATCGCCGATCTCGAGCGGGAGGCGGACGAACGCCGCCAGCACGAGGAAGAAGCCATCCGGCGAGCCGTCACCGAGGAGCGCACGACCATCGCGCGCGACCTCCACGACGTCATCTCCCACCACGTCAGCGCCATCGGCGTGCACGCCGGCGCCGCCCGGCTAGGCCTGCCCGACGGCGACTCGCCGGTGCGGAAGTCGCTCGGCGCGGTCGAGTCCGCCAGCCGCTCGGCGATGGCCGACCTGCGCCGGCTGCTCGACCTCCTGCACGCGGAGACCAACGCCGAACAGCCCGGTCTGGACAACCTCGACGAGCTGGTCGAGACCGTCCGCGCGGCCGGCCTGCCGACCCGGCTGACCCTGCGCGGCGAACCCCGCGAGCTCCCTGGCTCGCTCGACGTCGCGCTGTACCGGATCGCCCAGGAAGCCCTGACGAACGCGTTGCGCCACGGCGAGGGCCCGGTCGAGGTGGAGCTGAACCACGGCCGCACCGAAGTCGTGCTCACGGTGACGAACGGCCTGCGCGCGGACCGCCCCACCCAAAACGAGCACGCGCACCGCGGCCTGGCGGGCATCCGCCAGCGCGTCACCCTGTTCGGCGGCCAGGTCTCCTACGGCGAAACCGGCGAGCACTGGCAGCTGCGCACGACCTTCCCGGTGGAGAGCACATGATCCGCGTCCTGCTGGCCGACGACCACGCGATGTTCCGCTCCGGGATGCGCGCGCTGCTCGACACCCAGCCCGACTTCACCTGCGTCGGCGAGGCGTCCGACGGCCGTGAAGCCGTCGCCGAGACCGCCCGCCTGCGCCCGGACGTCGCGGTCCTCGACGTCCGGATGCCCCGCCTCGACGGCCTCGCCGCGACCGAGGCGATCCTCGCCGCGCCGGGCAACGACACCCGCGTCCTCGTCCTCACGACCTACGACGCCGACGAGTACGTCTACCGCGCGCTGCGCGCCGGGGCGAGCGGGTTCCTGCTGAAGAGCCTGGCGCCGGAAGAGCTGGTCGCGGCGATACGGGTGGCCGCGCGCGGCGACGCGTTGATCGACCCGTCGGTGACCCGTCGGCTGGTCGCGAAGTTCGCGTCGGTGCTCGAACCCGCGGCCGCCGAACCGCCCGAGCTGGCCCGGCTCACCTCCCGCGAGCGGGAGGTCCTGCTGCTGATCGCCAACGCCTGCAGCAACGCCGAGATCGCGCGGCAGCTGCACGTCGGCGAGGAGACCGTGAAGACGCACGTGTCCCGCGTGCTGAGCAAGCTCGGACTGCCCGACCGCGTGCACGCCGTCGTGTACGCCTACCGACACGAACTCGTCCCGGGCGACCGGCCTGCTTAGACTGGCCGGATGAGGCGCTGGATCACCTTCGCGGTCGGGGTCGTGCTCGTGCTGGTCGGCGCCGTCTGGGTGCTGCAGGGCATCGGGGTGATCACCGGCAGCTTCATGACCGGGCAGAAGCTGTGGTTCCTGATCGGGCTCGTCGCGTTCCTGGTCGGCGTCGTCCTGGTCGCCGCGAACCTGACGAAGCGGCGCAAACCTACTTCGTGAAGATCTCGAAGATCGGGTAGCCGGGCGCGATCTCGCGCAGCTTCTCGTCGGACGCCTTGGCGTCGACGCCGTCGAAGAACACGCCGACCTCGAACTTCCAGCGCTTGAGGTACGCGCGGAGGATGCCCGGCTTCTCGTCGTCGCCCAGCTCGCGGAACGTGAACTCCTCGACGCGGCGCCCAACGCGCAGCGTGCCCTGGCCGGCGGCCCGCAGGTTCCGCACCCACTGCGTCTCGCCGCGCGGGGCGACGAGGTAGCGGACGCCGTCGACGGTCAGCAGGTTGACCGGCACCGACCGCGGCTCCCCGCTCTTGCGGCCGACCACCGTCAGCACCCGGCTGCCCCAGACGCTGAAGCCCATGCGGGTCAGCTTCGCGACGGCTTCGTTGAAGGCGTTGGTCGACTTCTTCGGCTCGATGTAGCGGGCGGCGGTCATGGTGTCCTCCGAAGTTTGGGAGAGCAGTGCTCTCGGTTAAGAGCAGTGAACACCCGAGCACCGCACTCTGTCAAGAGCAGTGCTCTCTATTTTGTGCGCCGCTCTCGTCATGGCACACTGATCCCCATGACCGCCACCAAGACCGCGCGCGAACGTGCCCGCGCCGAACTCACCCAGGAGATCAAGGACGAGGCCCGCCGCCAGCTCGCCGAGGTCGGCGCGCACGGGCTTTCGCTGCGCGCGGTGGCGCGGGAGCTGGGCATGGTGTCGTCCGCGCTGTACCGGTACTTCCCCAGCCGCGACCGGCTGCTCACCGACCTGATCGTCGACGCCTACAACGCGATCGGCGAGGCAGCGGAAAACGCCGACCCGGGCAAGGGCGCCCCCCGCGACCGGTGGCTCGCGATCTGGCAAGCGACGCGCGACTGGGCCCGCGCGCACCCGCACGAGTACGCGCTGATCTACGGCTCGCCGATCCCCGGCTACCAGGCCCCGCAGGACACCGTCGCCCCCGCGGCCCGGGTCGCGCTCGCCCTGGTCAAGGTGCTCACGCACACCGAGCTGCGGGCGATCGACGGCGAAGTCGCGCCCGAGCTGCGCGCCCAGGCCGAGACGCTCACGAAGGTCCTCGGGATCGTCGCCGGGCCCGAGACCGTGACCCGGCTGCTCATGGCGTGGACCCAGCTGTTCGGGGCGATCAACTTCGACCTGTTCGGCCAATACGTCGGCAGCGTCGACCCGGCCGACGAGTTCTTCACCCACTCGGCGAGGCGGATGGCGGAGTTCGTCGGCCTCTAACTTCGTCGGCCTCTAGCGCAGCCAGGTCCGCAGCAGCAGCTCGAAGGCGTCGGCGATCACCGTGTCGCTCGTGCCGTCCGGGCTCAGGTAGCGCTGCCGGAGCAGGCCGTCCTCCAGCGCGTGGATGATCAGCGCGAGGAACGCCGGATCGGCCGGCGGTTCGACACCACGGGCGGCGAACGTCGCCCGGACGCCCGACTCGATCAGCTCGCGCGCGGCCCGCTCGTTCGCCCCCGCCGACGGCCGCGCGTCCGGGTTGCGGAGCGCGTACAGCGTCAGCTCGGTGCGCAGCGCGAACCACTCGGTCAGGTGCTCGGCGCGCTCGGCGTGCCAGTCCTTCAGCCGCGCCAGTACATCGCCCTCCAAAGCGGCCACCTCCGCCGCTTCCTGCGAGCGACGCTGGACCAGCAGCGCGACGACCAGCTCGTGCTTGTCCTCGAAGTTGCCGTAGAACGCCCCGCGCGTGTACCCGGCGCGTTCGGCGATCTGCTCGACCGACGTGCCGTTGACGCCGCGCTCGGCGAACAGCTCCGCGGCCGCCGCGAGCAGCCGGTCCTTCGTCCGTTCGCGGCTTTCCGCCCGCGTCAGCCGCTTCCCCGTCACGGCCGAGACGGTACCGTCGGCGCGAGGAGCATCGGCGGGAAAGGCGGGCACGACGTGACGGGGTGGGCCGGGAAGGTCGGCAGGATCCGGGTGATCGGGACCGGGGTGATGGGCCGCGGGATCGTCCAGCTCGCCGCGACGGCGGGGGTGACCGTCGAGCTCGCCGACGTCCGGCGCGAAGCCGTCGCCGAAGCGATCGAGCACGTCGGCGCGATGGCCGACAAGCTGGCCGCGAAGGGCAAGCTCGAAGACCCGCGGGCGGTCAAGGACCGGCTGGTCGCGGTGGACGCGCCCGACGCGCCCGCGGACGGCGTCGACCTCGTCGTCGAAGCCGTCCGGGAGGACATCGGGACGAAGCGGGCCCTGTTCGCCGGCCTCGAGCGTGTCTGTCCACAAGAGACGATCTTCGCGACGAACACCAGCTCGCTGTCGGTCACCGAGATCGCCGCCGAGCTGGCCGATCCGGGCCGGCTGATCGGCCTGCACTTCTTCAACCCCGTGCCGCTGATGCGCCTGGTCGAGGTGGTCCCGGGCACGCGGACGCACGAGTGGCTGCCCGGCGAAGCCCTCGAGCTGGTCAAGAGCTGGGGCCACGAGCCGGTGCTGGCGAAGGACGCGCCCGGCTTCCTGGTCAACCACGCCGGGCGCGGCCTGAACACCGAGGCGCTGCAGATCCTCGCCGAGGCGCTGGCCGAGCCGGCCGACGTCGACCGCGTCGCGCGGGACGTGCTCGGCCTGAAGCTCGGGCCGTTCGAGCTGCTCGACCTGACCGGCCTCGATGTCTCCCACGCCGTGCTGGAAAGCATCTGGAGCGGCTTCCACGGCGAACCGCGGCTGCGGCCGTCGTGGCTGACCCGGCCGCGCGTCGCCGCCGGCCTGTTCGGGCGCAAGAACGGCGAGGGCTTCTACTCCTATGTGGACGGCAAGCGGCAGGTCACCGAAGAGCCGGCAGCGCCGCCCAAGCCGTCGGGCCCGGTGTTCACGGCGGACGAGCACCTGGGCCGGTTGCTGTCGGCGGCCGGTGTGCAGGTGGTGTCGGACGCGTACCCGGACTCGGTCCTGCTCGTCCCGCTCTACGGCGAGTCCACAGTGGACGCGGGTACTCGTGCGGGGCTGCCGCTGGACCGCGTCGCCGGCGTCGATCCCTTGGGCGGCTACGAGCGGCGCCTGACGATGTCCGTCCACCCGGGCCTCGACCCTGCGGCGGGCCGCGCGGCCTGGGGCGCGCTGGCGGCGACGGGCCACCCGGTGACGGTGGTCCGCGACGGCCCGGCCCCGATCGCCCAGCGCCTCCTGGCGTCGATCGTCAACACGGCGTGCTTCATCGCGGGCCAGAACCTGGCGTCCCCGGAGGACATCGACACGGCGGTCCGGCTGGGACTGGGGTACCCGCGTGGGCCGCTGACCTGGGGAGACCTGGTGGGTGGCGACGTCGTGCTGCGGATCCTGCGCGGCCTGGCCGCGTCCACCGGGGATCCGCGGTACCGGCCGAGCCCGTGGCTGACCGAGCGGGTGGCGCTCGGGCTGCCGCTGACGTCGGCCGGAACCACCCCCGCGGACCTGCGCTGACGCACCGACGGAACCAGGCCGCCTCCGAAGGATCCGGAGACGGCCTGGTTCACCCGAGCGTCACCAGGGGCGGTCGACTGTCCCGCCCGCATCGGTGTAGGTGATGTAGCCGCCCTGGAAGTTGCTGCGGTACACCCCGTTCGACTTGGACTCGTCCGAAGTCGGATAACGCAAGTACGAGCGCTCCCAGCCGAGAGCCGCCCAGCGCTTCCGGATCTCGCCCTTCACGACGTGCGCGCCGGTCCCGTTCGTGAAGTAGATCGAGTGGCCGAGGCTGAAGTGGTTGAACCGGCCGACACCGTCCGGCGTCCCGTCCTCGTCGTTGATCGGATAGCCGAGACCGCGCTCGTAGCCGTAGTCCGCCCACTTCTTCCGGATCTCACCGTAAATGGCGTGCGCACCCGTCGCGTTCGTGAAGTAGATCGAGCCCACGTTGCCGTTGTTGACGAAGTGGTTGAACCGGCCGATGCCGTCCGGCGTCCCGTCCTCGTCGTTCGTCGGATAGCCGACTCCGCGCTCGTAACCGAGCGCCGCCCACTTCTTCCGGATCTCACCGTAGAGCGCGTGCGCGCCCGTCGCGTTCGTGTAGTAGATCGAACCGACGTTGGTGCCGTTGATGAAGTGGTTGAACCGGCCGATGCCGTCCGGCGTCCCGTCCTCGTCGTTCGTCGGATAGCCCACTCCACGCTCGTAACCGAGCGCCGCCCACTTCTTCCGGATCTCCCCGAAGAGCGCGTGCGCGCCCGTCGCGGGCGTGTAGTAGATCGACCCCACGTTGCCGTTGTTGACGAAGTCGTTGAACTGACCGACGCCGTCCGGAGCCGCGGCGGTGTCGGACGTCGGCGGCCCGAGCTTGCCGTAGGCGAGGTACTTGTCCAGCACCGGACCGGTGACGAACTTCGTGCCACCCGCCGCGCTCCAGTACAGGCGGCCGTTGGCGTAGGTCCGGTAGTGGACCGGGCCGTCGGTGACCTCGGTGCCCGTCGGCGCCCCGAGCTTCGTCCGCAACGCCGGGTCGGCGTTGTAGCGCTGGTCGATCGGGGTGTCGTAGTTCGCCGTCAGAGTCAGGTCGCTCGCGCCGACCGTGACGATCCACGTCGTGTCCGCCGGACCGCCCTGCCAGCCGGTGAACTTCGAGACGCCGTCGGTGCCCAGCGGTGCGGCCTCGACGTCGAAGCTGGCGCCCTCGGTCACCAGCGCCGTGCTGACACCACCTTCGACCGGGATGCTCAGCGCCGCGGGCTGCGTGCCGAGCAGGGTGATCCGGTGCCGGCGCGGCATCGCCGTGTACGTCTTGGACGTGGTGACGCCCGCGCTGTCGGTCACCGTCGCGGTGAACTCCATCCGGGAGTCCGGGTGCTCGGTGAACGGCTGCGCGAAGCTCGTCCCGGTGCCGCCGACGCCGGGGTGCGAGTGGCACGTCGCCTCGCTCGGGCAGTGCCGGACCGCGGTCGTCCACGTGACCGGCAGCGTGCCGTCCTCGGCGTCCGTCGCGGTGGCGTTCAGGCTGACCTGCTGGGCCACCGCGAACGTCGCGGTGTCCCCGGGCGTGGTCAGCCCGATCTCCGGGGTGTGGTTGCCGGGCGCGACCGCGATGGTGGTCGTGCCGGTGGCCCCCAGCGGATCCCGGACCGTCAGCTTCGCGGTGGACGACTCGGTGCCCGCCGCGTAGGCGTGGTTCACCGCCGGGCCGGCGTCGGCGACCGTGGTCCCGTCCCCGAAGTCCCAGTCGTACTTCAGCACGTCGCCGTCGTAGTCGACCGACGCGGAGCCGTCGAACGACACCGTTCGGGTGTCCGGGTCGGTGGTCGACGTGGCCTTCGCCACCGGCGCGGTGTTGCCCGACGAGTAGCTCAGCCGCCGCAGGGTGCCGCTCGTGATGTCGGCGTAGACGATGTCGCCGTTCGGCGCCGCCGCGAACTTCGTCGGGCCGCCGATGCCGGTGAAGGCCGGCGGGTTTTCCGGGGCCTGCGTGAGCTTGCCCTGGTCGTCGTAGCGCAGCGTCCAGATCTTCTGCCCGACGTAGTCGCCGAAGAAGTACGAGCCGCGGTAGGCCGCCGGGTAGCTGGATCCGTTGTAGACGATCCCGCCGGTGACGCTGTTGCCCTGCATGACACCGCTGCCGTGCTGGTACTCGAAGATCGGGGCCTGGTTCGCCACGCCGGCGCAGCCCGCGAGCCCGGTGTAGCCGGGGGTCGCGTGGGTGCCCTCCCAGCACGGCCAGCCCTGGTTGCCGCCGCGCTGGACGACGTCGACCTCTTCCCAGGAGTTCCAGCCGACGTCACCCACGACCGGCAGGCCGAGGTTCTGGTCGATGCTCATCCGGAACGGGTTCCGGAAACCGCGCGCGAAGACCTTGCTGGCGGTCGAGGCCGGGTTGGCCGCGTCGTAGTACGGGTTGCCCGGCACGCCGTTGCCGTCGGCGGTCAGGTGGAAGATCTTGCCGTACGGCTGGCCGATGTCCTGGGCGCGCAGCGCGCCCGGGTCCACCTTCGTGAAGTCGCCGCTGTCCCCGATGGACAGCCACAGCGTCCCGTCGGCGGCGGCGATGATGCCGTTGATGCCGTGGACGTTGAACATGCCCGGCACCTCGAACAGCGTCTGCTCCCCGGTCAGCCCGGTCGGCGCGCCCGCCGCGTCCACGGTGACCGTGAACCGCGCGAGCCGCATGACGAAGCCGCTGCCGACGTTGATCGAGCGCGTCAGGTAGATGCTGTGCGACGTCGGGTAGTCCGGCGCGACGGCCAGCCCGACGAGGCCGAGGTCCTCCTCCGTGCGGACCGGCAGCGAAGCGATGTCCCTGCCCGCCCCGTTCACCGGCAACCAGCGCACGCCGCCGCCCTTGCCGATCACGAGGGTCGAATCGTCCGGCAGGTACGCGAAGTCGGTGAGCGGATCCTGCCCCAGTCCGGTGTCGGTGTCCCGCAGCACGAACCCCTGCGGGAGTGTCGCCGCTGCCGCCACCCCCGTGGACACGACGGGCAGCAACGCCCCTGTCAGCACCGCCGCCACGAAGGCGTGACGTAGTGCTCTGAGCTTCCCCAAGGCCATGTGGCCCCCCTTCCCAAGCGATCACTTATCGCCTGGGCAGGGGGGCCAGTTGCACTCTGTTAAGTGAATTTATCTGTTCGTGACCTACTGTCCGTGTCGGCCAGAGAGAGGTTACGGAACAACCTGCACGACATCGCCGACGTGCAAGGTGGTGAAGAACTTCAGGGACGCGCTCGCCGACAGGTGGATGCAGCCGTGCGAGTACACCGAGAGGCTGCCGGTGTGGAAGGCGTCACCCGGGTAGAAGAACACCGAGTTCGGCATCGGCGCGTTGTCGAACTCCTTCGACAGGTGCACCTTCTCCTTCGACAGCACGTGGAACGTACCGGTCGGCGTCGCGTAGCCCTTGCGGCCCGGCAGCATCGGCACCGGACCGTAGACGACCTTGCCCCCCTGCAGGATCCACGCCTTGTGCGCGGAGATGTCGACGCAGGCGGCGGTGCCCGACGCGGCGGCCGCGGCGGCGCACGGCACGCCCGGGTCGCTCGCCGGAGCAGCCGGCTTCGGCTTCGGCTTGGGCTTCGGCTTGGCCGAGGTGCTGGTCGGCGCCGGCTTGGTGGTCGACGGCGTCGGGGTCGCGCTCGTCGTCGTGGGGGCCGCGGTGGTGCTCGAAGTGGTCGGAGTCCCGCCGCCGGTCCCGGCCGCGGCGACGGCACCGCCGCCCGCGTTCGGCCCCCCGGACGCCGCCCCACCCCCGGAGCAAGCGGCCAGCACGAACGCGGTGGCCAGTGCGGCCGCTCCCGCCAGAAGCCTCTTCACGATCCGTTACCCCCATACTCGATCATCGCTTGTGGACACCCGTAAAGACGGTGGTCACCCGTTCGAGGTTCGTCCGGAAAGGTCACGATTTGGGTAGAAGGTGAACCCGCGGTGATCGTTTCGCCGTAGGACCAGGCTTCTCCACCCTCGGGTTGACGCCGGGTTCCACCCGGGCCCGATCCCCACGCCGACGAAAACCCACCGCCGTTCGCCGAAGCTGGGAGCACCTCGGAAACCAAGGAGCCCCGAAATGCCCAGCGCAGCGAACGTCCTGCTCTACGCGGTCATCGCCGCCTACGTCCTCTACAAGGTCGTCTACAAGCAGGTCCGCGGCACGCTGCTCAACCGCAAGACGCTGGTCGTGATGCCGCTGATCCTGGTCGCCGTGGGCGTGTACTTCGCCGCGAAGGCCCTACCCGGCGCGTCGCCCGCGGAACTCGGGCTGCTCGGTGCCGACCTCGTCGTCCTCGCCGGCCTGGGGGTCCTGCGCAGCACCACGACGACGCTCACCGAGCGCGACGGGACGACCTTCCAGAAGGGCTCGGCCGTCACCGTCGGGCTGTGGCTGCTGACCATCGCCGTCCGCGTAGGGCTGGTCGCGCTGGGCACCGCGCTCGGCGTCGCCGGGCCGCTGACCTCCGCGTCGATCGCGCTCACCCTGGGCGTCAGCATCGCGGTGCAGAACGCGACGACGTTCTCCCGCATCCAGCGGCGCGGCCTGCCGCTCGCCGACCAGCGCCCGGCGGCGCTCAGCCGCTGACGCGCCCCAGCATCCGGGCGTACATCCGGCCCGGGCTGGGCACCGACGGCGGCACCAGGAACCCCGGCAGCGGCGGCAGCGCGCCGACGAACGCGCCGAGCCGCTCGTACAGCGCGGCCGCCCCGGGCGGCCGCGCCTCCGGGTCCTTCTCGAGCATCTCGGCGAGCAGCGCGTTGAGCTGCTTCGGGATCCCCGGCACCGGCGGCGGCAGCTCCTTGACCTGCCGTTCGAACACGGCGTACGCGGTGGGCCCGTCGAAGAGCCGCTGCCCGGTGAGCATCTCGTGCAGCACGCACCCCAGCGCGTACAGATCGCTTCGCGGTTCGGCGCCGCCCCGCTGGATCTGCTCGGGCGCCATGTACGACGGCGTCCCCAGCAGCTGCCCGGCCCGCGTGAACTGGGCGGCGTCGGCTTCGCGGAGCACCGCGAGCCCGAAGTCCATCACCTTGACGCCGCCGTCCGGCCCGAGCATCAGGTTGGACGGCTTGAGGTCCCGGTGGCACACCGCGAGCGCGTGGGCGGCGGTCAGCACCGCGCACGCCTGCGCCGCGATCGCCGCGGCCCACGGCACCGGCAGCGGCCCGTGCTCGGCGAGCAGGTCGGCGACCGTCACGCCGTCGACGAACTGCATGACCTGGAACAACCGGTCGTCGTGCGTGCCGTAGTCGTACAGCGTCGGGACGCCGGGGTGGTCGAGCGTCGCCAGGATCCGTGCTTCGCGCGCGAAGCGGGCTTCGAGCTCTTCGTCGCGTCCCGGCAGCCTGAGCAGCTTGATCGCCACGCGCCGGCCCAGCCGGCGGTCGTGCCCGCCGTGCACCGCGCCCATCCCGCCGCGCCCGAGCGGCAGCTCGTCGAGCTCGTAGCGGTCGGCGATCAGCATCCGTTCCCCTATCCGCCTCCTGGGCGGAGCCGTCCTTCGACAAGTCCCGCGAAGCCTAGCCGGACCAGCTCACGGCCCGTTTCCGCCGTCTCGCGCAGGACGGCGTCGAACTCGGCGAGCCGCCGGAAGACCTGGCCGTACTCGCGCTGGACGCCGATCGCGACCCGCGGGATCCGCACCCGCCTGCCGTCGATGCGCGTCGACGCGGACGCGGCGGGCAGGTCGGCCGCGCGCAGGCAGCCGGCCAGGAAGTCCGCGTCCAGCCGGCCCGGGTCGACGCGGTACACCGTCAGCCCGGCGCCGACCGGTTCTGTTGGTCCACTGTGGACGTACGCGATCCCGGTCACGGACGCGACGACGTCACCCGCTTCGGCGCTCGGGGGCTCGGCGTCGGCGCGAGCCGCGTGCTTGACCTCGACGACCCCGGCCTTGACCAGCTCGCCGATCGTCGTGAACGCCGGTTCGGTGTCGGCGGCTTCGAGCGGCGGCAGGCGCGGCACCAGTCCGGCGAACCGGCCTTGCACGGCTTGGAAAGCCTGGCCGAGGTCCTCGTCCCGGCCACGGCGCCGGGCCGGCGTGAGGTCGACGTCGTCGTCGAGCAGGTCGATGATCCGAACGCCGGATTCGGGGTGCTCGCGAAACTCCCGCCACATCTCGTCCACTGTGGACAGCTCGTCGCCCGCCTCCGCCAGCAGCACGGTCGACGGCGGGCGCTGCCCGGGCACCGGCCGCCGCAGCAGCCAGAGGTCGGGGCCGGCCGGCGTCAGCGTGACGACCGCGCGGACCGCGCCCGCGCGCAACAGGTTGCCGCGGATGCGTTTCCCGCTGCGCCGCCCGGCCGCCGCGCCCGGCATCAGGATCGTCACCGCACCACCGGGTTCGACGTGCGCGAGGCAGTGCTGCACCCAGGCGAGCTCCGGCTCGCCTCGCGGCGGCAGGCCGTACTCCCAGCGCGCATCGCCGACGAGTTCGTCGTGCCCCCAGGCCCGTTCGTTGAACGGCGGATCGCACAACACGGCTTCGGCGGCGCGGCCGGCGAAGGCGTCTTCGCGCAGCGCGTCGACCGCGTAGACCTCGGCCTCGATGCCGCGCAGCCGCAGCCGCAGCGTCGCGATCGACGCCGTCATCGGGTCACTGTCCTGGCCCAGCACGGTTTTCGCGCCGCTGGCCAGCGCGAGCGCACCGAAGCCGCACGCGGGGTCGAGGATCGTCGAGACCGGGCCGGCGAGCCGGGCCATCAGCTCGGCGACCGGCTCCGGCGTGGCCGTCAACCGCCGCGAATGCGCTTCGAAGTACCGGCGGCACAACAGTTCGAACGACTCGAGCGGCCCGGCCCGGTGCGTCATCTCGCTGAGCAGGGTGAGCAGCTCGGGGTCGTCGAGCTTGCTGTCGAAGGTGTCGAGGATCCCGGCCTGGAAAGCGAAGAAGACTCCCGCGCGGTTCACGCGCTCGGCGAGGTCGAGGTCGTCGCCCAGGGCGCGCAGGCGCTGCCACGCGCGTTCCCCGGCGGACAGCTCGAACTTCTTGCCGCGGGCGCGGAACCAGCCGGCGACGGCGGACAGGCCGAACAACGGGCTCGACGCCGTGCCGCCGACGGGCGGCGGGAAGTCCGGGTAACGACGTCGCCAGTTGCTCACCGCGGCCCGGCCGACCCCGGCGAGCCGCGCGATGTCGGCCGCGCTGACCGTGGCGTCGTCGTCCATGGCGGGCACTCTATCGGAGAGTGCTCCATTCAGACGAGTTGCTTGTGAACTCAGTCAACCAATGCTTTCATGGGAGGCATGACACACGATCGGTACGTCCTCCGGTACGCCGCGGGGTCGGACGTCGGCAGGCGCCGCCAGGTCAACGAGGACTCGCTGTACGCGAGTTCCCGCCTGCTCGCCGTCGCCGACGGCATCGGCGGCCAGCCGCACGGCGAAGTCGCCAGCGCGACCGCGGTCGACGTGCTGCGCGAGCTCGACGTCGACCTCCGGCGCGTGGACCTCACGGGCGTCGACCTGGCCGCGACGCTGGCCGGCGTGGTCAAGTCGATCGACGAGCGGCTGACGGAGGTCGCTTCGAACGAGCCGACGACCGAGGGCATGGGCACGACGCTGACGGTACTGATGTTCGACGGCGTCGAGTTCGCCGCGGCCCACGTCGGTGACTCCCGCGGCTACCTGCTGCGCGAAGGCGGCCTGCGGCGGCTGACCCGCGACCACACGCTCGTGCAGGCCCTGGTCGAGGACGGCCGGGTCGCGGCCGAGGACGCGGACTCGCACCCGCGGCGTTCGCTGCTGATGAAGGCCCTGCAGACGGCGGGCTCCAGCGACCCCGACATCTGGACGTTCACCGCGAAGCCGGGCGACCGGTACCTGCTCTGTTCGGACGGCCTGACCGGCCCGGTGAACGAAGCCACCCTGCGCGACGTCCTGGCGGCGATCCCGGACCCGGCCGACGTGATCCCGGAGCTGATCCGCCTGGCCAACGAGGGCGGCGGCCCGGACAACATCACCTGCGTGGTGGCCGACATCGTCGCGGCACCGGCCACCACCAACGGCTGAGACCCGCCTTCGGGTCCCGGAACACCCATCCGGTATCGTCTCCTGCGGAGGATTGGCCGAGCGGCCTAAGGCGCACGCTTGGAAAGCGTGTTGGGTTCACGCCCTCGCAGGTTCGAATCCTGTATCCTCCGCACTTGAACAGGCGAAACGCCGGGCCGCGCGCCCGGCGTTTCGTCGTTCCGGCCGGAAATCCGTGGCCTGCCCCGAATCCGGCTCGCACGAGCACTTGCCCGTGCGGATGCGGCGGCGCCGTTCAGCCTGCCCGAAATGTGAAATGTCTTTCGAGCGATTGCCGGACAAATCTGCTTGTCCACGGGGAGTTACGGGCAGGGCTGAGCGCAGCCCGTTGCTCCGGTCGCGCTAGTCTCACCCCGACCCGAGCCCGACGCTTCCAGAAAGGCCAGCAGTGGCACGAAAACCGCTCTGACCTGGGGTAGCGCCGGCCAGCGACTTCAGTGTGCGAAAGACGTGCCAGGTCAACCCCGGCACGCACCGTGATCGGCCCGGCCCCGGACGTCCCACGTCCGGGGCCTTGCTGATTCCGGGCCCGTGATCACTCCGCACAGTCAGATGATCACGCTGAGTCGTTGGATCTGTTTCAATGGATTCGCCCCCGTACGACCGACGAAATTTCGAGGAGTAGAGGCCCGATGGCCGGAGTCGAAGAGATCCGCGCTGGCATCGCGCTCGCCAATGAAAAGGCGTCCGCGAGCATCGCCGCCCTGCAGCAGGCAGCGCAGTCTCTCGAAGAAGCCCAGCAGTCGCTCGCACAAGCGACGCAGGGCAGCAGCCAGCACGAAGTGAGCCAGGCACACGGGTTGCTGGCGGAGGCACTGCAGGGCATCAACGGCCTGCAGAGCACGGTCCAAGCAAGCATTTCCTCCGCCGACTCCTACTCGGCGCGTCTCTAGCCGGATGACGCTCGCCGATCTCCACCAGCTGCTCACCGCCGTCGTGGCCGGGCTCGCCGACGCGCGCGCCCACTCCGAGCGGGCCACAAGCCTGCTCGGGGAGGCCCGGCAAGCTCTCGTGGACGCCCAGGCCAAGGCCGATCCCTGGCTTCCTTCGCAGTACGCGCAGGCCGGCGAGGGGCTGGACCAGCTCCTCGTCCGCCTGGCCGCTGCGGAAGATCTGGTGAGCGGATACCGGTCGCGCCTGTAATCCTTTTGGGGACACCTTTTCTTGGGGACGCCGATGGCCAACAAGTCAGCCGAGCAACGCAACCGCGTCGAAACCGCACTCGACCGGGTCCGCCACCAGATCGGACTGGTCCTGGGCGCGGCAGCCGGCGCGCGCCAAGCCGCGGAAGCCGATCTCGCCAAACTCGAGCTGGAGCGCGACATCGTCCGCGTCGGCATGAACCACGCCACTCCGGAACAGCAGTCCGAGTGGTCCCGGCACCCCGCCGCGCACGAAGTGTTCGGCGCGCTCGGCAGTGTGCGAAGCGCTTTCTACACCGACTGGGGTCAAGGACCCTCGACGCTGCGCGAGCTCGTCTCGCAGAACGCACCCGGCCCGGCCGGGCTGCCGCCGGGTGACTGGCTCGGGCGCGTCGGCCACAACGCCGGCATCACCTCGCCCGGCCTGTGGCGCGTCGGCTCCGCGACGGCGGCCGGCGGCGACGCCACCCGCACGTTCGACGTCGCCGTCCCGCTGCTCGACGAATCGCACCTGGCGATCACGTCGGCGCCGAAGACGCGGCCCACCATCGACGGCATCGTGCAGAACCTGCTGATCCGCGTGCTCTCGACGTTCGAGCCCGGCGCGGTGCGCGTGCACCTGTGGGACATCGGGCAGCTGACCGCGATCCTGCCGGACCTCTACCCGCTGAGCCGCACGAGTGCGCTTTCCCTGTACGACCCGGGCCGGCTCGAGGACCTCCTCGACGAGCTGGCCGGGCACATCCGCCGCATCCACGCGACCGGGATGCAGGCGGGGCACACGTCGCTGCGGGAGCTGCGCATCGCCCGGGAGGAGCGGGTCGAACCGTTCCGCATCGCCGTGCTTTACGGCAACGGCGAAACGCTCGAGCCGGAGCGCGCCCGCGACCTCAAGCGCGTCGCGAGCGGGGCGCTGGCCGCCGGGATCTGCCTGATCATGATCGACGTGCCGACCGCCGTGAGCGCGTCGGTCGAGACGCTCAGCCTCATCGACGACCGGCACGCGATCAGCAGCATGTCCGGCACCGACCTGGTCGTCGACCTGGATCCGCCGATGCCGTCCGGGCAGGTCATCCGCGCCGCCGACCGGATCGCCGCGGCGCTGATCGCCAAGCAGGGCGGCCCGCGGTCGTTCGACGACCTGCTGCCGGCCGAGATCGGGCACGAAAGCTCGGCGCGGGAGCTGCGCGCGCCGGTCGGGTTCTTCGAGGGCGAGCCGGTCGAGGTCGTCATCGGCGACGCGAGTCCGCACGCCCTGATCGGCGGACCGTCCGGTTCGGGCAAGACGAACTTCCTGTACGCGCTGCTCGGCAGTCTCGCGGCGCGGTACACGCCGGACGAGCTGGCGCTGTACCTGCTGGACTTCAAGGAAGGCGTCTCGTTCGCCGGGTTGGCGCCGGGGCGCAAGGACGCGAGCTGGCTGCCGCACGCGCGGCTCGTCGGCGTCAACGTCAACACCGACCGCGAGTTCGGCCTGGCGCTGCTGCGCTTCCTGGCCGACGAGCTGCGGCGCCGGTCCGCGGCCGCGAAGGAGCACGAGGTCACGAACCTCGCAGACCTCCGCGAAGCCGACCCGGGCGGGCACTGGCCGCGGATCGTCGCGGTGATCGACGAGTTCCAGTACCTGTTCGCCGGCCGCGACCAGGTGACGGCCACGGCCACGCAGCTGCTGGAGGACATCGCGCGGCGCGGCCGGTCACAGGGCATCCACCTGGTGCTGGCCAGCCAGGACGTCGCCGGTATCGAGGCGTTCTGGGGCAAGCCGGCGGTGTTCGAGCAGTGCACGCTGCGCATCGCGATGCCGAAGGCGCGGCGCGTGCTGGCCGAGACGAACAACGCGGCGGTGTCGGCCCCGAAGTGGCACGGGGTGATCAACCACGACTCCGGCGTCGCGCACGGCAACCAGCTGGCCCACATCCCGGACGCGAGCAGCAAGGACGTGTTCGTCAAGCTGCAGCACCGGTTGTGGGAGGAGTACGCGGGCCGGTTCCCGCGCCCGCGCCTGTTCGACGGCGCGCATTCGCCGGTGCTGGAACAGTTCCCGGCGTACCTGGACCTGAAGCCGAACTCACGGCCGCGGGCGCTGCTCGGCCAGTCGATCGACGTCACCGAGGCCGCGTGCGGTGTGGAGCTGCCGCGGGCGCCGGGCCGCAACGTCGCGGTGCTCGGGTCCGCGACCGCCGAAGCACTGTCCATCATGGACTCGGCGGCGCGCTCGCTGTCGCGGCAGTACGAGCCCGGCGAAATCGAGTTCGTGCTGAGCTGCCCGATCGAGGCCTGCGCCCCGGCGGCACTGGAGCTGACCGAGCGGCTGCGCTCCGACGGCCACGCGGCCACGCTGGTGGAGGACCTGACCGGCGTGCTGGAGTCGATGACCGGCGCATTGTCCGGCGGCGCGAAAGTCCTGCTCCTGTACGGGGTCGACGCTGCGCTGCCGACGTTGGAGGTCAAGGCCGTCGGGCAGCTGAAGAGCGGCCTCGACCACCTGCGGATGGTGCTGAAGCAGGGCCCGGGCCACGGCGTCCACACGATCGGCTGGTGGCGCAGCATCGCCCGGCTGAAGGACACGCTGGGGTTCGCGGGCACCGACGACATCGGCACGTGGGCGGCGCTCGACGTCCAGGGCAACGAGCTGTCGGTGTTCGCGGCGGGCCAGGTGGTGCACTGGTCCCCGCGCCCGGGCCGCGCGTTGTTCTTCGACCGCACGACCCACGGCGCCCCCGAAGTGATCATCCCGTTCCAGCGCCCGGAGAACGCACAGTGACCGACGACGGCGCGACCGCGGCCATGCGGTACAAGGAAATCATCGCCCTCTCCCGGGGCTCGGCGGAGAACCTGCGCGGTTGGGAACTGGCGCGCGCCGACGAGCTGACCGGGGAGATCGAGGAAGCCAAGAACGCCATCGAAACGGCGTCGGAGCGCGAGGCCCGCGCGGCCGAACGCGCGACGCGCTGGTGGAAGATGGCGCTGCACAACATCCAGGGCCTGCTCTGGCTGGACCCGGGCGACGAGCCCCGCCCCGTCCTGACGGCGCGTCCGGCTTATCTGGAGCGGTACCTCGAGGAGGTCAAGCCCAGTTACCAGGAGCTGGTCCAGGCGGTGCTGGCCCTGGGGTGGCGCGCCAAGCGGGCGGTTTCGAAGCGCGGGGAGCAGCCGCCGATCTAGACATCGAACACCGTGTCGTAGGGCTCGTCGTCGACGACGGGGGTCGGCTTGCGTTGCGGCGGCGCTTTCCGCGGCACCGCGACAAGCTGCCCGGTGGCGGCGACGGCTTCCCGGATGACGGCGGTGATCGTCCGGCTGAGCGTGACCGCATCGAACCGCAGGGCTTCGGGCGCGAGCCGCACTTCGCTGACGACTCCGCCGGGCCCGGCGAGGACGGTGACCGCCCGGTCCGGTGAGACCACGGTCGTGTGGTCGCTCCCGGCGATGCCCGCGAGGAGGCGCTGGTTCTCGGCCTTGCGATCCTCGATCTGCTTGAGCTGCCAGCGCATTTCCTCGATCAGCTGCGCGTTGTCGCTCATGCCAGTCTCCCCGGCTGGTGCGGTGTGTAGACGAACTCGTAGCACTTCCCGAACCGGTGGTCGATCAGCGAGTAGCCGCGGCTGTAGGCGACGCGGAGGAGATCCTCCTGGGCCAAGCCGATCTCCATCTTCCGGAAGTACACCTGCCGCCGGCCGTCGAGTTCCGCGGCCAGCACCGCCATCTGGTGTTCACGCGGTTTCATCGAACGACGGGTACGGACGAAGGTCAACGTCAGGCCACCGACAACCACCACTCCCATCAGAACGAGGAAGATCGTCCGCGCGACCGGAGACTCGGGCGAACCGGCCGCCGTGCTGATCACGACGTCTCCCCGCTGCGAAGGCTCCAAGCGACCCTCGCCGTCGCTTCGGCAACCGCAGGCCAGGCGTCTTCGGACTCCGCGACCACCGAAAGGATCACCACGGACCGGCCGTCGGGCAGAGGGATCTGGTACTCCGCCTTGATCTGGGCGCGAACGTCGCCTTCGGGCAGGTGGAACTCACCGCCGCTGATCGCGACGACGGCCGGGCCGATCGGCAGCCGCACCGGCTGCACCACCGCACGCTTGTGCCGGCTCCGGTATTGCTCGGCCATCGCCGCCACCAGGGCGTCACGGCTTCCGGGCGCGGCTTCGGGCCAGTGCGCCACGCCCAGCGTCAGCGTCGCGACGTCACCCTTGCGCCGGCCGACGGCGAACTTGCCGAACACCCGGATACCGTTCGCCTGCATGGTCGGCACGAGGGCCATCAGGTAGCTGCCGAACTCTTCGACGCTCTTCCCAGCACCACCCGCGACGTTCTCGGCGACGGTCCAGGCATGGCCGCGGTTCATCTTGTCGTCGGTGCCCACCGGCATCCCGGCGAACCCGGGAGGGAGGTCGATCTGCAGAGGCATCAGTTCCACACCTCGTCTTCCGCCCGCTCACGCTGACGCGCCGGCGCGTTGTCGGCCTGCGTTCCCGCGTCGGCCGCATTGCCCAGCGCCACCGCCACCCACGGTGCGGGCCCGGCGACGAGCGTGCCGGCGACCACCGCCGCCTGGTCCATGTCCTTGGGCACCCAGTAGTTCTGGAAGTCGTCCCAGGGGCTTTCGAAGGCCTTGCGACCCGCCACCTCACCGCCCGCCTGTTCGACGAGCAACCCGTAGCCCGCCACCTTGATCGCGGTGTCCGGAAGCACGTCGGCGAGTCCGGCCGCCGACGTGGCCGCGCCCGCCACGTCGAAGAACAGCGTCTCGGGCGCCACGTCGGCTCCGGCCGCCTTGGCGAGAGCGTGACCGCTGAGCGCCCCGAGCCCCAGGCCGGTGGCGACCACGCTCGCAAGCTTGTCGGCCGGCGGCGGCACGACATCACTCAGGACACCGATGCCGTTGCCGATGTCACCGACCACATCGGACACCTTCGAGATCACCTCCGCGTGGTCCTGGACGAAGTCCCACGCCTGGTCCGCGCCGTCCGCGAGGGTGTTCGACATGTCGACAAGTGCCCCGCCGACGGCGTCGGTCAGCTGGTCGAGGACGTCCGGCTCGTCCGGAGCCGTCTCCTTCGCCTTCCGCAGCGCCTCCGCGACCCGGGCCGCCGCTTCCGTGTGCTCCCGGCTGAGCTGCTTCGCCGCGTCCTGGATGTTCTGGCAGCCGTCGATCGACGTCTGGAGCTGCCGGCCCGCGTCGTCCAGCAGGCGTTGCGCGATCTGCAGCGACGGCTGGTCCGGGAACGTCCGGTCGGCCAGCGCGAAGTCCGGGTTCGCGCGCGCCTGCTCGGCCGCCTGCGCCGCCGCCTTCGCGCGGGCCTCCAGGTCGGCCGCGCGCTTCTGCAGGTCGCCGAGGTCTCGGGACCAGCCCTCGAGGGCGTCCGCGGCCTCGCCCATCGACCTCGCCGCGCCTTCGAGGTACTGCGGCAGCGGGCCGATGCGCCGCGCGAAGGCTTCGCTCGCTTCGCCCTGCCAGATGCCCTGCTTCCGGACGATCTGCCGCAGCGAGTCGTCGGCCTCGGTCAGGTCGGTGCTCACCGCGCGGTACTTGCCCGCCAGATCGGTGACGCCGTCCAGGTCGCCCGGAGCCGGGTCGAAGCCCAGGGCCGGGAAGTCGCGTTCGCTCATCGGCCGCGTCCGTCCAGGATGTCGGTGATGCCGCCGGTCGCGCCGCCGCCGACCATGCCGCCGCCGGGATCCGCGCCCGGATTCTTGCGTTCGGCCAGGTCGTTGATGCCCGGCACGCCGCCGGTGACTCCCCCACCCACCATGCCGCCGCCGGGATCCGCGCCCGGGTTCTCGCGTTCGCCCAGATCGTCGACCCCGGGCACCCCACCCGTCACCCCGCCACCCACCATGCCGCCGCCGGGATCCACGCCCGGCTCCTCGCGCTCGGCCAGGTCGTTGATGCCCGGCACGCCGCCCGTGACTCCCCCGCCCACCATGCCGTCGTCACCCAGCACGGTGCCGAACGAGCCGCCGCCGGCCGGACCTTCGCCGCTCGGCCGGCCGACCCGGGGGTAGTCCCCCCGCTGCGCGTGGGGCACGGTCGGGTCGTCGTCGCCCATCACCATCGAGCCGAACTTCTTCAGCTCGCCGCCGAACTCCGCTTCGATCTGCTCGTACTTCTGCTTCGCCTGCTTCAGGCGCTCCGTGATCCCCGAAGCCGCTTCGCCGAGCCGCCCGATCCCATATCCCCAGGCCTCCTCGAACCCGGCACCCGCCTGCCCCAGCTCCGCCGTCCCCAACGATCCGAACGCCCCGCCGCCGCCGAGCTTCCGGTTGGCGTCGGCCATCCTGTCCGCCGCCGTGCCGAGGTCGTCGATGAGCTTGCCCAGCTCGCCGGCCTTCACCGCGTACCCGTCCACGCCACCTCCCCTGTGGTCTCGTCACCAGTAAAGACGGCCGCGCACGCTCCGCGGTTTCCTCGTCACCCAAAGGAGTGGACAAAAGAAAAGGCCACCACCGGACGCGGTCGTCCGGTGGTGGCCTCGAAGAGCAAGACTTACGGGAAGTACTTGCCCAGCAGCTGCTCCAGGTAGTCGAGCAGGTCGTTGATCCCGTCCTGGATCGCGTTGCCGGCGCTCGGCCGGAACCGGATCACCTGCGGGTCGTGGTCGCTGGCCTGGTCGGCGAACTCCGCGTTGATGTGGACGACGTCGTAGTCCACCCCGCGCGGCGCCGTCGACGCCAGGATGTGGTCCAGCACCTGCGACTGCCCCTCGAACACGTAGCTGTACCGCTCGGCCTCGGGCACCGACGCGATCAGGTCCTTCAGCGCGCCACCGGCGGTGAGCGTCTGGACCGCGGGCGAGAACGGGTAGTCGTTCAGGTCACCCGCCACGACGATGTTCGCTTTGCGGTCGGCCGTCAGCAGCTGGTCGACGAACCCGCGCAGCACCGTCGCCTGCTTCGCCCGCTGCACCTCGGAACTGCGCACCGGCGGCTGGAACCGGCCGTGCGTCGGCTGGTCACCGCCCTTGGAGTTGAAGTGGTTGGCGATGACGAACACCGTGCGGCCCTTGAAGACGAACTCGCCGGCGAGCGGCTTGCGGCTGTCTTCCCAGGCCTCGTTCGTCGGGTCGACGCGGCCCGGCGATGCCGTCAGGTGCGTCTTCCCGTGATCGCGGACAACGCCCACCGAGGTCGTCGAAGTCCCACCCGGACGATCCACAAAGGACACACGAGCCGGGTTGAACAGGAACGCCACGCGGATGTTGCCACCCGGCTGGCCGCCGTCTTCGTCGTTCACCGGGTCGATCGAGCGCCACTGGTAGCGCGGGCCACCCTTGGCGACGATGGCGTCGGTGAACTTCTGCAGCGTCTGGTCCGCCACGACGGTGCCGTCGTCGGTCGCGCCCGTGTTGTCCTGGATCTCCTCCAGGTTCACGATGTCCGGCGTCGCCAGGTGCGTCACGATCGCCTCACCGAGCCGGTCGTACTTCGCCTGCGGGTCGCCCGGCGCCAGGTTTTCGACGTTGTACGTCGCGACGGCCAACTCGCCGGAGCGCTGCTTACGCGTCGACTCGGCCTGCAGCCCGTTGTCCTTTTCGACGCCGAGCACGCTGGCGAACAGCGTGTAGCCGCCGAAGTTGCTGTACTCGATCGGGCCCGACGTGGTGCCGGTCAGCACGTCACCGACGTTGAGCTTCGGGAACGGCCGCTGCTCGAACGGGATCAGCGACGACACCTTCATGACGCCGCTGTTCAGCTGGTCGTACCCCAGGTAGACGCTGCCGCCGCGGACGGACTTGTGCTGGTCCGGCTTGGACGTCACGTACAGCTCGTTGAACGAGTTCGACGGGCCGACGACGCGGGCGTCGCTGACCGAAACGATCTCGCTCTCGTGCGACTCCCAGAAGTCCAGCGCGTACTTCGCCGGCTCGAGCGGGAGCGCCTCGATGTTCCCGCCGGGCGACGGCGCGTACGTCGTCGGCACGGTGTCGGGGTTGAGCACGGTCGGCGCCGGCAGGGCGTTCCCGTGCGAGCCGACCGTCCACTGGGCACTGCCCAGCTCGGTGAGCGACTGGTAGTTCGACGTCGCCGGCGCGTCCGGGTAGAACTCGCGGACGGTGCCGGCCGCGGTCACCGCGTCGCCGACCGCGACGGCCGGGCTGGTCGAGCCGGTGAACACGAACAGGCCCTCGCTGGTGCGCGGGTCGTTGTCCGGGGTCGGGTCCGTGAACCAGAAGCCGCGCACCGAACCGAACGTCCGGGTCGCGGTGACGACGCCGGTGACGTCGCTGACCTTCTTGTCCTTGAACGGCGAAATGCGCGTGGTGCCCTGGATTTCGTGAATCTTCGCCGGGGTACCCGGTTCGCCGGGGTCACCACCGCCGGTCGTCTCGCCCTTTGTGTTCGTCGGGGACGGGTCGCCGACGGTGAAGTCGGCCGCGTTGTCGTCGGTGTCGGCCAGTGACGTGCCGCGCGCGACGGACGTCGAGTTGGACGGCGCGGCGGCCGGAGCGCCTTCGCGCACGGTCGCCGTGCCGAACCCGACGAGGTCCTTGACCCGGGCGTCGGCGGCGCAGTCCGCCGCGGTCTTGCAGGTCAGCGCGGTCGTGCCGGAGACGAGGGCGATCGTGCCCGCCGTCGCGGACATCGCGATCGCGCCGGTCGCGTCCGGCGTGGGCAGGGCGACCGTGCCGCCGCTGCCCTTGCCCTCGGCCACGAGGTAGCGCCCGCCCGGCGCGACGCTGCCGGCCAGCTGCGTCACCTGCCAGGTGCTGGACGCGCTCGGCGAGCCAGGCAGGTATTGGACGCTGAAGCCGTCGACGCTCATGGCGGCAGTACCGTGGTTCGCGAGCTCGACGAAGTCGTTGGTCAACGTGGCGCCGGAGTTGCCGCCACCGCCGTAGACCTCGGCGATGACCGCGTCGGCGCTCGGTGCCGCGAAAGCAGCCGGTGCGGCCACTCCGCCGAGCACCAAGCCGGACGCGACGGCCACCGTCAGCGCGGTCTTGGCTCTGTGGGTCTTGATCACCCTGAGTCCCCTTTGTGCTTGAACAGTCGTGGCATAGTCCCCCGAACAGATGAGGAGGAGGAAGACAAAGGTGCAACGATTCGTGACAACTACTTTCGTCGTCACTCTTTCGGCAGAGCAGGTTTTGTGATCACGCTGGTACTCGGCGGAGACGTCAACGTTCAGGGCCGTGCGACGCCGTCGGTGGCGTTCGAGCGGCTGGGTCCACTGCTCAAGGGGGCCGATCTCCGGTTCGTGAACCTCGAAGGACCGATCGACGCGCCGATGGCCGAAGCGCTGACTTCGGCCGGCATAGACGTCGTTTCGTGCGCCAACGACCTCCTCCACCCGCCGGCCGGCCTCGCCGTCCTCGACCACGCGAAGATCGCGCACTGCGGCGCCGGTGCGGACCTCGATGCCGCACACGCACCGGCGGTGCTCGAGCGATCCAGCGAAAAGGTCGCATTCCTCGCGTACACCTCACTTCGCCCGTACGGCTACACCGCCCAGCCGGGCTCCCCGAGCGTCGCGCAAGCGTTTGCGACCACGGCTTACCAGCCTGATCCGCGCGTCGCGGAGATCCCGGGCCGGCCGCCGCTGGTCCGCACGACGCCGGTGCCCGAGCACCTCGAACGACTCGTCGCCGACGTGAAGTCGGCCAAATCCGGCAACGACCACGTCGTCGTCTCGATGCACTGGGGCCTGCCGGGGCCCGACCTCACGGAGTACCAGGTCGCCTACGGACGCGCCGCGATCGACGCCGGCGCCGACCTCGTCGCCGGGCACGGGCCGCACACGATCCAGGCCGTCGAGGTGTACCGCGGCCGCCCGATCCTCTACAGCCTCGGCAACCTCGTCTTCGACTGGCCGGCGATGCGCGGGCGGCACGTCGACGGGCTGCTGGCCGGCTGCATGTTCGGCGCCGAACCCCGGCTCGAGCTCATCCCCGTGCGGCGCAACGCCGACAACGAGTGCGAACCGCTCGCCGGGGAGGAAGCGGGCAAAGTGCTGCGGTACCTCGCGGACGTCTCGGCCTTACGCTCCACGACGGTGTCCATCCGGGACGGGATCGCTTCGGTGGCCGGGCTGGGTGCTGGTGCGTAACGGATCGCGCGCGGACTGTGACAGGACGCGGCGCCTCTGTCACCCATCCGGCGCATCTGCCTTAAATGCTCCCTAAGACCCGGAACAACCCGCGTGAAGCGGCGGTACGGTCTGCGTGAGCCGCCGGAAAAGTGGCACAGACCACTCCTCGACAGCTCTCGACCAGCACGAACACGTGGGGGAGGGAGAACCATCATGTGGGGGCTGATTGTTCTCAGTTGCGTGTTCGTGCTGGTGCTGGGGATAGCCGCGGTCGTGGACCTTCGGGACCACGACCGCGGCGAACACCGGGTCTAGCGCACAGCCTGCTTCGCCTTGTAGCGGCCGATGAGCGTGCGCGCGCCGGCGAGCGCGACCCGCCCGGCGCCCTTCGCGCTCGCGGCCAGGACCGTCGTCCAGTCGAAGTAGTCGCGCCACAGCACGATTCGGCCCGCTTCGACCTCGAACGTGCCGCACACCCAGAACTCCGCTTCCCACGCGCCGCGGCGCAGCACGTCGGTGCGTTCGGTGAGCACGACGTTGCCGTCCGCGGCGATGTGGTGCGTGCGCGCCTCGAACCCGGAGCCGAACCGGGCCAGCAGCCGCAGCTGCTTCTCGACCGCCGCGACGCCGCGGGCGGGCGGCAACGGCACGTTCTGGTACACGATGTCGCTCGCCGCGAACGTCAGCGCACGGTCGATGTCGAGGTCTTCGAGGGCCTTGAGGAAACCGGTCACCACTGCTTGGGGTTCATCGGTCATGACCCCAGGCTAAGGGTCAGAACGGCCGGTCGCCCGCGATGGCGACGCGCTCTGCGATCCGGACGTGCGGGTGGTAGTCGTTGACCGCGTAGTGCTGCGTCGCGCGGTTGTCCCAGAAGGCCACCGAGTTGGGCCGCCAGCTGAACCGGACCTGGAACTCGGGCGTGTGAGCCTGCAGGAACAGGTACCGCAGCAGCCGGTCGCTCTCGTCGCGGTCCATGCCGACGATGTGCGTGGTGAACGCCTGGTTGACGAACAGGGTGCGCCGCCCGGTCTCCGGGTGCGTCCGGACGACCGGGTGCTCCACCGGCGGGAACTCGTCCTGCCACTGCGCGAGGAGCGCAGGATCGGAGAACCGGTCGAAGCCGGGGAGGTAGTCGTGCACCGCGGTGAGCCCGTCGATGCGGGCGCGGACGTCTTCGGGCAGGTTGTCGTAGGCGGCGGCCATGTCGGCCCACATCGTGTCGCCGCCGGCGGGCGGCACCTCGATCAGCCGCAGCACCGAACCCAGCGCCGGGTTCGGCCGCCAGGTGACGTCGACGTGCCAGATGTTCTCGTAACCGGGCATGGCAGCGGTGCGCTCGAAGCGCGTGACGGCGTCGTCGTCGCCCTTCGGGATGAACGGGTTGGTCTCCAGCGCGCCCCAGTTCGCGGCGAACGCGCGCTGCTGCGCCGAGGTGATGTCCTGGTCGCGGAAGAAGAGCACCTTCCACTCGAGCAGGGCGCGGTTGAGCTCTTCGCGCAGCTCGGCGGTGAGCGGCGCTCGGAGGTCGACACCGTCGATCTCGGCGCCGATCACGCGGCCCAGCGGCCGGAGGGCGAAGAGGCCGTAGTCTTTTCGCGGCTCTCGCAGGACGCGCGGGCCTTCGAGCAGGCCGTCGGCGGGTGTGATGGCCTCCCGCAGCTGAATCCGGGCAGGCAGGTCTACGGACATGGTTGTGCTCCAAGGGTTTTCGGGAGGATTCGGACGCCGGGCTCGCGTCAGGCAGGGGGCGAGCCCAGGCGACCGCGGCGCAGCAGAAGCTCCACGGTGCCTTCTCCGACCGACCGCTTGGAGGCGCGGCCGTGCCACCGGACTGGCGTGCTTTCCGAGGTGGCGGGCATGCGCTCATGGTGTTCTCCCTCCCGCCCTGCGGTCAAGACGTCCACTTGGTGGAACGCGTCAACGCCGCAGGTCACCGCGATGCGGGCGGCTTGGGAGCATGAGGCAAGATCTTCCACGATCGGGTGAGCGCCCTTGACGACGGAGGTCCCCATGCCGGAAGGCAGAGGCTCGCGGATCGGCAGTGACATCCCGGAGCTTCGCCCCGGGGCCGGGGGCTTCGCCACCCGGAACCCCCCGAAGAGGCCGGACCGGCTGCGCGCCGCCGCCGACCTGCTCGACCAGGCCACGGCCGCCGACGACAAGGCGGCGGGCAGGTTCGCCGAGGCCCGCGTGGATTCGACGCCGTTCGGCATCTCCCCCCAGGCCCGCGAGCTGGCGGCGCGCTGGTCGGCTGCCCTCGCGGCTCGCGAGGCGGACGCGCGCGTCCTCGGCGACGCGACGTCCGACCTGGCCGGCCGGCTGCGCATGGCGGCGGAGAGCACCCGGAGCAGCGGCTTCCGGGGGCGGATCGCGGTGGCACCGTGACGTCTCCGGTGTTCGAACACCCGGCGTTGACCTCGGCGGCCGTCCAACTGGCCTCCCTGCGCACGGCGGCGGGCCGCATCGGCGCCCCGGACCCGGTCGCGGCCCTGCGCCACCTGGACTGCTCGCCGTCGTCGATCAGCGCGTCCGCCTCGGCGGTCGACGCGGGCGCGTTGCTCGTGACGTCGGCGTCCACGGAGTTCCGCAGCGGCGTCGACCACGGCGAATCCGGCGGCAGCGCGGAGACGTTCGGCATCTGGGCGGACACAGTGGACGGTCAGTACGCCACAGCGGCCCGCGCGGCCGCCGCGACGGCGTCCTTGGGCGTCCGGATCGCGGCCCAACTGGACGAGCTGGCCATCTCGGCGTCGGCGGAGGTGTGCGCCCTGGCTTCCGCCGCGGAGGACGCGGTGTCGGCGGTCCTGGCGGACGACCGGTCGCCCGAGGTGGTGAGCACGGTCAGCGTGACGTGCGCGGCGGTGGTCCGGACGGTCTCCGCGAAGATCGCGTTGCTTTCTTCGCTGCTGGCAGAACTGGAGCCGTTGACGGCGCCGGCGGTCCAGCTCAGCTGAACCGTTCCCGGGCCCAATCATCGAAGGACCTCGCCGGGTGCCCGGTGACTTTCGCGACGTCCAACGAGACCGGCTCCGGTTCTTCGACCAGCGATGCCCAGTAAGGCAAGGCGCTTTTCGCGAATTCCTCGCCCAGTTGCGTTGTCGCTTCTTGTTCGGACTGTTCTTCCCAGCGGACGGGAATGCCCATCGCTTGCCCGATGGCCTTCACTTGGTTTTCCTGGGTGATGGCTTCCGGTCCGGTGACGAGGTAGATCTGTTGCGCGTGGTCTTCGGTGAACGCTTTGATCGCCATCTCGGCGACGTCCTTTTCGTGGACGAGGGACCGCTTGGCTTGGCCGTACGGCGCCCGGACTTTGCCGGTTTCGCTTGCGGGATCCAGCCGAGGGTGTTGGTGGCGAGACCGGTGACGCGGAGGAAGGTCCAGTCGTCGGTTATTCGTGTGACGGCGTCCTCGACTTCGCTCCAGAAGCCGCCGTCTTCCGCCGCTGCCGATGAGACGTAGACGATCTTCTTGTCTTTGAAGGGTTTTAAGGTTTTGTCGATACCTTCGGCTTTGTAGAACGGCCAGACGAGGTAGACGGCGTCGACTCCTTCTGCGGCGTCGGCTGTGTCGGTGATGTCGCCTTGGACGACCTCGACCTTTCCGGGGGCTTTCGTCGCGTCTCGGACGAGGACCCTGACGTCGATGCCGGCGTCGCGGAGGCCGCTGACGACGTGGCGGCCGGTGTTGCCGGTGGCCCCGGTGACGAGGACCTTCATGGTGCGCTCCTTGGTGATCAGCTTGTGCCGACCACCGTCACACTTCAAGAGCCCTTCAAGTCAAGCCGTGCGATAGGTTGCCCGCCATGTCCGTCGCCTGGCCACCCGCTCCGATCAGGACCGAGCGGCTCGTCCTCCGCGAATCCGAGCCCCGCGACCGTCCCGCGTTCATCGAACTGTTCGCCTCACCGGAAGTAGGCACCTACATCGGTGGCCCGCAACCACGAGACGAACTGGAGCGCACGACAGCCGCGATCCCCGGGCGGCGTCCCGGCCTGTTCGTAGTCGATCTCGGCGGGGCGATGATCGGCATGATCACGCTCGACGCAAAGGACCACAGCGCCGCGAAAACCGAACTCGGCTACCTGTTCCTGCCGCAGGCATGGGGACACGGCTACGCGACCGAAGCGTGCGCAGCGGCCCTCGGCTGGTTCGCCGGCGCCCATCCCGGCGAGCCGGTGGCGCTCTGCACCCAGACCGCCAACGACCGTTCGATGCGGCTCGCGGCGAAGCTGGGGTTCACCGAGGTGGAACGGTTCGAGGCGTACGGCGCCAAGCAGTGGCTCGGCGCGTGGTCTTCGGCCACTTCGAAAGATTGACGTGCGATGATCGGGACATGATGAAACCGGGTGGCCAGGACATCTGCCGCCGGCGGCACGCCGATACCGGTGCGGAGTGCTGCCTGCCGGACACCCACTACCCGCGGCCTCACTGTGACGTCTCCGGGACCACTTGGCACGACGGACTTTGCCCGGACTGCCACGGTGGTGGCACCGTGTTCAACGCGGTGTGTCCCACCTGCAACGGCCACGGGTTCGCCTTGATCGACGTGGACGAGGACTGACCGCACACGCAAAACGCCCGGCAACCTGTAAGGGCTGCCGGGCGATTCGAGAGCGGTGGCGGTGGGATTTGAACCCACGGACGGGGATTAGCCGTCACACGATTTCGAGTCGTGCTCCTTCGGCCGCTCGGACACGCCACCGCCGAGAACAATACCGGAGGGCACCCGCGCGCCTCACAAGGGGTCCGGACCCCGATCCCCACGGCGCCTGACCTGCGCGTCTCGCACCAGGCCGCGCGCCTTCGAGCGCAGGTCGTGAGCCACCTCGGCCACCTGCGCGCGGCGGCGCTGCATCCGTCCGGACGCCTCGAGGCGCCGGTTGCCCGTGGCCGCGCCGAGCTTCGACCGGGCGCTGCCCACCGTCTGCTGGACCTTGTCCTTCATAGTCATGCCCAGGGGGTACCCACCAGCGCAGGCGGGTCAGCGCCGTGTGGCGAAATACGTCTCGAGGACGGAAGCGCACTCCGCCGAAAGGACGCCGCCGTGGACCTCCGGGCGGTGGTTGAGACGGCGGTCGCGGACGACGTCCCACAGGGACCCCACCGCGCCGGTCTTGGGCTCCCACGCCCCGAACACCAGCCGCGAAATCCGGGCCAGCACCAGCGCGCCCGCGCACATCGTGCACGGCTCCAGCGTCACCGCCAGCGTGCAGCCCTCGAGCCGCCAGCCGTCGCCCACCACGCCCGCCGCCGACCGGAGCGCGAGGATCTCCGCGTGGGCCGTCGGGTCGCCCAGCTCCACCCGGGCGTTGCGCGCCGCCGCCAGGGGGACGCCGTCGGGGCCGAACACGACCGCCCCGATCGGCACGTCCGCGCCGGGAGCCCGCGCTGCCTCCAGCGCGGCCTCCACGGCCTCGGTGTCGGACGGCCGTCTCAGAGCTCGTCCAGGAGCTTGGCGAACTCGCTGCCGAACCCGCACCGCTGCGCGACCATCTGCAGCTGCTCGTCCGGGTACAGGTCGACCTCGCCGACGATGACCTCCAGCTCCGGCCCGGGCAGCCCCAGATCGGCCAGGAGACCGAGGTCGCCCTCGGGCCAGACGGAGTCGTCCTCTTCGTCCGGTGGATCGACGCGCAGGACGTCGAGGACGTCCGCCGCGATGTCGTAGTCCAGTGCCGCCGCCGCGTCCGAGAGCAGCAACGACGGTCCTCGCGGGCTCGGCCGGACGATGACGAAGAACTCGTCGTCGACCGCCAGGAGCCCGAAGGACGCACCGGTGGAACGTAGTTTGCCCAGTTCAGTGATCGCTGCGTCCAGCTCGGTCAGCGCCCCCGGGTCGAGCGCACTGCACCGCCACCGACCGTCTTCCCGGACCACGGCTACCGCGAAGCCCGTGACCGGCTCATCCACCGCCATGCGCACACCGTATTCCGCCGCTCGACCGAACGCACGCACGGTGCGCCCGAAGCGCCGCATGGGGCACTATCGGGAGCATGACCGGCCCCACTGACCTGCCCACGCTGCCCGGCACGCCGTTCGCCGGGCTCCTCGACGACGCGCGGGCGCTGCAAGACCGCACGGTCGCCCTCCGGCGCGCCGTGCACCGCCACCCGGAGCAGGGACTCCACCTCCCGCGCACCCAGGCGGCGATCAGGGAGGCCCTGTCCGGCCTGCCGCTGGAGATCACCGAAGGCAAGGCCACGACGTCGCTGACGGCCGTCCTGCGCGGCGCGCGGCCCGGCCCGGCGGTGCTGCTGCGCGGCGACATGGACGCGCTGCCGCTGACCGAGGAAACCGGCCTCGACTTCGCGTCCGAAGACGAGGAGTCGATGCACGCGTGCGGGCACGACACGCACGTCGCGATGCTGGCGTCGGCGGCGCGGCTGCTCGCCGAGCGCAAGGACCAGCTGGCCGGGTCGGTCGTGTTCATGTTCCAGCCGGGCGAGGAGGGGCACCACGGCGCCCGGTTCATGATCCACGAAGGCGTGCTCGACGCCGCCGGGACGCGGGTCGAGCGCGCGTTCGGCGTCCACATCCTCGCCAACCTCCGCAGCGGGCTGCTGTCGGTCCGGCCGGGCCCGCAGATGGCGTCGGCGGACTCGTTCACGGTGCACGTGACCGGCAAGGGCGGCCACGGCTCCGCGCCGCAGCACACGATCGACCCGGTGCCGGCGGCCGCGGCGATGGTCGGGGCGCTGCACACGATGATCACGCGCCGGGTCAGCGTGTTCGACCCCGCGGTGCTCTCGGTGACGCGGATCCAGGCCGGCACGACGTCCAACATCATCCCGGAGACCGCCGAGCTCGAGGGCACGATCCGCACGCTGTCCGAGCAGACGCGCGCGCTGGTCCGCGACGAGCTGTACAAGGTGTGCGAGCAGGTCGGCGCGGCGTACGGCTGCCGCGTCGTCGCCGACGTCGAGCCGGGCTACCCGGTGACGGTCAACGACGACCGCGTCGCCGCCGAAGTCCTGACGCTCGGAGAGGCCGTGCTCGGCCTGGAGAACGTCGAGCTGATGGCGGACCCGCTGATGGGCGCCGAAGACTTTTCCTACGTCCTGCAACGCGTTCAGGGCGCGTACGCGTTCCTGGGCGCGTGCCCGCCCGGCGTCGACCCCGCCGAGGCGGCCGCGAACCATTCCAACCGCGTGCTCTTCGACGAGGACGCGATGCCGAGCGGCGTCGCGATGCTCGCCGCCTTCGCGCTGGACGCCCTGCGTTAGGGCCCGGTCCGCGATGGACGGCCGTCTTCGAGGTGCCCGGCGAAGCGGCGGCGCCATCCCGGCGCCTCGAAAGTGACGTCGTACCAGCCGTTCGTCGCCGGTACCGGGAAGTCGTGCGAGCCGCCCGGCGGGATGGTGACGCCGTTCAGCGCAACCGGCGCCGGCCCGCTGTTGGTCACCGTGACGCGCAGCGCGGGCGCCGGTGTGAACGTGACGGAAGCATCGAGGCCCGCTTTGCCGGCGGCCTCGACGACGAACCCGTTCGGGCCGTGGATCGCGATGTCGTACGACTCGGCGTACGGGATTTCGCCCGTCATCTCGCTCTTCGGGCCGACGTCGAAGCGTTGTGACGCGCCGCCCGCGTGGTAGGCGTACGCGGCCAGCTGCAGCGTCTGGGTGCCGTGGTTCGCCAGGTGCAGCTTCAGCGCGCCCGGCCCGGCCGCGGCCCAGGCGACCGGCTGGTACGGCAGCGGGCGCGCCTTCGCCGTACCGGGGTCCTGCACCAGGGCGCCCGGCCCGAGCCCGGGCTTCGGGAGCCGGGACTGCGTCCGGTCGGCTTCGGCGCGCAACGCGTCCGCGTCCGGCAGCAGCGGGATCGTCGTGTCGTGCGCGCGGAAGTCGAAACAGCTGGTCAGATCGCCGCAGATGGCGCGGCGCCAGGCCGAGATGTTCGGCTCGCGCACCCCGGTCCACGTCTCGAGGAAGCGCAGCACCGACGTGTGGTCGAAGACCTGCGAGTTCACCCAGCCGCCGCGGCTCCACGGCGAGACGACGGTCATCGGCACGCGCGGCCCCAGCCCGATCGGCAGCGGTGCGCCGGACGCGCCGCCCCTCTCCGGGCGGTTCCCCGGCAGGTACTCGCCCGGGGTCCCGGGTGGCGGTGTCGGCGGGACGACGTGGTCGAAGAAGCCGTCGTTCTCGTCGTAGTTGATGAAGACGACGGTCGATTCCCACAGCTCCGGCTTGTCCCACAACGCTTTCAGCATCCGCTGGACGTAGGAGGCGCCGTCGACCGGCCGGGCGGCGGGGTGCTCGCAGTAGCCATACGGAGCTACGACCCACGACACCGCGGGCAGCGTCCCGGCCGCGCAGTCGGCGAGGAACTCGGCCAGCACGTGGTCGAGGTCCTTGCCCTTGCCGGAGTCGGGCAGCAGCTTCGTGCGCAGGTTGGCGCGCTCGGCCAGCCGGTGCTTCACCGGGTCCATCGAGTACAGCGCGTCGTGGAAGTTCTGGAACAGCCACAGCGGGTTGTCGCCGTAGTCGCCGGCGAAGTGCTCGGGGACGCCGCGCTCCTCGTCGTTCGCGTAGATCCGCCACGTGATCCCGGCGGACTCGAGCCGCTCCGGGTACGTCGTCCAGCGGAACGACGGCTTGTAGTCCGGGAAGTTGTGCGTGACCGGGCCGCCGGCGACGCCGTCGGGGTCGATCGTGCCGGTCCAGTGGAACAGCCGGTTCGGCTGCGTCGGGCCCTGGATCGAGCAGAAGTAGTGGTCGCACAGCGTGAAGGCGCCGGCCAGCGCGCGCTGGAACGGGATGTCGTCGCGCGTGAAGTACCCCATCGTCATGGGGCTCTTCGCGGCGACCCAGGCGTCGTACGCGCCGCCGTTCCACGCGCGGTGCGTGCTGTTCCAGTCGTGCGGCAGCTCGCCGAGGTCCTGGCCGTCCACAACGGACGTGTCGATCCGGAACGGCAGCACCGGCGCACCCTTGCTGCGCTGGCGGAAGACGTCGCGCAGCGCCGCGCGGTCGCCGAAGCCGCGCACGCCGGCCATCGTGCCGTAGTAGTGGTCGAACGACCGGTTCTCCTGCATCAGCACCACGACGTGGCGGACGTCGTCGATCGTCCCCTTCCGCGGCGGAGTGGCGCACGCGGCCGTCAGCGAGCCGGCGACGGTGGCCGCGGCCGCGCCGCCGAGCACCGTGCGCCGCCGGATCCGGCCCATGCCCACCTCCTCGCACGAGGTTTTCCCGCGCCGGCGAACCAGGTACGTTCGCCGCCGAGAGAGGTGAGGCCCATGCTCGACTCAGCGGATTTGGTCGCCTTCGCACCGTCGACCGACCTGGAACGCTCACGTGCCTTCTACACGGACGTCGCCGGGCTCGAGTTCATCGAGCAGACCCCCTTCGCGTGCGTGTTCCGCAGTGGCGCGACGATGCTCCGCGTCACCGCCGTCGCCGAATTCACGCCGCAGCCGTTCACGGTGCTCGGCTGGGCGGTCGCCGACATCCGGGCGGCGGTGGCCGGGCTGCGCGACCGTGGCGTGGAGTTCCTCACGTTCGACACGCTGCCACAGGACACCGACAAAATTTGGACCACACCGGGCGGGCGGATCGCTTGGTTCCGCGATCCGGACGGCAACGTGCTCTCCCTGACCGAGTTCACTGGCAATTAAACAACAGTGTTGATTTAATGGGCGGATGACCGAAGCCGACCGCCTCGCCCAGCTCGCCGACCAGGAGGAACGCCTCCAGTTCACGAAGTTCGACAACGAGACGGCGCTCGCTCTCGGCGCCCAGTTGCTGGCCGCGGCGCGGGAGCGCGGACTGCCGGTGACGATCTCGGTCCGCCGCAACGGCCAGCGGCTCTTCCACGCGGCGCTGCCGGGGACATCGGCCGACAACGACGCGTGGATCGACCGCAAGAGCCGCGTCGTGGACCGCTACGGCCACAGCTCCTTCCTGGTCGGCACGCAGTTCCGCGCGAAGGGCGGCTCGTTCGAGGAGGACTCGCGCCTGGACCCGGACGAGTACGCCGCCCACGGCGGCGTTTTCCCGGTTCTCGTGCGCGGCGTGGGTCCGGTGGGGACGGTGGGGGTGTCGGGGTTGCCCCAGGCCGACGACCACGCGTTCGTCGTCGAGCAGCTGGAGCTGTTCCTGGCCTCCTGACGCTGTCGATCCGGCGCCTCCCCGGGTGACGTACTGGTACACGGCATCCGAGGAGGCACCATGAGCAAGCTGATCGCCACGACGTTCCTGAGTCTGGACGGCGTCTACCAGGGCCCGGGTGGCACCGACGAGGACCCGTCCGGCGGCTTCGACCTGGGCGGGTGGGTGACGCCGTTCTACGAGGACGGCATGGCGGACCTCGCCGAGGAGTGGATCTCGCGGGCAGGCGCGTTCCTGCTCGGCCGCCGGACGCACGACATCTTCGCCGCGCACTGGCCGAAGGTCACCGACCCCGCCGACCCGCTGGCTTCGCGGCTCAACGGCCTGCCGAAGTACGTGGTCTCGCGAACTCTGACGGATTCTCCCTGGTCGGGCACGTCGATAGTGGACGGCGACGTCGTCGAGTCCGTCCGGGACCTGAAGTCCCGGCCGGGCGACGAGATCCAGGTCCACGGAAGTGGCGCGCTGCTGCAGACGTTGATCGCCCACGACCTCGTCGACGAGTACCGGCTGTGGCTGTTCCCGGTCGTGCTGGGCAAGGGGCGGCAGCTCTTCCCGGCCGGGGTGGTGCCGAAGAAGTTCGAGCACGTCGAAAGCCGGCACACGGCCGCGGGCGTCACCGTGCTCGTGCTGCGGCCGGCCGGAAACCCGGAGTTCGACACGTTCCGGCTCGTGGCGGATTAACGGCTGGACGATCCTGCTACCGTCGAAGACATGAAGCGCGCAGCGAACACGACGACGCCGGAAAGTGTCCCGGCGCGCTGAACCATTCTCACCGAAGCCCGGGGCGGTCGCCCCGGGCTTCGTCTTGTGGCCGATCGCCTCGCCGTCCACGAGGAGTCCACAATGCACGATCACCGCAAGCTCGGCCGTGAGCTCGGCCTGTTCGACACCGACCCGCTCATCGGCGCGGGCCTGCCCTACTGGCTGCCCGACGGCGCGATCGTCCGCCACAGCCTCGAGGAGTACGTCCGCGGCCTGGAACGGCGCGCGGGGTACCGGCACGTCCATTCACCGGTGCTCGGCAAACGCGAGCTGTACGAGATCTCCGGGCACTGGTCGCACTACCGGGACGACATGTACCCGCCGATGGACGTCGGCGGTGAGCAGCTCGTGCTGCGGCCGAGCCTCTGCCCGCACCACGCGCTGATCTACCGTTCACGCGGCCGCAGCTACCGCGAACTCCCGTTGCGCATCGCCGAAATCGGCGGGATGTACCGCAGCGAGCTCTCCGGCGTGCTCGGCGGGTTGAGCCGGGTGCGTGCGATCCAGCTCAACGACGCGCACATCTTCTGCGCCCCCGAGCAGGTCGAAGCCGAGGCGGCCGCCGCGCTGGCGATGATCCGGCAGGCCTACGACGCGCTCGGCATCAGCCCGGCGCGCTACCGGCTTTCGCTTCCGGGCCCGGGCGGGAAGTACGTCTCCGGCGACTGGGACCGTGCCGTGGACATCTTGCGCTCGGTTCTCGACGGCCTCCCGTACGACGCGGTCGAGGGTGAAGCGGCCTTCTACGGTCCGAAGATCGACGTTCAGATCGTCGACAGCGCGGGCCGCGAATCGACCCTTTCCACCGTCCAGATCGACTTCCACCAGCCCGAGCAGTTCGGCCTCGAATACGTCGGCGCGGATGCGGCGAAACACCGCCCGGTCATGGTGCACCGCAGCATCATCGGCAGCGTCGAACGGGCGGTGGCGCAGCTGGTCGAGGTGCACGGTGGCGCGTTCCCGGCCTGGCTGGCGCCGGTCCAGCTGCGGCTGCTGCCGGTGTCCGCTGCCGAAGTGCCTTACGCACAGGAAATCCTCGAACAGTGCGACGACCTGCGCGCCGAGATCGCGCCGGAAGGCAGCCTCGGCGCGCGGATCCGGGACGGGCGGCTGGTGCCGTACCAGGTCGTGCTCGGCCCGCAGGAGGTCGCCGCCGGGCAGCTTTCCCTGCGGCTGCGCGACGGACGCCGGGTCGACGCGCAGCCGGCGGCGGACGCGCTGGCGTGGATCAGGGCGGAGGTCAAGCCGTAGCCGCGGCCAGCCAGCCGAACGCCGGCGCCAGGCTTTCCGGGGCGGCCCAACCGTTGACGATCGCGAGCAGCCGCAGGTAGCGCTCGCGCCGGGGATCGCCGACGAGGGCCAGCCATTCCTTCACCTGACCGGGATCGCGGCCGAGACCGTCGACGATCGCCCTGGCCGCCGGCGAGTCCGGTGCGATTCCGGCTTCGAGTGCCGGCGTGACGGCGTCGCGCACCTCGGCGGCCAGGTCGCGGCGCAGTCCGCCTTCGTGCTGCTCGACGAGCCGGCGCAGGAGCGCGCGGAACTCTTTGTCCCGCGTGAGTTCGGCCAGCTCGATCCAGGCCTCGACCTGCTCGGGGCCGGGATTCTCCGGCAGTTCGGGGGTCAGGGTGCGGGCGATGCCTTCGAGGCCGGGACGGTCACCCAGGGCTTCGGCGAGGAAGTCGTCGACCAGGCGACGTCGTTCCCCTTCGGACAACCGGGCCAGCTCGTGCATGAGAGTTGCCTCCTCTGTGGTCGGACCGCGCTTCGCCACGGCCGTCAGCACCGCGTGGCGCACGCGCAACACGCGGATCTGCACCTCCAGGGCTTCGGCGTGCCTCGCCGCGACGTCGGCGACGGTCGTCTCGCCGTCGACGATCCGCTGGATCGTGGCGAGGTCGACGCCCAGGTCCCGGAGCGTGCGGATGAGGTCGAGCCGGACGCGTGCGGCCTCGTCGTAACGGCGATGACCTGCGGTGTTGCGCCCGGACGGCGGCACGAGACCGCGGTCGGAGTAGAACCGGACGGCCTTGATCGTCAGCCCGGTCCGGCGGGCCAGCTCGCCGATCGAATACCGCATGCCCGTCAGCGTGACACCTCCCCTCGGGGGAGGTGCAAGGATCCACATCCGCCCGATCGTGTCGATCAGATGTTCGACGTTTCGCGGTAAAGTCGATCACATGAGCGAACGGACTAGGTCTCCTCCCGGATCCGGGTGACCAGCTGGGTCGGGTTCACGAACCGCAACGCGACGAGAAGGAGCACGAGCATGGACGCGGTGTAGATGGTCGCCATGGCGTCGACCGACTGGTTGGCGCGGATGCCCGCGGCGAACACGGAGTTGTACAGCGCCACGACGAGGGTCGTCGAGTCCGGGCCGGCGGTGAGGAACGTCAGCTCGAACATGCCGACCGTCCGGACCAGCACGAGGATCGAGGCGGCCAGGATCCCCGGCAGCAGCAGCGGGCCCAGGATCCGGGTGAACACCGAGACCGTGCGCGCGCCGGACATGCGTGCGGCGGCTTCGATCTTCGGGTCGATCTGCTCGATGAACGGCGTCATGGTCAACACGACGAACGGCACCGACGGCACCAGGTTCGCCAGGATCACGCCCGTGGTCGTGCCGGCCAGGTGGAACTTGTAGAGCACGGTGGCCAGCGGGATGCCGTAGGTGATGGGAGGGATCAGGATCGGCAGCACGAACAGCAGCATCACCAGGCGCTTGCCGGGGAACGAGCGGCGGGCCAGCGCGTAAGCGGCCGGGACGCCGACCGCCACCGACACGGCGATCACCACGAGCGCGACGATCGCGGTGGTGAGCAGGACGTCGGAGAGGCCGAACTCGCGCCAGGCGTCGGCGTACCAGTGGGTGGTGAAGCCGTCCGGGAGCCAGGTGCCGAACCACTGCTTGCCGAAGGAGTCGACGACGACCGAAAGCACCACGCCGGCAAGGTTGACGAAGAAGAACACGACGACGGCCCAGACGACCCAACGTCCGGGACGCGCGACCCAACCGGTCATCCCTTGCCTCCGGTCGCTCCGCGGTACAGCGTGCCGCGCCACGCCATGACCAGGCCGATCACGATCAGCATGACCACCGCCATGAGCATCGCGACGGCCGAGCCCATCGAGTAGTCGTACTCCTCGAACGCGGCGTGGTAGGCCGCGATCGAGATGACGCGGGTCTCGTTCGCGGGGTCGCCGACGAGCTGCGCCGAGGGGAAGACCGAGAACGCCATCACGAACGAAAGGCAGAAGGTGATCGCCAGGCCGGGAGCCAGGAGGGGCAGCGTGATGCGCCGGAAGCGCTGGGCCCAGTTCGCGCCGAGGGTCGCGGCCGCCTTCTCCAAGGAGGGGTCGATGCCCGAGAGATAGGACAACGTCAGCAGGAAGGAGAACGGGAAGCCGGTGATCACCAGGGACAGCAGCACGCCGGTGTAGTTGTGGATCAGCGGGAGCGGCTCGTCGGTGATGCCGAGGACCGTGAGCACCTTGTTCAGCCAGCCCGCCGGCCCGCCGTACATGATCAGGCCCTGCGCGGTGAGCACCGTGCCGAGCGTGATCGGCACGACGAGGATCGTCGTCAGGAGGCGCTTGCCGCGGACGCGGCCGCGCATCACGTACGCGATCGGGATGCTGGCGAGCACGTTGATGAACGTCGCGGGCAACGCGATGCCGAGCGTCGTCCAGATGGTGTCGCGCAGGTAGGGGTCGCCGAAGAACCGCGCGTAGTTGGCGAAGATCCCGCCTTGGCGCGGAGCGAAGGACAACTGGAGGCCGTAGAGGAAGGGGTACAGGAAGAGGCAGGCCGTGACCAGCAGGCCCGGCACCAAGAGGAACAGGGTGCGGTCGATGCCGCGTTCGGCCAGGCGGTGACGCAGTGCCGGGCGAGCGCTCGCGACGGCGGTCATGACGCGACCGCCGGAACGGGTTCGGCCGGGTCGCCGATCGTCGCGGCCGTCATGGCTCGAACACCAGGACGCGCTCGGCCGGGACGCCGATCCGCGTCGCGTCACCGGGGGCGAGGCGCTTGTCGGTCCGGAAGTAGACCGGCACGCCGCTCGCCAGCCGGGCCGAGACCGACAGCTCGCGGCCGTGGTACTCGACGATCTCGACCGTGACGTCGAGGGCGTTGGCCGCGCCGTCGCCGACGACGAAGTCCTCCGGGCGGATCGCCACCTTCGCCGGCCCCTCGGTGAGCGAGCCACGACCCGTCAGCCGCGCGCCCGCGCCTTCCACGGTGACCGACGAGCCCGTGGTTCCGGTGATCGTCACGTCCAGGAGGTTGCGGTAGCCCATGAACGAGGCGACGTAGCTGTTCACCGGCTGGGCGTACACCTCCTCGGGTGTGCCGATCTGCTGGACCGTGCCGTCGCGCAGCACCACCAGGCGGTCGGCCAGCGACAGGGCTTCCTCCTGGTCGTGGGTGACGTACACCGTGGTCAAGCCGAGCGTCTGGTGGAGGCGGCGGATCTCCATCCGCATCTCGAGGCGGAGCTTGGCGTCGAGATTGGACAGTGGCTCGTCCATCAGGACGACCGGGGGCTCCAGCACCACGGCCCGGGCGATGGCGACGCGTTGCTGCTGCCCGCCGGAGAGCTGCGCGGGGAACTTGGCCGCGTGGTCGGTGAGCTGCACCAGGCGCAGCGCCTCGTCGACGCGCCGGCGGGCGTCGGCGCGGCCGACCTTGCGCATCTTGAGGCCGAAGCCGACGTTGGCGCGGACCGACATGTGCGGGAACAGCGCGTAGTTCTGGAAGACCATCCCGAACCCGCGCTGCTCCGGGGGCAGCCCGTCGATGCGGGCGTCGTCGAGCCAGATGCTGCCGCCCGTCAGGGGCAGCAGCCCGGCCAGGCAGTTCAGCGCGGTCGACTTGCCGCAGCCGGACGGGCCGAGGAGGGCCACGAACTCGCCGCGTGCGATGGCGAGGTCGAGGCCGCTCAGGGCGTTCGCGGTGCCGAAGCTCCGGGACACCCCGTCCAGCCGGAGCTGCTCGAACGTCACTTCTTGCCGACCTTCGAGCCGCCGACCAGCTGGTTCCACTTGTCGAACGCCTTGACCTGCTGCTCGGCCGGCAGCGAAGTCTCCTTGGGGTACTGCGAGATCCACTGCTCGTACTCCGGGCGGCCGAACTGCTTGATCGTGTCCTGGCTCTTCTGCGGCGCCATCTGCAGGGTGACGTCCTTGACCGCCGGGCCGGGGTAGAAGTAGCCGTCGTCGTAGGCGATCGCCTGCTGGTCCGGCTTCAGCATCCACGCGATCAGCTGCAGGATCGCCGACTCCTGGTCGGGCGAGAGGCCCTTCGGAATCAGGGCGTACTGGGCGTCGGTGACCCAGTGCATCGGCTGCATGATCGCGGTCTTGACCGTGTTGGGCACCGTGCCGAGCTTGCGCGGGTTGATGTCCCAGCCGGTCGTCGACATGACCATGTCCACCGCACCGGACGCGAGGTTCTTCATCGTCTCGGTGGTGCCGGACGGGTAGTACTTCACGTACTTGCCCAGCTCCTGCAGGAACGCCCAGGTCTTGTCCCAGCCCTTGTCCGGGTCCTTCGGGTCCTTGTCGCCGAGCAGGTACGGCAGGCCCATCAGGAACGTGCGGCCCGGGCCGGAGTTCGACGGCTGCGCGTACTGGAACTTCTCCGGGTGGGCCTTGGCCCAGTCGAGCAGCTCCTGCGGGGACGCCGGCGCCGCCGGAACCGCGCCCGGGTTGAACTCCAGCAGCGGGCCGGACGGGTAGTAGACGACCTCGACGCCGTAGCCGTTGGCCAGTTCCTGCATCTTGGCCGCGGGCTCGAGGTAGTTCTGCATCAGGTTCGGGAACCGGCTCGAGAAGTCCGGGAGGACCTTCGCCAGCGTGCCGTTCGCGATGCCGGCGGACAGGCCGTCCGTGCCGCTGAGGACCAGGTGGGTCTGGGCGACGCCGCCGTCCTGCTCGGCCTTCAGCTTGCCCGCCATGCTCGGCGCGGGCGCCGTCGAATACGTGACCTTCGAAAGCACTTCCGGGTGCGCGGTCTTGAAGTTCTCGATCATCTGCTTCGTGAGCTGCAGGTTGCCCGCGATGTCGAGGATGTTGAGGTCGACGGGCTTGCTCGGCTTGTCGGGCACGGCCGACGGATCCGCCGCCTGGCCGCCGGCCCCGCCGGGCGCGCCACAGGCCGCCAATCCGGCGGCGAGGCCGGCCGCCAGGAGCGCTCGTCGGAATCGGAAGCCGGTGCGACGCTGCATGGCTGCTCCCTGGGTCCGTGATAATGTTGTATGTCGCATCGTATATCAGATCGGACATGCCAGTGGCGAGCACTTCTTCGGCCCGGAGGCCGCCGCCGCCCGTCTCGCGCACCGATTTCGTGCGTGACGCGATCAAGGAATCGATCTTGAGCGGCGAGTTCGGGCCGGGCGAAACGCTCGTCGAAGCCGAGGTGGGCGCGCTGCTCGGGGTGTCGAAGACGCCGGTGCGCGAGGCGCTGCGAATCCTCGCCGGTTCCGGTTTGGTCACGATGAGCACGTACAAGGGGGCGGCGGTCCGGGTCATGGACGCCGAGAGCGCGCACGCGGTGTACGACCTGCGCGCGCTCCTCGAGCCCGAAGCCGTCCGACGCGCCGTCGAGCGCGGCGCGGACTTCGGCGAAGCGCGACAGGTCCTGGCCGAGGTCGACATCGGCGCCGCGGCCGCCGACCGTGCCAAAGCCAGCCTGACCAACCGGCTGTTCCACCGCGCGCTCTACACCGGGTGCGGGAACCCGTTGCTGGTCGAGATCCTCGACGGCCTGCGCGACCAGGCCGCCCTGATCACCGTCACCGGCTGGGGCATCAGCCCGACGTGGCGGGGGGAAGCGGCCGAGCACCGGGCGATCCTGACCGCCGCCGAGAGCGGGAACGCCCGGCAGGCCGAACACCTGCTGCGCAAGCACATCACGGATTTCATCGACCGGGTCGCCTGTGGGCTGCCGGATGAACACAGCACCGACACGAAGGGGGCCCGATGACGTTCGAGGAGCAGAGGCGGCGGCTGTCCGGGGTGGTGGCGATCCCGGTCACGCCGTTCGACGCCGACGGTGCCGTCGACGGCGAGACGTACGCGAAGCTCGTCGACCGGCTGATCACCGGTGGCATCGAAGTCGTGACGCCGAACGGGAACACCGGCGAGTTCTACGCGTTGGACGCGGCGGAAGCCCGGCTGTGCCTGGAAGTCACGGTCGAGGCCGTGGCCGGGCGGGCCAGTGTGCTCGCCGGGATCGGCCACGACGTCGCGTCGGCGACGCGGGCCGCCGTGCACGCGCGGGACGCCGGCGCCGACATGATCATGATCCACCAGCCCGTGCACCCGTACATCTCCGGCGACGGCTGGGTCGACTACCACGCCGCGATCGCCGCCGCGGTGCCCGAACTCGGCGTGGTGCTCTACGTCCGCAACCCGGCGATCGCCGGCGAGCAGCTGCACGCGCTCGGCGAAGCGGCGCCGAACGTCATCGGCGTGAAGTACGCCGTGCCGGACCCGGTGCGGTTCGGCTCGGTCGCGCGGGACGCGGGCTTCGAGCGGTTCGTGTGGATCGCCGGACTGGCCGAGCTCTCGGCGCCCGGGTACTTCGCCGTCGGCGCAACCGGTTTCACGTCGGGTCTGGTGAACGTCGACCCGGCGATCTCGCTGGAGATGTTCCGCGCACTGTCCACAGGGGACTATCCGGCCGCGATGACGGTCTGGGAGCGGATCCGGCCGTTCGAGGAGCTTCGCGCCGCGAACGGGAACGCCAACAACGTCAGCGTCGTCAAGGACGCGCTGGGCCAGCTCGGCCTGTGCCGCCCCGACGTCCGGCCGCCGAGCCGGCTGCTGACCGCGACCGAACGCGAACGGCTTTTCGGCCTGCTCTCTTCATGGGGGCTTTCGTAACGGGCCGGTCCGCCGGCGGGCCGGGGCGCGGTGACGCGGAACCCGGCTCACCGGCGAGCCAACCGGCAAGCGCCGATCCGGCGGAAACCTCGTTGCCGCAACCCCAGTGGGCGCCCCGGGCGTCGCTCTGCGCGACTGCGGGCGGCTGCTCGCCGGCCCATCGGCCGGCCGGGCTGCGTGACGAACGGGTTCGGAACCCGGTTCAGCTCCTGTCCCGACCGGCGTGCTCCGGCCGGAAGCCACGGGGTGTGCGGTAGGTCACCGCCATCCCGATGTGGCTGACTGTACACCTCATCGGCGGCCCGCGGGCGATTGTCATCGGCCGTCCGAAATGGGACGCTGTAGGCATGCCGCGGAGCAAACCCGTGGCCAGGCCCCAGAGCCCTTCTTCGGGATCGGGTCCGGCTTGCCAAGCCGGAAGCCGTTGCTGGACAAGCATTCAAGCTGACCAGAACGGCGGCCATGACTTCGCTCCAGGCTTCGGAAACTTCGCAAGGCAGTGACTTCGCCGAGCTGTCCCGGCTCATCAAGGACGCCGGGCTCCTCCGGCGGCGACGGCGGTACTACTCGATCCGGATCGGGCTCAACCTCGCCGCGTTCGGCGGCGGCTGGGTCGCGTTCGCCTACCTCGGCGACTCGTGGTGGCAGCTCTTCCTCGCGGCGTTCTTCGCGATGGTGTTCGCGCAGCTGTCGTTCATCGGCCACGACGCCGGGCACAAGCAGATCTTCCGCACCCGCCGGGCGAACGACGCCACCGGGATCGTCCACGGTGGACTCACCGGGCTGAGCTACGGCTGGTGGATCGCCACGCACGCGCGGCACCACGCCAACCCCAACAACGAAGACGAGGACCCGGACGTCGACATCTCCTCGCTCGCGTTCAGCAAGGCGCAGAGCTCGCAGAAGCGCGGGTTCCTGCGCTGGATGGCGAAGTACCAGGCGTTCCTGTTCTTCCCGCTGCTGCTGCTCGAAGGCCTGAACCTGCACGTCTCGAGCGTCAAAGCGGTGCTGCGCAAGGATCTTCGCCGCCGCAAGCTGGAGTCCGCGCTGCTGATCGCGCACCTGGTGGCGTACCTCGCCGCGGTGTTCATCGTGCTGTCGCCGCTGACCGGGATCATCTTCATCGTGGTGCACCAGTTCCTGTGGGGCCTGTACATGGGCTGCTCGTTCGCGCCCAACCACAAGGGCATGGAGATGCTGTCGGCCGGGCACAAGCTCGACTTCCTGCGCAAGCAGGTACTGACGTCGCGCAACATCCGCGGCGGCCGGATCGTCGACTTCGCGCTCGGCGGGCTGAACTACCAGATCGAGCACCACCTGTTCCCGAGCATGGCCCGGCCGAACCTGAAGCACGCGCAGGTGATCGTCCGGGAGTTCTGCGACCGGCACGGGATTTCCTACGCGCAGTGCGGCTGGGCCCGCTCGTACGGTTACGTGCTCCAGCACCTCCACGAGGTGAGCGAGCCGCTGCGCGCGAAGAAAGTAGCGGCATGACACTGCGCGGCTCAACCGGGGTGTGGCCGAACTTACTCGCGCGTTAACAAGACGTCAGCGGCCGGCGGGAACCCGTCAGGACGGCATTCAGGAGAGATCACCGGAGGCACGAAGAGCGGTGTCCTGACGGGGTCCGATCCGCCGTGATGCCCGGAGGCACCCGTGACGCTCAGCGAGCTTCTTCCCAGCCTCGGCTGCGAAGCCGCCGACCACCTCGAGCCAGGAGTCTGGCCGCGAAGCACCCGACTCGGCGAAGACGGCGAACTCCTCTTCGCCGGCACGCCGGTCAGCCACCTCGCCGCCCGCTTCGGGACGCCGTCCTACCTCATCGACGAACAGCAGGTCCGCGACACGGCGCGCGAGTACCGCCGCGCGTTGCCGGACGCCGAAATCGCGTACGCGAGCAAGGCGCTGTGTACGCGGTCGGTGCTGCGTTGGGTCGCCGAAGAGGGGTTGTCGCTCGACACCTGCTCCGCGGGCGAGATCGCCGTCGCCCGCGGAGTCGGCTTCCCGGCGGAGCGCATGTTGCTGCACGGCAACGCGAAGACGCCCGAAGACCTGAAGGCCGCACTCGCGTACGGCGTCCGCCGGATCGTGGCCGACTCGCTGGACGAGATCGAGCAGCTCGGCGCGCTCGCCCACGGCGCGCAGCAGGTGATGATCCGCGTGACGCCGGGCGTCGCGGCCGGCGCGCACGCGGCCATCAGCACCGGCACCGAGGGCCAGAAGTTCGGCTTTTCGCTGCTCGAGGGCGTGCCGGACAACGTCGACGCGGCCGTGAAGGCCGTGCGAGACCAACCCGGGTTGCGGCTCATCGGTCTGCACTGCCACATCGGCTCCCAGGTCTCCCGCGTCGACCGCTACGAGGCCGCCGCGCGCCGGATGGCCGAGGTGCTCGTCCGGATCCGCGACACCCACGGCGTCACGCTGCGGGAGCTCGACCTCGGCGGCGGGCACGCGGTGCCGTACGTCGGCGGCGAGCCCGCGTTCGACCTCGGTGGCTACTCGCGACGTCTGCGCGTGGCGCTCGCCTATGAATGCGCGGCGCACGACTTTCCCTTGCCACGCTTGACGATCGAGCCGGGCCGGGCGCTCGTCGGGCCGGCCGGGATCACGGTGTACCGCGTGTGCGCGGTCAAGCGCGGCAGCCGCACGTTCGTCGCGGTCGACGGCGGCATGAGCGACAACGCGCGGCCGTCGCTCTACGGCGCGCGCTACACGACGCGCCTGGTCGGGCGGCGATCGAAAGCGCAGCGCGTCCCCATGACCGTCGTCGGCCGGCACTGCGAATCCGGCGATGTCCTCGCCGACGGCATCAACCTGCCCGGCGACCTGCACGCCGGCGACCTCCTGGCCGTGCCGTGCACCGGCGCGTACCACCACTCGCTGGCGTCGAACTACAACCAGGTCGGGCGGCCGCCGCTGGTCGGCGTCAAGGACGGCGTCGCGACGCTGCTGGTGCGTCGCGAAACCGAAGAGGACCTCAGCCGCCGCGACCTCGGCTAACCGCTTCGAGCCCGGCGAGCAGCACGCCCAGCGCGTACCGGAAGTCGTCCTCGACCGTCGAGCCGGCACGTTCGCGCAGGCCACGGGCCATCAGCGGGAACGGGAAGGTCTCGGCCGCGATCACCGCCGCCTCTTCTGAAGGGGGCAGCCGCGTCTGCGCCTCGACGGCCCGGCCGAGCACGAAGTGCACCAGCACCCCGGCCGCGCGGGTGGCCTCGCCGAGCGGGAAGCCCGCGTCGTGCAGCACCCCGACCGCGCGCTCGGCGAGGTCGCCGAGCGCGCGGGCCACGGTGAGGTCGGCGCCCAGCGCGACGCGGGCGCCGTCGCGGTGCGCGAGCAACGCCGTGTGCAGCGCGAAGCCCGCGTCTTCGAGCCAGGCGAGCCACGGCCCACCGGACGGCAGCCCGGCGACGACCGGCGCGACGATCGCGTCCGTCATGTGGTCGAGCAGGGCGCGCTTGCTCCGGAAGTGCCAGTACAACGCGGGTGCCTTGACGCCCAGCTCGGTGGCCAGCCGCCGCACGGTGAGCTTGTCGAGACCCTCGTCTTCCAGCAGTTTCAGCGCGACGCGCACCGCGTCGCCGACTTCCAGCGGCATGGTCCTCCTTGACGCCTTAACTAGTTAAGGACACTATCACCCTTAACAAGTTAAGGAGAAGACATGGATGCCGACGTGATCGTCGTGGGCGCGGGCCCGGTGGGCCTGTTCCTCGCGGCGGAGCTCAAGCTGGCGGGCGCCGAGCCCCTGGTCCTGGAGCGGCTGGAAACCCCTTCCGAAGAACCGAAGTCACGCGGTCTGGGCGCGCTGGCGACCGAAGCGCTCCGGCGGCGCGGCCTCGGCGACCAGCTCGCCGAGGCCGACGTCGAAGGCACGAAAGACCTCGCCCGCGACCACGGCAGCACCCGAGGCCACTTCGCGAACATCTTCAAGATCACCCCGGACACCGGGAGACCGCGGACCAACATCTGGCAACCCGAGCTGGAACGCGTCCTCGCGAAGCACGCCGCGGGCATCCAAGTGCTGCGGGGGCAGGAAGTCACCGCGCTGGAATCCGATGTGGACGGTGTCACGATAACCGCCGGCAAGACCTGGCGTGCCCGGTACGTGGTCGGCTGCGACGGTGGCCACAGCACCGTCCGCAGGCTGGCCGGCTTCGCCTTCCCCGGCACGCCCGCGCTGCTGCGCACGATCGCCGGGCAGGCACGGTTCGCCGGGGACGTCCCGCCGGCCGGACGGTACCCCGGCGGCACGTTCCTCCACGGCGGCAGCATGGTCGGGATCACCGAACCCGCGGCGGGCCCGGAGCCGGTCACCGCGGCCGAGTTCGCCGCGAGCATCCGGCGGATCACCGGCGCGGACGTCGTCGTCGAGGAGTTCCGGGAGGAACGGCGGTTCGGCGACCAGGCCAGGCAGGCCGCCGACTACCGCCGCGGCCGCGTCTTCCTCGCCGGCGACGCCGCGCACGTACACTCGCCGAGCGGCGGTCAGGGCCTCAACCTCGGCATTCCCGACGCGGCGAACCTCGGCTGGAAGCTCGGCGCCGTCCTCCGCGGCGACAAGCCCGAAGCGTTCCTCGACACGTACACGCGCGAAAGGCACCCAGCCGGCGAAGCGGTGCTGCGCAACACGCGCGCACAGTCGGCGTTGCTGGCGCCCGGCCCGCACGTCGACGCGCTGCGGGAGATCGTCGGCGAAGTGCTGGACCTCCCGGAGGCGAACCGGTACTTCGCGGACCTCCTGTCCGGCGTCCGTGAGCGCTACGAATTCCCTTACGCTGCACCGGCACCGGCCGGCGAGCACTGTCCGGACCTCGAACTCGTCGACGGCACCGGCCGCACGTCCCGGCTGCACGAACACACTCGCACCGGCCGCGGCCTCCTGCTGACGGCGGAGCACCGGGCCGATCCGCGCGTCGACGTCGTCCCTGTGACGAACACCGGTCCGCTGTTACTCCGGCCCGACGGCATCATCGCCTGGGCCGGCGAAGGCCCGCTCGAGGTCGCCCTGGACACCTGGTTCTAGATCGGCTATGAGCAGGGGCCGGAAACCGCCTCGGAATGACTCGTGAATTTCCTCCACAGCCACCGATTCCTCGGCAAATCACGATCCTGGCGCCGGATCACGTGAAGCTGACGCAGGGGTCTCGCTTTCTGGTCAGGTCTCGATACGCTGCGCACTTGACAAATCACATGCCGAAACACAGGGAGGGACGGCATGGGTGAAGATTCACGTGCGCGCGGACTGGACAACACGGACAGATCGCTGATCGCCCTGCTGCAACAAGACGGCCGGGCCTCGTTCACCGCGCTCGCCAAGGCGGTCGGGCTTTCCGAAGGAGCCGTCCGCCAGCGGGTGCAACGGCTCCTGCGCGACGACCTCATGCAGATCGTCGCGGTGACCGACCCGGCCAACGTCGATCTCACGAGGCAGGCGATGGTCGGGATCAGCGTCGACGGCGCTGATCCGCGCGCGGTCGCCGACAAGCTGTCCGAACTGCCGAACGTGCACTACGTCGTGTTGTGCGCCGGGCGCTACGACCTGCTGGCCGAACTCGTCTGCCGGGACGACGACCACATGCTCGAAGTGCTGGGCGAGGAGATCCGCAAGATCGACGGCGTGTCCGGGACCGAGCTGTTCGTCTACCTCAAGCTGGCCAAGCAGAACTACGCCTGGGGCCGGCTCACGGCGTAGCCCGTCGTGAGTGAGAAACAGCGTTAGAACACTGTTTCTCACTCACGAGCCGCTACAGGAACCGCCGATGGCCGGCCCGCGCGGGCACGCCCGCTTCGGCGAGCCCGGCCAGCGCCGCCGGGAGCGGATCCCGGTGCAGCACCCCGAGGCGCTGCGTGGCGCGGGTGAGCGCGACGTACAGCTCGGCCGCGCCGCGGGCGCCGTCGGCCAGGATGCGCCCGGGTTCGACGACGAGAACGGCGTCGAACTCCAGGCCCTTGGTCGCCGACGCCGGCACCGTGCCCGGCACGCCGGGCGGGCCGATGACGACGCTGGTGCCTTCGCGGCCGGCCTCGTCCCGGGCGAAATCGTCGATGGCGGCCGGCAGATCGCCGTCCGCGACGTGCCGGGACCACGGCCGGATCCCGCACGCGCGCACGGATTCCGGCGGCCGCGCGGCCGGCGCGAACTCCGCGAGCAGCGCGCCGGCGACGGTCATGATCTCCGCCGGGGTCCGGTAGTTCACGGTCAGCTCCCGGTACACCCACCGGTCGGCGACGTACGGCGCCAGCACCGATCCCCACGCCGTCGCCCCGGCCGCGCTGCGGCGTTGCGCCAGGTCGCCGACGATCGTGAACGAGCGGCTCGGACACCGCCGCATCAGCGCCTGCCAGTCCATTTCGGACAGTTCCTGCGCCTCGTCGACGACGACGTGCCCGTACGTCCAGTCGCGGTCCTCGGCCGCACGCTCGGCGAGGTCGCGGGTGTCGCGCTCGGCGAACCGGCCGGCCAGGTCCTCGGCGTAGAGCAGGTCGGTGGCGACCAGGCCGAGGTCCTCGTCCTGTTCCTCGCGGTCCAGCTTGATGAGGTCCATGACGCCTTCGGCGTACTCCGCGTCCTCCTCCGCCTGACGGCGGGCCGCGGCCCGTTCGGCGGAGTCGTCCCGGCCGAGCAGGCCGGCCAGCTCGTCGAGCAGCGGCACGTCCGACACCGTCCAGGCCGCGCCGTCCGCGCGGAACAGCGCCGGATCGGCGCCGGCGGCCTCGAGCCGGCGGGGTGACATGTACAACGGAGCCAGCAGCGTCTCCGGCGTCAGCTCCGGCCACAAAGCGGCGAGCGCGGTGTCGAGATCTTCGTGTTCGGCCAGCTCGTCGAGGACGTCGGTGCGCAGGTCGGCCCACGCCCCGCGGTCCTCCCGGGTCAGCCAGCCCTCGCCGATCTCCGCCACGGCCCGCTCGGCCAGGATCGCCACGACCTGCTCGCGGAAGACCGCGCGGGCCTCGTTGTGCGGCAGCCCGGACCGGCGGGCTTCGAGCCGGGCCTCGTCCACGATGCCGGCGTCGAGCGCCACGGTGACGTCGGCCAGCTCGACCGGCACCGGTTCCTCGGGCACCTGCTGCCGGTCGGCGACCGCCGCGGTCAGCACGTCGAGGATCTTCAGCGATCCCTTGAGCTTCGCCACCGCCGGCTCGTCTTCGGCGGTGACCCGCAGGCCGGGGACGAGGCCGCCGGTGGTCAGGAAGACGACGTCCGACTCGCCGAGCGAGGGCAGCACGCGGCCGATGTGCTCGAGGAACAGCGGGCTCGGGCCGACCACCAGCACGCCGCTGCGCGACATCCGTTCGCGCTGCGTGTAGAGGAGGTACGCGACGCGGTGCAGCGCGACGGCGGTCTTCCCGGTGCCCGGCCCGCCCTCGACGACCAGCACCCCGGAATGGCCGAGCCGGATGATCTCGTCCTGCTCGGCCTGGATCGTCGCGACGATGTCCCGCATGCCGTCGCCACGCGGTGCGTTGACGGCCGCGAGCAGCGCCGCGTCCCCGCGTTCGCCGGCACCGGGACGGCCGAGGATTTCGTCGGTGAAATCGACGACCTTTCGCCCCAGCGTGTGGAACTGACGGCGGCGGCGCATGTTTTCCGGCGTCGCCGCGGTGGCGACGTAGAACGGCCGCGCCGCCGGCGCCCGCCAATCCAGCAGAAGGGGCTCGTAGTCGTTTTCGCCGTCGAAGAGACCGATCCGGCCGATGTACTCCGTTTCGCCCGAAAGGGCGTCCAAGCGGCCGAAGCACAGCCCGTTGTCGGCGACGTTCAACCGGACCGTCTCCCGGGCCCGGATGCGCACGTCCGCGTCCCGCTCCACCAGCGTGGTCCCCGGTTCCCCGAGTGCGGAGCGGTAGCGGGCGCGCGCCTCGTCACGTTCGCGGTCGAGACGCGCGTACAGCTCGCTGATGTACGCGCGCTCGGCTCGCAATTCCTCGTCGTACCCCTGGTTTGACAAATTCCCCTCACAGCGGCTAGACTGAAGCTACATTCGATGGGTCTTCCTGTTTGTCTCGGACGGCACGTCGATTTTTTATTGTCCACCCGCTGTCAAGACCCCTATCCGAGCATGAATTCCCGCGTGCTCAGCGGCCGGTCCACCACGCGCACGTCACCCAGCAGCCCGGCGAAGCTGCGGTCGACCTTCCCGTCGTAAGACGACGCGCCGACCAGCCACGAGCCGCCCGGGTTCGCGAGCCCGACCGCCGGCGTGGCCGGGTTCCGCACCACCGGGCAGCCGTCGACGTACACCGTCGTGCGCCGGCCGTCGTTGACCACCGCGACGTGCCACCACTTCTCGACCGGCAGCTCGTGGCCCCAGTTCGTCGAGATCCGGTCCTGGTTCAGCGGGAACACCGCCCACTGCAGTTCCCCACCGTCCGAAAGGGACAGTGTGGCGGCCGACTCTTTCGGGTCGTCGCCGGTCTTGCCCGCGGCGGCGCCGCTGCCCTGCCGGGCGAACAGGCCGCACCAGCCGTGGTGGCCGTCCTTGAAGTTGTCCGGCAGCCAGAAGAACGCCTCGACGGTGTAGCCGCGCTCGAACTTCAGCTTGTTTATCGGCGCCTGGTCGACCGTGCGCAGGTACGCGCCGCGGCTCGGGTCGCGCCCGCCGTCGAACCGCAGGCTGCCCCGCGACGGCTGCCGCGGCGAGAACGTCCGGACGTCGACGACGCCGCGCGCGAGGTCGAACTGGTAGAGCCGGACCATCGCGCTGCCGCCGTAGTAGCAGTCCTGGTAGTTCGCGAGGTGGACGGGGACGTCGTGGCCGGCGGCGTTCTTGCGGACCGTGCGCCCGGTCGGCCAGTAGTGGCCGTTGAGCGTCAGGAAGATCTGGTCGTTGCCGTCGACCAGCTCCTTCCAGACGAGCTCGCCGAACGTCGAGAACTGGGCCTGGTGGTCGTCGTCGGCCCAGACCAGGGCCGCCAGTCCAGGGCGAGCAACAGCCACTCGCGGCCACCGCCGCGGAAGACGTGGTAAGTGTTGTAGCCGTCCTTGGACGCGCCCTTGAACGTCGGCGAGTTGCGCTGGCGCCGCGGGCCGAAAGCGTCGAGGTACGGCGACGGGCCGCGCTGGTCGTCCTTCGAGCCGTCGATGTCGTGGTTGCCGGCGAGGGTGCTGTACGGGAACCGGCGGCGGTCGAGGGCCTGGAACGACTTGCTGATGCGCGAGAACTCGTCCACGCGGCCGTTCTGCGTCAGATCTCCGAGGTGGGCGAGGAAGACAACGTTGTCGTCCGACTCGTCGAGGACGTAGCGCAGCGAGGCGTCCAGCGGGGCCGCGTCGCCGCGGTCCTCGTCGAACAGGTATTGCGTGTCCGGCATGACCACGAGCGTGAAGCGCGGATCTTCGGCGTCGGGGCGGTGGTAGCCCGGCGCTTCGGCGGCGTTGGCGGGCGCGCCGAGGGCGACGGCCGGCAGGGTCGCCGCGGCGGCGGCGCCCGCGCCCAGGAGGAAGGTCCGGCGAGAGGTGTCAGTCACGCGCCGGAAGCTACGGGCGCCGCCCGACCGCCCCGGCAACTGCCGACGAACTCGAAATGAACAGCGGTACTGTGCCCGCATGAGTGGACCGCGGGTCTTCCGGCTGATCCAGCCCGTCGACGACATCGAAATCGCGGACGCGTTCTACCGCCAGGTCCTCGGCCACCCCGGCGAGCGGATCGCGGTCAACCGGCACTACTTCACCTGCGGCGCAGTGGTGCTCGCCTGCGTCGAGGCGCCGCTCGAACACCGCGAACCGCGGCCGCAGCGGGACCCGCGGATCGTCTACCTCGCGGTCGACGACGTCGACGAGACGTTCCAGCGGGTGCGTGCCGCCGGGCCGCGCTGGATGGACGAAACGATCGAAACCCAGTTCTGGGGCGAACGGTCCTTCTACGCGGACGACCCGTTCGGCAACCCGCTCTGCTTCGTCCAGGAGGACACGCTCTACTTGGGCGGTCCCGTCGGCTGATCGCCGTTCTCCGGGTTCAGCCGCAGCGGCATGACGAACCAGAGGATCCCGAAGAGCAGCACGCACAACACGGCCATGACGATCATGGCGATCTCGCCGTAGACCACCTTCGCGATCAGCGCGACCGTCGACGTGATCGCCAGGGCCAAGCAGACCAGGCCGACCAGCACCAGCTTGTTGCCGACGGTCAGGATCCGCTCCCGGCTGCCCGTGCGGAACAGCAGCCGGTGCCACGCCGCGGGCGCGGTCAGCAGCGCCGTCGCCGCCACCGCGAGCGCCACCGCGGACAGGTGCAGCGACTTCTCGAACCCGCTGGCGTCGTGGAACCGGTCGGTGAACACGACCGAAAGCAGGAAGCCGAAGAGGATCTGCACGCCGGCCTGGGCGACGCGCAGCTCCTGCAGCAGCTCGCCGACGTTGCGGGTCAGCTGCTCGTTGCGGGTCTCGCCGGTGTGTTCCGCCACGGAAAAACGATACTTGGACTCTCTGGCGTCCACCCGCTGGGAAACGAAGGTTGCGTTCCGCTCAGGAGTGCGGACTTTCGGTGGCGGCCAGCAGTCGCTGCCCGAGAGCGCGGGCGGCCTGCCGCACTTCGGGACACCGCACGATCCGGAAGGGCGCCGGGATCCGGGCGAGCTGCTCGGCGTACCACGCGGGATTGCTGGTGCTGCCGGTCAAGCGGGTCGTCTCGTCGTCGACGCGCTCGAGCCGCCCGACGGCGCGCGGCAGGCACGGGCCCACCCGCTCGAGGGGCGCGTCGATGACGACCTCGACGTCGTACTCCCAGCCGACGGCGAGGTGGTCCTCGACCACGGCGACCGGGTCGAGGTCCCGCGGTGGCTCGAAGGTGTCGTCCAGGATGTCGACGCCGCGGACCCGGTCGATCCGGTACGCCCGGCGCACGCCCTTCGGATGCTTGCGGCACAGCAGGTACCAGCGGCCGTGGCGGACGACGACGGCCCACGGGTCGACGTCGCCGGTCCACTCGCCGCCGGCCTCCGAGCGATAGCCGAGCCGGATGCGCCGGTGCTCGGCGCAGGCGTGCACGAGGGCGGCGGTGGTGTCGGGGTCGGGCCGCGCGGCGGCGGCGTCCGGCGCGGGCGCGGCGGTCCGCCGGACGGCCTCGGCCTGCGCGGCGACCGGCTCGGGGAGGGCCTGCACGATCTTGCCGAGCGCGCCGCCGACCAGCGTGGCGGGATCGCCGGCGTCGTGGTGGCCGTCGAGCACGGCCATGACCAGGCCGAGGGCCTCGGCGGGGCTGAACGTCAGCGGGGGCAGCCGCAGGCCGCGCCCGACCCGGTAGCCGCCGTAGGGCCCGCGGACGGAGACGACCGGGATGCCGGCCTCGCGCAGGATGCCGACGTAGCGCCGGGCGGCGCGTTCGGAAACGCCGAGCTTGCCGGCGAGCCGGTCGGCCGTGATGCCCGGACCTGCTTGGAGGAGCTCGAGGGTGCGCAAGGCCCGCGCCGTCGGGCTCGTGTCGTCCGCCATGGGAATCCTCGATTCCGGAAGTGGATCGTCCGGAATGGATCCTAGGCTCCGCGGCCATGACCGACTCCTACGCGCCGTTCGTGGTGGACGGCGACGAGATCGCGACCCTGCTCAGCTCGCTCGACCGCATCCGGCGCACCTTCGCCTGGAAGTGCGGGGGCCTGGACGCCGATCAGCTCCGCGCCACGACGGCGGCGAGCACGATGACGCTGGGCGGCCTGCTCAAGCACCTCGCCTTCGTCGAGGCCGACTGGTTCGCCGTCAAGCTGCGCGGCGAGCCGATCGGACCGCCGTGGGATGCCGCCGAACCCGGCTCGGAGTGGGAGACGGCGGCCGGCGACCGCCCGGCCGAGCTGTACGCCCTCTGGGATTCCGCGGTCGCCCGGTCACGCGCGATGGTCGCCGCCGCCCTGGCCGAGGGTGACGCCGGCCGGCCGGGCAGCTTCACCTGGCCCGACGGGCGAACCCCCAACCTGCGGCGGATCATCGCGGACATGATCGAGGAGTACGCGCGCCACACCGGCCACGCCGACCTGCTCCGCGAAGCCGTGGACGGCCTGGTGGGCGAGGACGCGCCGGCGTGACGGCGGCCGAAGACGTCACCGTCGTCCCCGCCAACGAGGCCTCGTGGGACGACGTCGCCGCGGTCTTCGGGACCGCCGACTACCCGGGCCGCTGCCAGTGCCAGCGGTTCAAGGTCGCCGGCTGGATCTGGCGCGACTCCACGCAGGAGCAGCGCACCGCCATGCTGCGGACCCAGACCGCCTGCGGCGAGCCGGGCGCCCCCACGAGCGGGCTCGTGGCCTACGTCGGCGGCGAACCGGCCGGCTGGGTCGCCGTCGAGCCGCGGACCGCCTACCCCAAGCTGCGCGGCACGCGCGTCCCGTGGACCGGCCGCGGCGAGGACAAGGACGACGACGGCGTCTGGGCGGTGACCTGCTTCGCCGTCCGCAAGGGCTTCCGCGGCCGCGGCCTCACCTACCCGCTCGCCCGCGCCACGATCGGCTTCGCCCGCGAACGCGGGGCCCGCGCGCTCGAGGCGTATCCGATGATCACCCAGCCGGGCAAGGAGATCACGTGGGGCGAGCTGCACGTGGGCGCGCGCCAGGTGTTCGCCGACGCGGGCTTCGAGGAGGTCAGCCATCCCACTCCGCGGCGCGTCGTCATGCGCGTCGAATTGTCTACAGTGGACTGAACTCGGAACCCCCAGGAACGCTCGGGCACCACGCGGATGCGGTCGGAGTAGCCGGCGTCTCGAACCCGATGGCGGCGTAGGACGGTCCGGACTTACCCCTGGTCGTCGGTCTTGTGATCCAGGTAACCACAGGGCACCGACAATTCTCCGGCGTCAGCGGGAAGCGACGAGCCGGGCGTACCGCGTCCCGGCCGCGAGCAGGACCAGCCCCGCGCCGAGGAACGCACCGACCCGCGCCAGGCCGTCCAGCGCCGCCAGGTCGAACAGCACCAGCTTGAGCACCGCGGCGCCGACCAGGACCAGCCCGCTCACGCGCAGCCCGACGACGCCGATCCCGCGCAGCAGCAGCACGAGCGCCGCGATCGTCCAGGACACCGTGATCAGCGCGTGGCCGAGGAGGAAGCCGGTGCGGCCGGGGACGGCCAGCAGCGACCCGCACAGCACGACCCCGGCGGCGCCGTAGAGCGCGGAAACCCCGGCGACGAGCCAGATCGGCAGGTCGTCGGCCGGCCCGCGGAAGACCGCCAGCCGCACCGCCGCCCACGGCAGCGCCACCGAAACCGCGAGGAGCAGCAAGGCGACCGCGAGCGCGCCGGCGACGTCGCCGGCCGGCCGGATCCGGTGCACCATCAGCAAAGCGGGCGTGACGTCGAAGAACACGCCGATCAGGCCGCCGATCGTCGCGAAGCCGAGCGCGGCCCCGAGCGCGAACTTGTTGCGCCCGCCGACCGCGGCCACCACGAGCAGCAGCGCCTCGCCGAGCAGCACCGCCGCGCGGGCCGCGCCGTCGAACTGCGTGACGGTCGCCTGCAGGATCGCCAGCAGCCCGGCGAGCCCGGCCAGCTGCCCGGCGAGCCCCGGCCACCAGCGGCGCGTCGCCCAGACGGCCAGGAGGACGACGCCGGCGCCGGCCGCGACGGGCACGGCCTGGACCTTGGGCAGGAGCAGGGCCGCGACCAGCGTCGGCACGACCGCCGTCGCCAGCACGGACAGCGCGGCGGGGTCGTTTTCGCGGCGGCGCAGCACGATCAGCGCGAGCACGACACCGACGGCACCCGCGCCGAGCGCCGCGGCGGTGTTAGCCCGGCTGTCGTGCGCCACCGCGGTGCTGATGACGGAGGCGAACAGCGGCGGCACGCCGGCGGCGAGCGTCAGCGACGACCAGTCGCGGCGCAGCTGCACCGGCGCCGTCGCGAGCTGGACCATCAGCAGGAAGGCGACGAGCTCGGCGGTGAACCCGCGGGTGATCATCGGCGCGCACACCACGCAGCCCACGACGACGACGGAAGCCAGCAGCGGCGACTCCCAGCGCAGCGCCACGAGCAGCCCGCCGACGGCGATCGCCAGGCCCGCGGCGAGCCCGGCGAGCACCGGCAGGAAGTCGTAGAGCGACGTCGCGGCGACGGCGTCCAGGTAGAGCGTCGCGATGCCGGTCCACGCGAGGGCGAACGCCCCGGTGCGGCCGGCGGGCTTGCGGTGCAGCCAGACGCCGGCACCGGTCAGCGCGAGCCCGAAGGCGGCGCCGACGAGCACGCGCGGCAGCGGCCCGAGCCAGCCCCGCTGGACGGCCAGCACCAGCAGCAGGACGACGCCGAGCAGCGTCACGGCCCCGCCGACCCAGGCCAGGACCCGGCTGCCCGCGCCCTCCTTGCCGAGCTTTTCGCCGAGCGTCTGACGCGGCGGGGCGGGCAGGTAAGGCGAGGGCGGCGGGACGTAGTGCTGCTGGGGCGGCTGCCAGGGGTTGTGCGGCCACGGCGGCGGCATCTGCTGCTGCGGCGGCTGGGGCCAGGGCTGCTGCTGCGCTTGCGGTGGCTGCGGCGGCGTCTGGTGCGGCTGGGGTTGGGGCTGCTCAGCCTGCTGGGGCTGCTCAGCCGGTTTCGGCTGTTCGGCGCGCACGGACCGGAGTTCGGAGCCCACCACGGCGAGACGACGCCCCAGGTCGTCGATCTCGCCGGCGAGCCGGAGGAGCACATCTGCCTCGGTGGTCATACCGGACAGAGTCACCCACAAGGGGCCTCCGGCGGATCCGTAGCACTACTCAACCGTGCTGAGTACCCGGTCCATGGTCGTCATGATCGAGACGGTTTCGTCGAGCGGCATGAGCGCGCTCTCCGTCTCGCCGGCGGCCAGCAGCCGCGCCACTTCGTCGGCCTGGTGCCGCAGGCCACGGCCCTCGTCGAGGTACTCGAAGCGGCTTCGCTCGCCTTCGCGCGGGATGAGCGTGAAGGACGCGGGCGCGTAGAACGGGCCGTCGATCTCGATGCGTCCAGCGGTGCCGACGATCGAGGCCGTGGTCGGCGAAACCGCGCTCAACGTGCAGCTCAGCACGGCCTGCGCCCCGCTCGCGTAGCCGAACAGCATCGACGTCTGAGCGTCGACGCCGGTGAACGCCGGGGTCACCATGGCGACGACGCGGTCGGGCGTGCCGAGGACCATCGACGCGAACGAAACCGGGTAGATGCCCAGGTCGAGCAGGGCGCCACCGCCGAGCTCGGGGGCGAACAGCCGGAAGGCGGGATCTTCGGCGAACCACTGGCCGTGGTCGGCGGTGACGGTGACGACGTCGCCGAGGCTCGGCAGCAGCTCGCGGACGTGCCGGATGTGCGGCAGGAAGCGCGTCCACATGGCTTCCATGAGGAAGAGATCGCGTTCACGGGCGAGCGCGACCAGGTCACGCGCCTCTTCGGCGTTCATCGTGAACGGCTTCTCGACCAGCACGGGCTTGCCGGCCTCGAGCGCGAGCCGCGCGTTGCCGTGGTGCAGGGGGTGCGGGGTGGCGACGTAGACGATGTCGACGTCGGGGTCGTTCGCGAGGGCTTCGTAGCTGCCGTGCCGGGTGGGGATGCCCCGCTGCTCGGCGAAGGCGTCGGCACTCTCGGCCGTGCGCGACCCGACCGCGGCGACAACGCCGGAGTCGGTGAGCTTGAGGTCTTCCGCGAAGGCGCCGGCGATGCCGCCGGTCCCCATGATTCCCCAGCGCAGGGGCTTGTCGGTCATGCCCGAACCCTACGGGCAACCGGCGGCGGCAAAAGCACGGTGGAGGTCCGCCGCGCGGTCGGGCACGGTGGGGGTTCCCGAGTCGAGCGGAGGCTCGCCGTGCCCCGTCGCCGTGTTCCCGAACGCGCCACGCCCGTCGGCGCCGGCCGGATCTTCCTGCCGGTGATGCTGGTCGTCTTCGGCCTGGGCACGCTGGTGCTCCTGATCGCCGCGATCAGGGTGCTGGCGGGCGGCCTCACCCACGGCGGCGAGCCGTCGCCGTGGTTCGTCCTCTCGGTGTTCGCGACGGCGATCCAGCTGGTGGCGGTCGTCGCGCTCGGCTTCCGCCGTCGGTGGGGCGCGCAGGTGCTCGCGGCGGCATTCGTGGCGAGCGTGCTGCTGGACTTCACGTCGACGACCGGGGCGAGCACCGGGCTGATCCTGGTCAAGATCATCGTGGCCGGCCTCCTGGCCACGGCGATCCTGGTCCGCTGGGACGACCTCGTCGCTTGACCGCCCCTGGTCGACGTGATCGACACCACAAGCGACAATGGAGGACGTGACCGCCACCCTGAGCAAGCCCGCCCTGAAGATCGGCCCCTACCAGGTCGATCCTCCCGTCGTGCTCGCTCCGATGGCCGGCATCACCAACGTCGCCTTCCGGCAGCTGTGCGCCGAGTACGGCGCCGGCATCTACGTGTGCGAAATGATCACCGCCCGCGCCGTCGTCGAACGGCACCCCGGCACCATGCACATGATGACCTTCGGCGCCGACGAAAAGCCCCGGTCCATGCAGCTCTACGGCGTCGACCCGAAGACCATGGCCGAAGCCGTGCGGATCATCGTCGGCGAGGGGCTCGCGGACCACGTCGACTCCAACTTCGGTTGTCCCGTCGCGAAGGTGACTCGCAAGGGCGGCGGGGCGGCGCTGCCGTACAAGCGGAAGCTGTTCGAAGCGATCGTCCGGGAGTCGGCTCGCGCGGCGGGGGACGTGCCGTTCACGGTCAAGTTCCGCATCGGCATCGACGACGACCACCGCACGTTCCTCGACGCCGGCCGCATCGCCGAAGCCGAGGGCGCGGCCGCCGTCAGCCTGCACGCGCGCACCGCCGCCCAGCGCTACTCCGGCCAGGCCGACTGGACCAAGATCGCAGAGCTGAAGGAAGCCGTCACCAGCATCCCGGTGCTCGGCAACGGCGACATCTTCAGCGCCGCCGACGCGCTGCGCATGGTCGACGAGACCGGCTGCGACGGCGTCGTCGTCGGCCGCGGCTGCCTCGGGCGGCCGTGGCTGTTCGGCGAGCTCGAAGCCGCCTTCGCCGGACGCGAGCTGCCCACGCCGCCGAACCTGGGCGAGGTGTCGCGCGTCCTGCGCCGGCACGCCGAGCTGCTCATCGAGCACGACGGCGCCACCAAGGCCCTGCGCGACCTGCGCAAGCACATGGCCTGGTACTTCATGAACTTCCCGGTCGGCTCCGAGCTGCGCCGCGGCTTCGCGATGGTGTCCAGCCTGACCGAACTCGACGACCTGATCGGCCGCCTCGACCACGACGCCCCGTTCCCCGACAACGCCGACGGCCCACGCGGACGTCAGGGCTCACCGGGCAAGGTCACGCTGCCGCACGGCTGGCTGAACGACCCGGACGACGACTGCGTTCCGGAGGCGGAAGACATGCACTCCGGCGGCTGAGCTGCAGAAGACTGAAGCCGAACAGCAGCACCCCCAGCGGGACGTGCACGACCGTCACGTGCGCGATGCCCAGCGCCACCTGCGCCAGCACCAGCCCGAGGAACACGGTCGCGGAGACGATCGGCCGGGGTGGGCCACCGCCCGGCCGCCACGCCAGGACCGCGGCCACCACGTGCACCACCGCCACGACGAAGATCGTGTACGCCGAAGCGCTGTGCAGCGAATGCCCGTTCGGCGTGGTCAACAGCAGGCCGGCGGTGACCGGTGCGAGGAACACGGCCAAGGTCTGCAGGCCGATCGTGATGCGCAGGAAAGTCGCCATACCCGTACGACGACGGGGCCGTGCCGAACGTGAGGTCGTGACAACTGTCATCCCCCGATCGTGGCGCCTGACCGCGCCGGACGACGTCCCCGAGGCGGAAGACACGCACTCCGGCGACTGAGCACGATTCGGTGTCGGCCCGGCACCCGTCGTAACAGAACACCCCATTTCCCGGACTTCGGGCTGCGACCTCAGCCGTTCGCCCAAGCCGGAGGAAAGCCATGGCCTCGTTTCGCGTCGGAACCGACAAGATCGAGGAGACCGTGCTCACGATCTTCTTGGCGGCGTGCGTTCTGCTCGCCGCCTTGAAGGACATTTTCCCGGTTCTCGACAAGGGGCTCACATCCGCGATGTTCGCGGCGCTTTTCTTCCTGCTGCGTCAGGTCCGCGACACCCGGCTCGCGGTCGGGCAGATCGGCCACACCGAGATCTTCCTGGCCACCGATGAAGAGTTCTACCGTTCGCTGAAGAACGCAGTCCAGCGTGCGGAAAGGGAAGTACGGGCCACCTATTTCCGTACGGTGCCGCCGAGCCGGCTCACCAGCCGGGAGTCTGCAGCCTATTTTCAGGAGATTCTCGCTTTCGCCCGGAAGAAGGGCACCGTGCGACGACTCATCGGGGTGTCGAACGACGCCATCGCCGACTGGTGCGCAGAGCAGGCCGATCAGGTGGCCAAGCACCCGCGCTACCACGTTCGCGTGATCGACACACGGTGCCAGCCGGTGGAGCCGATGAGCGTCTGCATCGTCGATGACGACGTGATGTACATGGCGTTCTCCGGATCGACCGACAACCAGTTGGGTGGCATCCGCGAAGACGCACCCAAGCTGGTGAGCTTCCACCAGAGCCGGTTCGAACAGCTCTGGGCCGACGCCACCGATCTCGCGGAGTTCGCCGCACTGAGGCCGTGACAGTTGTCAGGGCCAAGTCGTGGCGAATCGCATCTCTGTGAAACCCCGCGCCGCGACAAGCTTTCAGCATGACGAACAACAACGGCCTCGGTTCCCTGATCCAGACGCTCGGCGTGGAGATCGCCGTCCCGCTCGGCGTCTACTACGGACTCCACTCGCTCGGCGCGAGCGACTTCACCGCGCTCGCCCTCTCCGGGGTCTTCCCGCTCGCCCGGACGCTGTTCCAGTTCGCCAAGCACCGCACCCTCAACGGACTCGCGCTCGTCGTCCTCGTGACCAACGTCGTCGGGATGCTGCTGACCTTCGTCTCCGGGGACGCCCGCATGATGATCGCCAAGGACTCGATCGGGAGCGGGATCACCGGGGTCGTCATCCTGATCTCCGCGTTCACCGCGCAGCCGATCATGACGAAGGCCCTGCGCCCGTTCCTCACGCACGGCAAGGCCGACCACGAAGCCGCGTGGGACCGCCTGCGGAACAACGGAAGGTTCGCCACCGTGCTGCGCCGCAGCAGCTTCATCTGGGGTGTCGGGTTCGTGGTCGAGAGCGCCGCCCGCGTGATCGGCGCCTTCACGCTGCCCATCGCGACCATGGTGTGGCTGAGCACGGTCATCTTCGTCGGCTCGTTCGCGGTGATCATGCTGATCGCCGGCGCGGCTGCCAAGGAAGCCGGCGAGATGGTGGCCTGGGAAGCCGAAGCCGACGTCAAGCAGCTCGTCGCCGCTTGACCAGCACGAACGCAGCGTGTACAGGTGTGTACATGTACAGCAAGCGGCAGCAGCTCGTCGGCGACCTCTCCGACCTGATCCGCTCGGGTCGGCTCGCCCACGGTGAGCGTCTCCCGGGCGAGAACCAGCTGGCCGAGCAGTACCAGGTCAGCCGCGGGACCGTCCGCAGCGCCCTCTCCGAGCTCCAGCAGCTCGAGCTGATCTCCACCCAGGCCGGCGTCGGGTCGTTCGTCACCTTCGACGGCGTCCAGCTCGACCAGCGGCTCGGCTGGGCCCGCGCCCTCGCCGACGCCGGGGCGCCCGTCACCACTCAGCTCCTCGGCATCGAGACCGTCGAAGACCGGGCGCTCGAAGAAGAGTTCGGCGAGAAGACCTACGTCGCCGTGCGGCGGCTGCGGCGGGAGCACGACCGCGGCGTCTCGCTCGAGACCGCCACCGTCTGCGCCGACGGCCCGCTCGCCGACCTCCCCGAGACCGGCCTGCGGGACGGCTCCCTCACCAAGACCCTCGAAGCCGCCGGGCGGATCTCCGTCGGCGGCGACCAGTGGATCAGCACCGAACGCCTCGACGCCGCCGACGCCGAGCTCCTCGGCCGCGACGTCGGCGAGCTCTTCCTCCGCGCCGAACGCACTTCGGTCGACGTCGAAGGCCGGCTCGTCGAGCGGGTCGTCAGCCTGCTGGACCCGGACCGGTTCCAGTTCCACCTCACCTTCGGACACCGGTGAACGCGCGGGACCGGGCGCTCGGCGCGTTCACCGGGCTCGCCGTCGGCGACGCGCTCGGCATGCCGACGCAGTCCATGTCCCGCGCCGCCATCGCCGCCGCCTACGGGCCGGTCACCGGCCTGCTCAGCGCCGTCGCCGAACAGCCGATCGCGCCATCGATGCCCGCCGGGTCGGTCACCGACGACACCGAGCAGGCCGTCCTGCTGGCCCGGCTGCTCATCGACGGCCGCGGCACCGTCGAGCCGCGCGTCTTCGCCGACGCCCTGCTGATCTGGGAGGCGGACATGGTCCGCCGCGGCTCCGCGGACCTCCTCGGTCCCTCGACGAAACGCGCCCTCGCGCGCCTCCAGGACGGCGTCCCGGCCGAAGAAGCCGGCCGCACCGGGACGACCAACGGCGCCGCCATGCGCGTCACGCCGGTCGGCATCGCGACCCCCTCCGAAGACCTCCACACGCTGGTCGACGCCGTCGCCGCGACCGCGCGCGTCACGCACAACACCAGCCTCGGCATCGCGTCCGCCGCCGCGGTCGCGGCCACCGTGTCCGCCGGGGTCGAGGGCGCGAGCCTGCCCGAAGCGCTCGACGCCGGCGAGCGCGCGGCCGTCGTCGGCGGGGAACGCGGGCACTGGGCGCCCGGCGGGGAGATCGCCGCCCGGATCCAGTGGGCCCGCGGCTGGGTGCGCGGCATGGCGCCGGCCGCCGTCGCCGACGCGGTCGCCCGGGTGATCGGCACGTCGGTCGCGTCGCAGGAGTCCGTCGTGGCGGCGTTCGCGCTGGCCGAGGCCATGGGCGACGACCCGCCGGCGGCGCTGCGCCTGGCCGCCGGGCTGGGCGGCGACACCGACACCGTCGCCGCGATCTGCGGGGCGATGCTCGGCGCCGCGCACGGCGTGGGCGCCTTCCGCCCCGACGTCGTCGAGACGGTGCTTTCGGTGAATCGCCTCGAATTCGGGCCGCTCGTCGACGAACTGCTCGCCTTGCGCCGCCGGACCGGGCAGAGTCGGACCACCTACTGACCACAGGGGACGGGCCATGACCGAAGCGGGCACCCGGAAGCTCAAGGTGGAGACCAACGGCCTCGACGTGATCGACGACGCCGAGCGCCGCGGCCGGCCGCGGCAGCTGTTCTGGCCGTGGTTCGGCGCGAACGTGTCGGTGCTGGGGCTGAGCTACGGCTCGTTCACCCTCGGTTTCGGCATCTCCTTCTGGCAGGCGCTGGTCGCCGGCGTCGTCGGCATCCTGTTCTCGTTCCTGCTGTGCGGGTTCATCGCGATCGCGGGCAAACGCGGGTCGGCGCCGACGATGCTGCTCTCGCGCGCGGCCTTCGGCGTCCGGGGCAACCGGCTGCCGTCGGCGATCTCGTGGCTGCTCACGGTCGGCTGGGAAACCGTGCTGACCGCGCTGGCGACGCTCGCCACGTCGACGGTCTTCGAACGGCTCGGCTGGGGCGGCGGGACTCCGACGAAGGTGATCGCCCTGGTCGTCGTCGCCGCGCTGACCGTCGCGGCCGGCGTGCTCGGCTTCGACGCGATCATGAAGCTGCAGACGTGGATCACCTGGATCACCGGCGTGCTCACGGTCGTCTACGTCGTCCTGGTCGTCGGCGACGTCCACTGGGAAGCCGTCAGCGCGCTGCCGTCCGGCTCGGCGCAGCAGTGGGTCGGCGCGCTGGTGTTCCTGATGACCGGCTTCGGCCTCGGCTGGGTCAACGCGGCCGCGGACTACTCGCGCTACCTGCCGCGGTCGTCGTCGAGCCGCGGCGTGGTCGGCTGGACGACGTTCGGCGCGTCGGTGGCGCCGCTGGTGCTGCTGGTCTTCGGGCTGCTGCTGGCGGGTTCGTCCACCGAGCTGAGCGGTGCCATCGCGAAGGACCCGATCGGCGCGCTGACGACGTTGCTGCCGCTGTGGTTCCTGGTGCCGTTCGCGATCGTCGCGGTGCTCGGCCTGGTCGGCGGCGCGGTACTGGACATCTACTCATCCGGGCTGGCGCTGCTGTCGGCAGGGCTGCGCGTGCGGCGGCCGGTGGCGGCGCTGGTCGACGGCGTGCTCATGATCCTCGGCACGGTCTACATCGTGTTCTTCGGCGGCGAATTCCTCGGCCAGTTCCAGGGTTTCCTGGTGACGCTGGGCGTGCCGGTGGCGGCGTGGTGCGGCGTGATGCTCGCGGACGTCCTGCTGCGCCGGCGCGACTACGCCGAGCCGGACCTGTTCGACCCGGCCGGCCGCTACGGCGACGTCAGGTGGGGGCCGATCGCGCTCGTGCTGGTGGCGACGGCGCTCGGCTGGGGCCTGGTCACGAACAGCGCGGCGGGCTGGCTGCAGTGGCAGGGCTACCTCCTCGAGCCGTTCGGGCTGGGCGGGCGTGACGGCTCGTGGGCGTACGCGAACCTCGGCGTCCTGCTCGCACTGGCGCTCGGTTTCGTCGTCACTTTGCTTACGCGGCAACGTGTCCGCGCGCAGGAGGCGGCGTGAAGTCGGTCCTGGCGGTCATCGACCTGCAGAACGTGTTCGCCACCCCGGCGAGCGAGTGGTTCACCCCGCGCTTCGCCGAGGTGCTCCCGCCGATCCACCGCTTGGTGGACGCGTTCGGCGACGACGTCGTGTTCACGCGGTTCATCGCGCCTTCGCGTCCGGAGGGGGCGTGGAAGCAGTACTACGAGCAGTGGCCGTTCGCGTTGCGGCCGCCGGACGCGCCGCTGTACCAGGTGATCTCCGAGTTCGAGCCGAAGTCCACAGTGGACGCGACAACGTTCGGCAAGTGGACCCCGCGCCTGGCGACGCGCGTGGGCGGCGCCCGGCTGGTGCTGGCGGGCGTGTCGACGGACTGCTGCGTGCTCTCGACGGCGCTCGCGGCGGCGGACGCGGGCGTGTCGGTGACGGTGGTGTCCGACGCGTGCGCGGGCGTGGACGACGCGAGCCACGCGAAGGCACTGGACATCATGCGGCTGTACGGGCCGTTGGTGAAGGTGGCCACGACGGACGAGGTGCTGGGCTGACACCGGACGTTCAACCGGGCGAAGTAGATTCGGCCTCGTGATCGACCACATCAGCATCCCCACGGAAGCCGGTTCCTTCGACGCCATCGCCGCCGGGCCCGAAGACGGGCGGCCCGTGCTGCTGCTGCACGGCTTTCCCGAGGCCGCCGTCGAGTGGGAGCACCAGGTCGCCACCCTCGGGGTGCTCGGCTACCGGGCCGTCGCGCCGGATCAGCGGGGCTACTCGCCCGATGTGCGGCCCGAGCAGGCCACCGACTACTCGATCGATCACCTCGTCGGCGACGTCGTCGCGATCACCGGAGCTCTGGGCTGGCCGAAGTTCGACCTCGTCGGGCACGACTGGGGCGGCGCCGTCGCGTGGTGGACCGCCGACGCGCACCCCGAACGCCTGCGCAGTCTCGCCGTCGTCTCCACGCCGCATCCCGCCGCGCTCGCCGACGCCATGAAGAACGACGAAGACCAGTACTTGCGGACGCGCTACATGACCGAGTGGCGGCAGACCCGCGTCACCGAGCGCAAGATGCTGGAGAACGACGCCCGGGCGCTGCGGGACATGTTCGAGCGGCGGATCCCGCTGTCCAAGATCGACGACTACGTCGGACGGCTCACCGAGCCGGGCGCGCTCACCGCGGCCCTCAACTGGTACCGCGCGGGCCGGCCGGGCGGGAAGATCGGCAAGATCTCCGTGCCGACGCTGTACATCTGGAGCACCGAGGACGTTTCGTTCGGCTCGACCGCCGCGCTCGACACCGCGAACTGGGTCACCGGGCCCTTCCGGTTCGAAATGGTCGAAGACGTCACGCACTGGGTGCCGGAAGAGGCGCCGGAAGCCGTCACGTCACTCCTCGTCGAGCACCTCGACGCGCGGTAGCGGCCCGTCACCCGCCTGGGCGGACCGCCGGTAACCCACCCGGCTCGCGGTACGAGACGGTCCGGCCCGTCGTGTTCACTGGGTTTGTGGATACCGCGACCGAACCCGAGACCGAGCAGGTCGTCTTCGTCACCGAAGACGGCGTGCCCACCGGCGAGACCGGCCCGAAGCTGGCCAGTCACCACGAGCACACCCGGTTGCACCTGGCCTTCTCCTGCTACGTCCTGCGGCGCAGCGACAACGCCCTGCTGATCACCCAGCGCGCGCTGCACAAGAAGGTCTGGCCGGGGGTCTGGACGAACAGCGTCTGCGGTCATCCCGCGCCCGGCGAGTCCCTCGAGGACGCCGTCCGCCGGCGCGCGGCCTACGAGATCGGGCTGCCGTCGCTGTCGGACCTGCACTGCGTGCTGCCGAGCTACCGGTACCGGACGCCGCCGTTCCAGGGGATCGTCGAGAACGAGTTCTGCCCGGTCTTCGCCGCGTGGGCGGACGCCGAGCCCGAGCCGAACCCGGCCGAGGTCGGCGGCTGGCGCTGGGTCGCCTGGACCGACTACCAAGAGCTACTCGACGACAAGACGGCTAATGTGAGTTACTGGGCCAAGGATCAGTTCTTGCAGCTCAAGGGCATCGAGCCGTTCTCCGGACTCTGACGGTACAACTCCGGAGCGTCACCCTCGTAGTCCCGTTTGAGCGAAATTCACCTTCGTCCGCACCCGCGCCTCAAGCACGGCCTCCACTACGACGACAACCAATGCGTGGTGGAGGTGGGCATGGTCGCCGGGGACGAAGGCGTGCTGCGCCGGAGCCCGCAGCCGCCGGACCTGCTGCGTCTCCACGAGGCCGTCGCGACCCTCTTCGCGACGCAGGGCGACTGGCGCCGCGCCTACCAGCACCTTCGCTCCGCGCTGGACATCGCGCGGGACGGCAGCCTGCGCGACGCCCTGACGTCGAGTTTCAACCGCCGCTACCTCGACGAGCGCTTGTACGGACCGTTCACCGATCGGCAACCCGCGCTGCCGCGGCCGGCGCTGGCCATCGCGCTCGTCGATCTCGACCGCTTCAAGCGCGTGAACGACACGTACGGTCACCTCGTCGGCGATCGTGTCCTCCGACGGGTGGCCGATCTGCTCCAGGAGGAGCTGCCGCCGGACGGCTTCTGCGCCCGCTACGGCGGCGAGGAGTTCGTGCTGTGGCTGCCGGGGGTCGACGCCCGGCACGCGGTCCGCATCGTCGACGACGCCCGCCTGCGCGTCGCCCGTCACCCCTGGTCAGAACTCCAGCCGGGGCTGCACGTGACCATCAGCGCCGGGCTCGCCCACGAGGGGCCGGACGCCCCGACGCCGCCCGAGCGCCAGCTGCGCAGCGCCGATGACCTGCTTTACGCGGCGAAACGGGCCGGGCGGAACAAAGTCGCCTATCGCGACGCGCAAAGCACGCAGTTAATGACCCACTCTGAGTAACGTAAACACCCCATTACCCCGGAAAGGTGCGGGCACTCTTCACCCGTTTGTCGACGGCCAGCGGCCGTTCGTCGACTCAAGGTGAAGAAAATTCCGGGAGGGTGTCGTCACGAACGGGGGGTATCCGTACGATAACGAAAACCTCCGGGGGAACGATCACCTCTCGCGGGGGAAGACGGCCAAGTCACGAACCCGCCTTCGATCGCGCGAAAGGAGACCGAGTGCCGGACGAGCACGACAGCCCGGGAACCGGTCGCCGTTCGGACGGTCCCGCGCGGCCCCGCACCGGCAGACGCCGGTCGATGGAGGACCAGGGCGGGATCAGCGTCTCGGACGTCGTCGCCAAGTCCACCGGCGTTCGCCCGGTCCCGCCCCGCGAAGACCGTCCCGAGCAGCCCGGACGCCGTGCCCGCACCGCCGAACCGCCCGCTCAGCCGGCTCCGGCGCGCGGTGCGCACTCACGGGCACCGCAGCCTCCCGCAGAGAACCCAATACCCACGGACGCCACTCGTCAATCGCGCCCGCCGCGGCCGCGTCAACCGCGCCGCGCCGCCGCCCCGCTGCCCGAGGCCCCGCTCCAGCGCCGCCCGCCGGCCGCGAACCCGGGCCCGCAGCAGACGTCGGCCGCGCCACAGCCGCCTCGACGCGTCCGCCTGCCCGCGGCCACTCCGGACGGCGCCGCACCCCAGCGCCCCGCAGACGAGGGTGTCGTACCCCGCCGTCGGCCGGTGACCGACGGTGCTGCGCCTCGCCCGGACGGCACCCGTCAGCGGGCCGCCGGTGCCCCTGACGCACCCCGCCGCCCCGCGGCCGCCCCGGACAGCGCCGCGCCCCAGCGCCCGGGCGCCGACGCAACCCGCCGTTCCGCGGCCGAGGCACCTCGCCGTCCTGTCGACGGTGCCGCACCCCGCCGGCCCGTGGCCGAGGGCGCGGCGACTCCCGAAGCACCCGCACGCAAGCGGCCCACGCCGGACTCCCCGGTGCCCCAGCGCCCGGCCCCGGACGCCGCGGCTCCCGAAGCACCCGCGTCCAGCCGGTCCGCCGGCGATGCCCCGCAGCGCCGGCCGGGCGCCGTGCCGCCGCGCGCCGAGCTCGACCCGCTGACCATGACCGACGAGATGGAAGCGATCGACGAGGCGACGCAGTACCGCCGCAAGATCGACCACACCCTCGCCCGGTTCTCGGCCGCGCACGACGAGATGAACGCCGAGGAGGCGAAGCGGCGCGAACGCCGTGAGCGGCTCTCGCCGGCTTCGCTCATCGAGAGCACGCGTACGGCGCTTCAGCGCGTCGTCGCACCGACGCCGTCGCCCGAAGAACAGGCCGACGCCGCCGAGCAGGCCGCGCAGAGCCGGCTGCAGGAGAAGAAGGCGCGGAAGATCGAGCGCTCGGTCCGGTTCGGCCGGATCGCCGCGGCCGTCGTCGCCGGGCTCGTGTTCCTCGGCATCGGCGGCGCGTGGGGCGCCCAGACCTACTTCGACGCCAAGTTCACCCAGGTCTCCGCGCTCGACGAGAACTCGTCCGACATCCAGGACGCCGACGCGCAGGCCAACGACGAGAACTTCCTCATGGTGGGCTCGGACAGCCGCGACGGCGCGACCGCCGAAGAAGGCATCGGCACCGCGGACAGCACGCCGGGCGCCCGGAGCGACACCGTGATGGTGGCGCACATCCCGGCCGACCGGAAGCGGGTCGTCGTCACATCGTTCCCGCGCGACCTCGAGATCAACCGGCCGGACTGCCAGAAGTGGGACCCGGCGCAGAACAAGACGACCGACGAGGTCTTCCCCGGCCAGAAGATCGCCAAGCTCAACACCGCGTACGCGGTCGGCGGCCCGGCGTGCGTCACCAAGGTGATCCAGCAGATCACCGGCCTGCGGATCAACCACTTCGTCGGCATCGACTTCAACGGCTTCAAGGAGATGGTCGACGCCGTGCACGGCGTGACCGTGCACAACGAGAAGCCGATCGACGACAGCGTCCTCGGCAAGGTGCTGCTGGAAACCGGCGACGTCACCATCTCCGGCGACCAGGCGCTCAACTTCGTGCGCGCCCGGCACGTCAAGGGCGACCCGACGTCGGACTACGGCCGGATCAAGCGGCAGCAGGAGTTCATCGGCGCGCTGCTGAAGAAGGTCATGTCCTCGGACGTCGTGCTGGACCCCGGCAAGCTCAGCGATTTCATCAACGCGTTCGCGAAGGCCACCTTCGGCGACAACCTCGGCGTCAAGCAGATGATGACGCTGGCGCAGTCGATGAAGGGCATGGACCAGTCGAGGATTTCGTTCCTCACGGTGCCGACGACGGGCGAGGCCAACAGCCGCGGCAACGAGGTGCTCGTCCGCAGCAAGACGAAGGCCCTCTTCGACGCGCTGCGCAACAACACCCCGCTGCCGGACCCGAACGCGCCGGTCCCGGTGAGCGAGCAGGCTCCGCCGACCAGCTCCTCGAAGTCGTCGTCCAAGACCACTTCCAAGACGACGAGCAAGAAGACGAGCACCACGGGCTGACCCGCGAGGGATCGTTAGTCCGGGTTCACGTGCGGTTCACCCGGCGATGAGGTGTTCGGTCACGCTTGGCCGTAGGGTTGGGCCATGCGTGAGGCTTACCATGTCGAACTCGAACAGCTCGCCGTCAACCTGGCCGGGATGTCGGTCCAGGTCGCCGACGCCATGGAGCGCGCCACGCGTGCGCTGCTGGAGGTCGACCTCGGTCTCGCCGAACAGGTGATCAGCGACGACGCCAAGGTCGACGACGCCCGCGCCCAGTGCGAGGAGCAGGCGTACGCGCTGCTCGCCCTGCAGGCGCCCGTGGCGACCGATCTGCGCACGGTGCTGGCGGCGATCCACGCCGCGGAAAGCTTGGAGCGGATGGGCGATCTGGCGCTGCACGTGGCGAAGGCCGCGCGGCGCCGTCACCCCGACCCGGTGCTGCCGGAGGCGGTACGGCCGTACTTCGCCGAGATGGGCGAGGTCGCGGTCAAGCTGGCCCGGTCGACTGAGCAGGTCATCAGGTCGAAGGATGTCGAGGCGGCGAAGACGCTCGAGTCCGACGACGACCAGGTGGACGACATCCACCGCCACCTGTTCACGGTCCTGATGGACCGCGAGTGGCCGCACGGTGTGGCGGCGGCGGTCGATGTGACGCTGCTGGGCCGTTTCTACGAGCGCTACGCCGACCACGCGGTGTCCGTCGCGAAGCGGATGATCTTCGTGGTGACCGGCAAGATGCCGGGCTACGGTTCCGACGACGACATCTGAGTTCTTCGAGAGAAGCCCCTGACCGCCTGGTCAGGGGCTTTTTTCGTGGGGACCGATGAGTTTCGCGGCGCGGGTGTCTCTCAACGGGTGACAGCACACTCACGAAGGAGCCGGCGCCATGCGCAACGTCATCGCCTACGTCAACCTCACCCTCGACGGCCACCTGGCCGGCCCGGCCGGCGAACTGGACTGGATGCTGCCCGACCCGGCGCTGAACATCGCGCTGTCGGACGAGCTGCGGTCCCGGTGCGACACGATCCTGACGGGCCGGAACTTCCACCACGGGATCGAGCAGAACTTCCGCGCCCAGGCGACGGACCCGGCGAGCCCGGCCGAGCTGGCCGACTTCGCCACCTGGATGGTTTCGACGCCACAGGTCGTCTTTTCCCGCTCGCTCCGCGAGGTCGCCGCACCACACCGGATCGCCGGCCCGGACCTCGCGACGGAGGTCGCGGAGCTGAAGTCGTTGCCGGGCAAGGACATGGTGCTCTTCGGCGGGGTGTCGATCGTGCAGCAGTTCGTTCAGGCCGGACTGGTCGACGAGTACTGGATCAAGCTGTACCCGACGGCGATCGGGGCCGGGCGGCCGCTGTTCACGGACCGGCGTGCGGAACTGCGTTTGACGGAAAGCAAAGCGTGGGAATCGGGAATCCTGACGCTGCGCTATCTCCCGGCCTGATTATCCACAAAGGACAAGAAAGAAGGCCTTTCTCGCCGGCCCCGAGCGCCGGCGAGAAAGGCCTTCCGCAACAACGAAAGCTCAGCCGAAACGCCCCGAAATGTAGTCTTCCGTGGCCTTCTCGTCCGGGTTGGAGAAGATCTTCTCCGTGTCGTTGAGCTCCACCAGCCGGCCCGGCTGGCCCACCCCCGCCAGGTTGAAGAACGCCGTCTGGTCGGAAACCCGCGCCGCCTGCTGCATGTTGTGCGTGACGATGACGATCGTGTAGTCCTTCTTCAGCTCCCCGACCAGGTCCTCGATCGCCAGCGTCGAGATCGGGTCGAGGGCCGAGCACGGCTCGTCCATCAGGAGGACGTCCGGCTGGACCGCGATCGCGCGGGCGATGCACAGACGCTGCTGCTGACCGCCCGACAGGCCGCCGCCCGGCTTGTTGAGGCGGTCCTTGACCTCGTTCCACAGGTTCGCGCCGCGCAGGGCGCGCTCGGCGATGTCGTCGAGGGTCTTCTTCCCCTTGGTGCCGCCCAGCTTCAGCCCCGCCACGACGTTGTCCTTGATGGACATCGTCGGGAACGGGTTGGGGCGCTGGAACACCATGCCGATCGTGCGGCGCACCTGCACCGGGTCGACCGCCGACGCGTAGATGTCCTCGCCGTCGAGGAGCACCTGGCCGTCCACGCGGGCGCCGGGGATCACCTCGTGCATCCGGTTCAGCGTCCGCAGCACCGTCGACTTGCCGCACCCCGACGGGCCGATGAACGCGGTGACGTTGCGCGGCGGCACCGACAGGGTGACCTGGTCCACGGCGTGGAACTTGCCGTAGTAGATGTCCACGTCCTTGACGTCGATTCGCTTGGCCATGGCTTGCAGCTCACTTCTTCTTCGGCGCGACGAGACGCGCGAACACGGTGGCGAGGAGGTTGATGATCGCGATGATGATCACCAGGGTCAGGGCCGCGCCCCAGATCCGGTCGAACCCGACCGAGCCGGGGTCCATCGAGTTGGTGACGCGCTCGTTGTTCATCAACAGCGGCAGCGCTGCCTGCTCGCCGCTGAAGATGTCCCAGTTCGTGTAGGCGGAGTAGCCGACCAGGACCAGCAGCGGCGCGGTCTCGCCCATCACCCGGGCCAGCGCCATCATGATGCCGCCGACGATGCCGGACAGGGCCGTCGGGAGCACGATCTTCACGATCGTCTTCCACTTCGGCACGCCCAGCGCGTACGACGCCTCGCGCAGGTCGTCCGGGACGATCCGCAGCATCTCCTCCGACGAGCGGACGACCACCGGGATCATCAGCAGCACCAAGGCCAGTGACACGGCGAAACCGCTGCGCGGCAGGCCGAACGTGGTGATCCAGAGCGCGTAGATGAACAGCGCGGCGACGATCGAGGGGACACCGGAGAGGATGTCGACCATGAAGGTCGTGGCCTTCGCGAGCTTGCCCCGGCCGTACTCGACGAGGTAGATCGCGACGAGCATGCCGATCGGCACCGCGATGATCGCGCAGACGAGCCCCTGCAGCAGGCTGCCGATGATCGCGTGCAGCACACCGCCGCCGACCTCGTCGGACAGGTAGTTGCCGAGGTCCTGCGACCACCAGTTGGTGTACGGGATGCGCTTGATGCCGTTGGCGACCACGGTGTAGAGCACCCACACCAGCGGGACGACGGCGATCAGGAACGACAGCCAGACCAGGGTGGTCGCGAGGCCGTTCTTGACCTTGCGGGCCAAGCTGACCTGCTGGAACGCGGGAGTCGTGGCAGGGGCTTCGAGCGTGGTGGTCATGCTCGGTCTCCCTTCTTGCCGATGACGGACCGCGCCGCGAAGTTGACGAGGAACGTGAGCACGAACAGCACCAGGCCGGCCGCGATGTACGCGCCGGCCGAGATCTCGTTGTTGAACTCGCTGTAGTTGGCGGCGATCTTCGAGGCGAACGTCGAACCGCCGTCGAAGAGGCTCCAGTCGAAGTTGCGGCCCTGCGGGATGAGCAGGATGACCGCCAGCGCGATCGTCTCACCGAGCGCGCGGCCGAGGCCGAGCATCGACGCGCCGATGTAGCCGGCCTTGCCGAAGGGCAGCACCGTGGTGCGGATGACTTCCCAGCGCGTGGCGCCGAGCGCCAGCGCGCCCTCGAGGTGCGGGGTCGGCGTCCGCTCGAACACCTCGCGCGAGAGCGAGGTGATGATCGGCAGGATCATCACGGCCAGCACGATGCCCGCGGTGAAGATCGTGCCGCGCACGCTCGGCGCGACGTTGCCGGGCGCCAGCAGCGGGAACCACGAGAACGTCTCGTTGATCCACTGTGAGAACGGCTCGATGGCCGGGGCGAAGACCAGGATGCCCCAGAGGCCGAAGATGATCGACGGAACCGCGGCGAGCAGGTCGATGACGTACGCGAAGGGCCGCGCCAGCCGCTTCGGCGCGTACTGCGTCAGGAACAGCGCGATGCCCAGCGACACCGGCATCGCGATGATCAACGCCACGAGCGACGTCGCCACCGTGACCTCGAGGAGGTCGAGGATGCCGAACGACATGTTCGCGGGGTCATTGGTCGACCAGCCGTGGTTGGTGAGGAAGTTGGCCTTGTCGGCCTGCAGCGCCGGGATCGCCTGGATGAGCAGGAAGAGCCCGATCAGGCCGATCAGGGCGACGACGAAGATCCCGGCCCCGGTGGTCAGGTTCTGGAAGATGCGGTCACCGGGCCGCACCTTCTTCGGTTTCTCGCTCGCGGGCGGCTCGGGCGCCGCCGGCGGGGCTCCTTGCTCCGAAATCGGGACCTCCGGGGGCGTCGTGGCGGACGACGAACGCCCACCGGGGTCGCCGGTGGGCGTTCGCGTCGAGGATGACTCGCTCATCAGCTACTCCGTCCATGCCCCCGCCACCGCCCTCAAAGGAGCAGCAGGAGCTGCACGGTGTCCTTTCTTATCCAGCCTCTATCACTCGGATGTCAGTCGCAACGCCGGTCAGGAGATCGCCTTGACGGCGGTCAGGACCTTGGTCTGCAGCGACTGCGGGATCGGCACGTAGCCCTTGGCGGACAGCGGCTGCTGACCGTCGGTGGCCGCCACCGTCAGGAACGCCTTGACGGCCTTCGCGACGTCGGCGTTCGCGTACTTCGAGCAGACGATCTCGTAGGTCGTCAGCAGCAGCGGGTAGGCACCCGGGGTGTTGCTGGCGTAGATGCCGTTGAGGTCGAGCGCGAGGTCGTTCGTGCCGTCCTTGAGGAACTTGGCCGAGTCGAGGGACTTCGCCACGTTCGCCGCGCTGAGCTCGACGCCGCCGGAGCCGCTGTCGATGAGGGCCGGGGTCAGGCCGTCCTTGGCGAACGCGCCCTCGACGTAGGTGATGGCACCGTCGGCCGCCTTCACCGCGGTCGCGACACCGTTGGAGCCCTGCGCACCGTTGCCGACGCCACCGTTGAACTTCTTGCCGGCGCCCTTGGTCCAGTCGGCCTTCGCCGCCGCACCCAGGTACTTCTGGAAGTTGTCGGTGGTGCCCGACTCGTCGGCGCGCGAGACGACCTGAATGGCCTTGTCCGGCAGGGTCAGGCTCTCGTTGCCCTTGACGCCCTTGATGGCCGGGTCGTTCCACTTGGTCACGGCGCCGCTGAAGATCTTGGCGATGACCGACGGGGTCAGCGTCAGCTTGTCGACACCGGAAAGCTTGTAGGCGACGGCCACCGGGCCGACGACCATCGGGATGTTCCAGGCGGGGCTCGCGCAGCGCTTGGTGGCCGCTTCGAGGTCCGCGCCGGTGACCGGCGAGTCCGAGCCGCCGAAGTCGATCTGGTTGGCGTTGAACTGCTTGACGCCCGCGCCCGAACCGCTCGGGTTGTAGTTCACCTGCTGGCCGGAGCACTTCTTGCCGTACTGCTGCGTGAAGATGTCGATGGCGTTCTTCTGGGCCGACGAGCCTTCCGCGGACAGCGGGCTCTTGCCACCGCAGTCCACGTCGGCGGTGCCGGTGGCAGCGGGGGCCGAAGCCGAGTTCGAGCTGCTGCTGTTGGACGCCGCGGGGTCGGAACCACAGGCGGCGAGCACGAGGGCGGCGCTCGCGACGATGCCCACCGCGCTCAGGGGCCGCATGATCTTCACTGCTGTTTCCTCCATCAGGAGCTTGACCGGGTCGTCGCGGCGTGGTGCCGCGCCGGATCCGGACATTAGGCAGCCCTGGTGGACGGTCGGCCGTCATCGCATGAACGCAAAGTGAACAAGGCCCAGGATGTGAGCAGTGCTACTAGCCCGACAGTGTGCCGTGTCCCGGCCGTGACCTGCGCGTTCGCACACCGTGACGGACTGTTCGCACGCAGTCCATCGTGGTCACCGACCGTACTGGACGTCGGTTTCGTGACGCGTGAACCCGAGCTTGGTGTAGACCGCGAGCGCCGGGGCGTTGTCGCCTTCGACGTACAGGATGATTTGCCGCAGCCCGCGGCTCGCGAGGTACCGCAGCCCGGCGAGCGTCAACGCCCGGCCGAGGCCGCCGCCCTGCGCCGCCGGGTCGACGCCGACGACGTAGACCTCGCCGACGCGCTCGCCGTCGAAGCGCCCGGGCGTCGCCTCGTGGACCTTCGTCCAGTGAAAGCCGATGACGGTGCCTTCTTCGACCGCGAGGAAGAAGCCGTCGGCGTCGAACCACGGCCGGCCCTCGTCGGCGCGGAGGTCCTCGGCGGTCAGCGCGCCCTGCTCGGGGTGCCAGTCGAAGGCCCGCGCGTTGACGCGGATGACGTCGTCCTCGTCCTGCCCCGGCACGAACGTCCGCAGCGAGACGCCGTCGCGCAGCCGCGGCTCGGGCCAGTCCGCGCCCTGGACGTCGGTGTGCAGGATCAGCAGCTCGCGCTTGCGCTCCAGGCCGGTCCGCACGGCCAGCTGCCGCGCGGCGGGGTGATCGCCGTGCGCCCAGACGCGGAAACCGACCGCGGCGCGCTCGTCGACGGCCTGAAGGAGCTTCGCGCCGTAGCCGCGATTGCGGTGGGCGGGGTGCACGAACAGCTCGGCGACCTGGTGCCCGAAGGAGTCGCCCGTGGTGTCGAGGTGGACGTACCCGACGACGTCGCCGTCGATGCAGGCGACGAGGTGCTCACCGCCGTCGAACTCGCCGGGCAGCGGCCCCTCGGGTTCGACCTCGGGCCGCCCGTCGGCCTCGCGCACGGCCAGCAGCAGCCCGCGCACGTCCTCGAGCTGCTGCTCGTCCAGCTCCTGGCGCCACTCGCCTTCTCCGCTCACCCCGTGACCGTACCCGCGGCGGAGGCAACGCGAGGGCTGTCAGCACGTCCTGGTGAACGTGGGTTCGTCAGTGCGCGAGTTCAGGGGTCTCGGCCGGTGCTTCGGCCTGCGCGGGCACGGCCGCCCGCGCCGCGCCGCCCTTGGCGGGCCGCTCGAACTTGTAGCCGACGTTGCGCACAGTGCCGATCATCTGCTCGTGCTCCGGGCCGAGCTTGGCGCGCAGCCGCCGCACGTGGACGTCGACCGTGCGGGTGCCCCCGAAGAAGTCGTAGCCCCAGACCTCCTGCAGCAGCTGGGCGCGGGTGAACACCCGGCCGGCGTGCTGGGCGAGGTACTTGAGCAGCTCGAACTCCTTGTAGGTCAGTTCGAGGGTGCGCTTGCGGAGGCGGGCGGTGTAGGTCGCCTCGTCGATGACCAGCTCGCCGACCCGCAGCTCGGCGTCGACCTGGGCGGAACCGCCGTCGCGGGTCGTGACCAGCCGCAGCCGCGCGTCGACCTCGGCCGGGCCGGCGGTGGGCAGCAGGATGTCGTCGGTGCGCCACTCGGCGCTCACGGCCACCAGGCCGCCCTCACCGACGACGGCGATGATCGGGGTCGCGGCCTCGTCCTCACCGGTGCCCTTGAGCAGGCGGCAGAGGCTCTTCGCCGAGGCCAGGTCGCTGCGGGCGTCGAGGACGATCACGTCCCGGTGGCCCGCGTCGAGCAGGGCCGTCACCTCGGGAGGGCGCACGCGTACGGTGTGCGGCAGCAGGTCCAGCGCAGGCAGCACCGAAGTGGCGTCGGCTTCCGCAGTCAGCACCAGAAGGTCCAGGCTCATGAGCCGCACCGCCTTCACAAATCGTCGCCTCACGGTGGCGTTGTTCGGTGCTAAGTGAGAATAGCGGCTCGACCGCCCGGCACCTAACCCTTGCTGGATCGATCACACCTGGGGAAACCCCGGTGGCCCCGACGAACAGGAGTACGGACGCGATGGTGAGCAGGCCCGTGACCCGGGACGACCGACCCGCACCGAGGCCGGACGCGCGGCGCCGCGGACGCCGCGCACGGCGCTGGGTGATCGCCCTCGTCGTTCTGGTTCTGCTGCTGGTGGGCGCCGATTTCGGGGCCGCCGCGTACGCCGAGCACATGATCTCCCAGAAGGCCCGCACGCAGCTGCAGCTGACCGACGACCCGTCGGTGACGATCCACGGCTTCCCGTTCCTCACGCAGGCGCTGGGCGGTGACTACAGTCACATCAGCGTGTCCGCCGCCGGCGTTCCGGTCGCCGACAAGCTGCAGGACGTCGCGCTCAACGCCGAGCTCGAGGACGTCACCGCGCCGCTGTCGGACCTCACGAACGGCAACACGAAGGCGATCACGATCGGCAAGCTGACCGGCGCGGTCACCATCAAGGCCGCCGACCTGGCGCGCATCTCGCCGCTGGACAAGATCAAGGACCTGCGGATCGAGCCGGCGACCACGAACTACGTCGAGAACGGCGACAGCGGGCAGAGCGAGCCGACGCCGACCCCGACGACCACCACCGAGGGCCAGGCCGACCAGGACGAGTCGAGCACCGGCGTCCGCATTTCGGGACACCTTCAGTTCGCGGGCAAGGATCTGGAAATCTTCTGCTTCGCGATGATCGAGGCCGACGCGAAGGAAGGGGCGATCAACTTCGTCCCGAAGCGGCTGCAGTTCGGGAATGACCAGGAGACCACGGTCGTTCCCCAAGCAGTGCAGAAGGCGCTCATGCCGAACTTCAGCGCGTCGATCAACACGAAGGACCTGCCGCTGTCGGTCACCCCGACCGGCGTGCGGGTGCAGAGCGGATCGGTGACGATCAAGGGCGAGGCGGCGAACGTGTCCTTCGCGGAGCTGAGCAAGTAAGGAGGCGGCCGGTGACGGGGCTGTGGGTGCTCGTGGCGGTACTGGTGGCCGGTGTGGCCGTCGGCGCACTGCTGAAGGCCCGCAACGGCCGCGTGCGGGAAGCCGATCCTTCTCGGGCGAAGCCCGCGCGTGAGCTGCCCGGCCCCGTCGCCGACGTCCTCGACCCGGCGTCCGCCGTGACGCTGGTCCAGATCTCCACCACGTTCTGCGCGCCGTGCCGGCACGCGAAGGCCGTCCTCGAGCCGCTGGCCGAGCGGACCGACGGCCTGCACCACGTCGAGCTGGACGTGACGAACCAGCCGGAGGTCGCGCAGTCGCTGTCCGTGCTGCGGACGCCGACCACGATCGCGCTGACTCCGGACGGCCGGGAGCTGCTGCGCGTCGGCGGCGTCCCCAAGGGCCCCGAACTGCTGGACGCGCTGCGGCCACATCTCACGACTCGGACGCTCTGACCAGGGCATGTCCCACGTGCCGGGAATCGTCCCAAGGTATGAACGTGGTTCCCACCCTGAGGGAGCTCTGGGTACCCTCGCACCCGTGACCGGGCTGACCACCTTCTTGACGCAGCGACGCGCAGTCGACCTCTGCCGCGTCCGCAGCAGCCTGTGTCGTGCTCACACCGACCGGCGCTGAAGCACGTCCGGTCCGACCCCAGCCCTGATGCCGCTGACGCGTGCCGTTCGCACGCACCCCCCTCTGCTCCAGCTGGAGGAACCATGTCCGCCGGACCGGCCGTCGACCCGCGGGGCCCGCGGTTCGCCGCCATCCTGACCACGATCGTGCTCGCGGTCGTCCTGGTCACCCAGTGGTGGCCGTTGCTGGCGATCCAGACCGTCGTGTTCGCCGTCGGCGCGTTCATCGGGCTGAAGCCGGCGCCCTACTCGATCGTGTACCGCACGCTCGTGGCCCCGCGCCTCGGCCCGACCGACGAGCGGGAGGACGCGGCCCCGCTGCGGTTCGCCCAAGCCGTCGGTTTCGTGTTCGCCCTCGTCGGCACGATCGGCTTCGCACTCGACCTCGCCCCCCTCGGCATCGTCGCGACGGCCTTCGCGCTCTTCGCCGCATTCTTGAACGCGGCCTTCGACTTCTGCCTCGGCTGCGAAATGTTCCTGCTGATCAAACGCTTCAGTCCCGCCCGCGCGTCGTCCTGAAGAACAACCAGAAAGAGAGTTCTGTCCCATGAGCCGTGAAGACGTCCTGGTCACCACCCAGTGGGCCGAGGAGAACCTGGACACCCCCGGCGTCGTGTTCGCCGAGGTCGACGAGGACACCACCGCGTACGACGGAGGCCACATCCGGGGCGCGGTGAAGTTCGACTGGCGCAAGGACCTGCAGGACGGGGTGCGCCGCGACTTCGTCTCCAAGGAGGGCTTCGAGAAGCTCCTGTCGGAGAAGGGCATCTCGAACGACGACCGCGTGATCCTCTACGGCGGCAACAACAACTGGTTCGCCGCCTACGCGTACTGGTACTTCAAGCTCTACGGCCACGAGAACGTCCAGCTGCTCGACGGCGGGCGCAAGAAGTGGGAGCTCGACGGCCGTGAGCTGAGCTCCGACGAGGTCAAGCGCGACGTCACCGACTACAAGGCCAAGGACCAGGACCTGTCCCTGCGCGCGTTCCGCGACGAGGTCGTCCAGTCCATCGGCGCGAAGAACTTCGTCGACGTCCGGTCGCCGGACGAGTTCTCCGGCAAGCTGCTCGCCCCGGCGCACCTGCCGCAGGAGCAGTCCCAGGTCCCCGGCCACATCCCGGGCGCGCTGAACGTGCCGTGGGCGAAGGTCGCCAACGAGGACGGCACCTTCAAGACCGAGAGCGAGATCGACGAGCTCTACAAGGAGCAGGGCATCGACGCCGGCAAGGGCACCATCGCCTACTGCCGGATCGGCGAGCGTTCGTCCATCGCGTGGTTCGCGCTGCACGAGCTGCTCGGCCACGAGGACGTGAAGAACTACGACGGTTCGTGGACGGAGTACGGCTCGCTCGTGGGCGTGCCGGTCGAGTTGGGAGCGAAGTGATGGCGGTCGACGAAAGCTGCGGCGCACCGGTCCAGGAGGCCACGCCGGCGGACTACGACACTCGCGGGCAGGTCGTGCTCGCGGGCAAGGTGACCGGCGCGGACGGGCCGGTCGGCGGCGCGTTCGTCCGGCTCCTGGACGGCGGCGGCGACTTCACCGGCGAGGTCGTCTCCTCGGCCGACGGTGACTTCCGCTTCTACGCGGCCCCGGGTGCCTGGACGGTGCGCGCGCTGCACCGCACCGGCAACGGCGAAGCCTCGGTGACGGCGGAAGGCCCGGGCCTGCACCAGCTGGCCATCTCGGTCGCCTGAGTCCAAGTTCGTGAAGGGCCACCTTGAGGAACTTCAAGTTCCTCAAGGTGGCCTTCACGGCTTTTCGGCCAGGACGCGCTGGGTGTATTCGCGGGCGCGGACCGCGCCGCGCCGATCGCCGTGGTCCGGGCCGAAAGCATGCGGTGAGTTGACCTCGAGCCGGGTGGAGGTCGCAAGCTTGTCCAGGTGACCCTCACCGCTCCTGTGGCGCGCCGCGCGGGCCTGTTGGCCGCCGTGTTCTTGGGCAGCTTCATGGCCCTGCTCGACGTCAGCGTCGTGAGCGTCGCGCTGCCGACCATGCAACGGACGCTGGGCACGAGCTTCAGCGGCCTGCAGTGGATCATCGACGGCTACACCGTCGCGCTCACCGCCGTGATCCTCTCCGGCGGCACGCTCGGCGACCGCTACGGCCGCAAGCTCGTCTACCTGACCGGGCTGACGCTGTTCACGGTCGCCTCGGTCGGCTGCGCGCTGGCGCCGACCCTCGAACTGCTGGTCGCCGCCCGGATCGTGCAGGGCTTCGCCGCCTCCGCCGTCATTCCGGGCTCGGTCGCCCTGCTGGCGCACGCGTTCCCCGGGCCGGCCGAGCGGGCGCGGATGATGGGCCTGTGGGGCACCGTCGCGGGCTGCGCGCTGGTGCTCGGCCCGCTGATCGGCGGCCCGCTGACGGACGCCTTCGGCTGGCCGTCGATCTTCCTGATCAACGTGCCGATCGGGCTCGTCGCGGTCGCCGTGGGCCGCCGCGGGATCACCGAGTCCCGCGACCCGGCGCACGGCGCGCTCGACCTGACCGGGCAGGTGCTCGGGGCCCTGTGGATCGGCCTGCTGACGTTCGCCGTGATCGAAGCCGGGCGGCTCGGCATGAGCCCGTCCGTGCTGGTCACCGGGGCCCTCGGACTAGCCGCATTGACCGCCTTCATCGTCGTCGAACTGCGCGTGCCGCACCCGATGCTGCCGGTACGGCTGTTCGCCCGGACGCGGTTCTCCGTGGCCATCTTCGCCGCCTGGAGCCTCGGTTTCGCGGCCTATCCGGCGGTGTTCCTGATCGGCGTCTACCTCCAGCAGGCCCGCGGCGCGACGGCGACCGAGGCGGGCGTCCAGATGCTGCCGTACGTGCTGGCGAACGTCGCCGCCGCCTTCACCGCCGGCCGGCTCTCTGCGCGCTACGGCGCGGAGCGGCTGCTGCCGGTCAGCTACTTCGTCGCGGCCGTCGGCTCCTTCGCGTTCCTCGTGCTCGGCGCGGACAGCCCGTACTGGCTGGTGGCGATCGCGTTCGCGCTGGCCGGCGCCGGGGTCGGGCTGTCGGTGACGCCGTCGAACATCGTCGGGCTGGCCGGGCTGCCGGGCAACCGCAGCGGGATCGCGTCGGCGACGGTCAACGCCGCCCGCCAGACCGGCACCGCCCTCGGCGTCGCCGCGCTCGGCGCGCTGCTGGCCCGGGGTTCGACGCTGCCGAGCGGCCTGCACGCGGCGATGGGGGTGTCCGGCGTCGTGCTGCTGGCGGTGACCGTGCTCACCGCGGCGACCCTGCGCCGGGCCCGGTGAGCGGCGGCGGACTATCCTGCTGGGCGTGGAAGCTCTGTTTACGACCTTGCTGGTGCTGGCCGGCGTCGCGATCACCTGGTTCGCCGTGTACGTCGTCTACCGCCTGTACGCGGACCAGCGCTGACCCATGAGTGCCAGCGGCGACGACGCCATCGTGGCAGCGGAGATCCGCGCGGAGAGCACTCGCGCGCGCAACCTCCCGCTGTGGGACGACCTGCCCATCCCGAACGACACCGCGAACCTGCGTGAGGGGCCGGACCTCAACGACGCCTGCCTCGCGCTGCTACCGCTCGTCGGCGTCTGGCGCGGTGAGGGCGAGGTCGACTACCCGACCATCGAAGGCCCGCGCAAGTTCGCGCAGCAGCTGACGATCTCCCACGACGGCCGTCCTTTTCTCGTCCACGAGTCCCGCGCGTGGCTGCTGGACGACGACGGCAACGTCATCCGCCCCGCCGCCCGCGAGTCCGGGTTCTGGCGGCCGCAGGCGGACGACACGATCGAGCTGCTGCTCACCCACAACACCGGCATCGTCGAGCTGTACTACGGCAAGCCGCGCAACCAGACGTCCTGGGAGCTCGGCACCGACGCGGTGATCCGCACGGCCACAGCGAAGGACGTCACCGCGGCCCAGCGGCTGTACGGCCTGATCGAAGGCTCCCTCGGCTACGTCGAGGAACGCGCGATGGTGGGCCAGGAGATGCAGCCGCACTCCTCGGCCCTGCTGCGCCGCGTCGTCGGCTGACGCCGTGCGCTGGCGGCGCTGTGGCGAGGACGCCGCCCTGCTGGACTGCGACTCGCTCGAGCAGATGCGGGCGGCCCACGCGACCGTGTCCGCCGCCCGCCCCGAAGGCGTCGTCGACCTCGTTCCCGGCGCGCGCAGCCTGCTGGTGATCGGCGGAGTGGCCGCCGTCAAGGCCCTGCTCGACGACGCCGACCTGACGCACCCGCCCGCCGGCGAGCCGCGTGAAGTCACCCTCGACGTCCGCTACGACGGCGAGGACCTCGACCTCGTGGCTTCAGACGCCGGAATCTCCGCGGACGCCGTCGTCTCGCTCCACACGGAAGCCGTCTACACGGTCGCGTTCACCGGATTCGCGCCCGGATTCGGCTATCTGACGGGACTTCCGTCGCCGTTGCGGCAGCCGAGGCTGGAGTCCCCGCGCACCCGTGTCCCGGCCGGGTCGGTGGGGCTGGCGGGCGAGTTCACCGGCGTCTACCCGCGCGAGTCGCCGGGCGGCTGGCGGCTGCTCGGGCACACTTCGGCGACGCTGTTCGACCCCCACGCCGACCCGCCCGCCCTGTTCGCGCCCGGCGACCGCGTCCGCTTCCGGGCCGTCCGATGAGGTCCCTGGAGGTCCTCGACCCCGGGCGGTACGCGCTGGTCGAGGACCTGGGCCGGCCCGGCTACGCGCACCTCGGCGTGGCGCCTTCGGGAGCACTCGACACGGTGTCGCTGAGGCTGGCGAACCGCCTGGTGGGCAACGCCGAGAACGCCGCTGGCGTCGAAGCGCTGCTCGGCGGTCTGTCGGTGCGGTTCACGACCACGGTGACGGCGGCGGTCACCGGCCCGGCGGTCGACGTCCGGGTCGACGGACGCTCGTTCGGCTCCCACACGCCGGTACCGGTCCGCAGCGGCCAGACGTTGTCGGTCGGCACACCCTCGACCGGATTGCGCTGCTACCTGGCGGTGTCCGGCGGAATCGCCGTGGAGGAGGTGCTGGGCAGCCGCTCGCGCGACGTCCTGTCCGGCATCGGACCCGCACCGCTGCGGGGCGGAGAGGTGCTTCCGCTCGGCGAGCCCGGGATCCCGGTGGGCGCGGACGTCGTCGTCCCCGTCCCGGCGCCGGGCGAACTCGTGGTGCCCGTGACGCTCGGCCCCCGCGACGACTGGCTCGACGACCCGGCCGGCGGGCTCTCGGCGTGGTGGACGGTCACGGCCGAGTCGAACCGCGTCGGCCTGCGCCTCGACGGGACACCGTTGCGCCGGGCCATCGAAGGCGAACTGCCGAGCGAAGGCGTCCTCACGGGCGCGATCCAGGTCCCGCCGAACGGGCTGCCGGTGGTGTTCCTCGCCGACCACCCGACCACCGGCGGCTACCCCGTCGCGGCCGTCGTGCGGCCGGCCGCGCTGAGTGCGCTCGCGCAGGCCCGGCCGGGCACCCGGGTGCGGTTCCGGATGTCCTGAAAGTCCTGTACCGCCACGCGAGTGAGACCCGGGTCACGCCGTGCACCCGTCCGGGTAGGGACTGGAACCATGTCGCGCCGCCGCCCGTCCTTCTAGGCGTGGAACAGGTGACGATCAGCGGTGGCACGGGTTTCCTCGACGTGAACGCGCGGATGCGCGCGGAGCTGCCGCAGTCGCTGCGGATCGCGCTGGCCACCGGTCAGCTGCGCCGCCCGCTCGCCACCACGCTCGGCCCGGTCCTCGACCTGCTCGTCGACGGCGACTACCGCGTGAGCGGCCCGGAACGGCTGCCCGACGACCAGCTGCTCACCCCCACCGACGTCTGGCCGCCGTCCGACGAAGCCCGCGTCGGCTACTACCGGACCGCCATCCGCACCGGCCACCGCCCGGTCGCGGTCGTGCTGGCCGACGGCGACCGCGAGCTGATCATCGACGGGCACCACAAGATCGCCGCCTACCGCGCCGAAGAGGTCGCGCCGGCGATCGTGCGGATCACTCAGGCGTATTCGCTTTCGTAGGCCGCCACCAGCTCGCCGTAGACCGCGGACGCGTCGGGCAGCCGTTCGCCGTCCAGGGTGTGCACCCGGGTCAGCTTGCGCACGCTCGAAGCCATGAAGACGCCGTCGCCCTCGACGAGGTCGCGCACGGTCAGCGGCTCGACCTTGACCGCCCAGCCCGCCTTCTCCGCCCCGCGGAACAGCGCGGCCTGCGTCGTGCCCGGCAGGATGCCGATGCTCGACGGCGGCGTGTAGAGCGTCCGGCCCTTCGCCAGCACCACGGTCGACGTCGGCCCCTCGAACACCGATCCGTCGGTGGCGGTGAAAATCACATCGTCGGCGCCGCGGCGGCCGGCTTCGCGCACCGCGGCCATGTTCACCGCGTACGACAACGGCTTCGCGCCGAGCAGCAGCCAGGGCGCGCGCTCGGCGAGGTCGGACGGGAAACCGCGTTCGAGGGTGATCGCGGCGACGCCTTCGGCACGGGCTCGCAAGATCGCCGGAGAGACCTCGGAGCCGAGCGCGAACCCGGTCGGCGCGGCGCCAGGGTCGCCGTCGGAACCCCTGGTGTACACCAGTTTCAGGGCCATCTCGGGGCTGCCGGCCCACCTTTCGAGCACCAGCGAAACGACGCGTTCCCACGCGCTCAGGTCGGGCTCGGGCAGGTCGAGCATGGCGGCCGAGCGGGCCAGCCGCTCGAGGTGCGGACGCAGTTCGCGGGGCTTGCCGTCGACGACCAGGATCGTCTCGAAGACACCGTCGCCGCGCATCAGACCGAGGTCGTCGACCTTGATCTGGGCGGTGTCGGGGTCGGCCGGGGTTCCGTCGAGGAAGACGAGCACGCGCATGCCGCCACGGTACTCACCTAGGCTGGGCGGTATGCCGTACCGCTCGCCGCTGCTGGACGTGCCCGGATCCATTCCGCCGCCTGAGTCGGACACCGCCCTTCCCGAGGCCGGAGTGCCTTGGCACTGGGGAGACCCCTTCGCGGAGCAGCGCACGGCGTCGCGCGGCGCGGTCGTGATCGACCGGTCGCACCGCGAGTTCCTCGCCGTCACCGGGGAAGAGCGGCTTTCGTGGCTGCACCTGGTGATCTCGCAGCACGTGACCGAGCTGGCCGAGGGAACCGGCACCGAGGCGCTGGTGCTCGACAGCCAGGGCCGCGTCGAGACGCACATGGTCCTCGCGCACCTCGACGGCACCGTGTACCTCGACACCGACCCGGGCCCGAGCGTCACCAGCGCGCTGCCCAAGGGCGGCCCCCAGACGCTGCGCGAATACCTCGAAGCCATGAAGTTCTGGTCCAAGGTGGACATCCGCGACGCGACCGGAGAGCTCGCGCTGCTCACCGTGCTCGGCCCGGACGCCGAGCGCGTGCTGAGCGCGGCCGGCGCCGAGGTCGGCCCGGAGCCGTACGCGGTCGCGGCGCTGCCGGGCGCCGGCTTCGCGCGGCGCATGCCGTGGCCCGGCCGGAACAGCGTCGACCTGGCGGTGCCGCGCGCCGACCTGGCCACCTGGTGGAAGCGGCTCACCGACGCGGGCGCCCGCGCGGCCGGCAGCTGGGTGTTCGACGCGCTGCGCGTCGAGTCGCTGCGGCCGCGGCTGGGGGTGGACACCGACGAGCGCACGATCCCGCACGAGGTGAACTGGGTCGGCTCGGCCGCCCACGTCGCCAAGGGCTGCTACCGCGGCCAGGAAACGGTGTCGAAAGTCCACAACGTGGGACGTCCGCCGCGGAACCTGCTCCTGCTGCACCTGGACGGTTCGCCCGAGGTGACGCCGGAAACCGGCGACCCGGTGCTGCTCGACGGCCGGACCGTCGGCCGGATCGGCACGGTGATCCAGCACCACGAGCTCGGGCCGATCGCGTTGGCGCTGGTCAAGCGGTCTACTCCGGTGGGCGCGGAGCTGCTGACCGGCTCCGAAGACCACCTCGTCCAGGCGGCGATCGACCCCGACTCCGTCCCGTCGGAGCAGCCCGCGCCGGGCCGCGCGGCCGCGGCGCAACTTCGTGGCTGAACGAAAGCCCCTGACAGCGAGATCACGCCCAACCGGGATAAACTGCGCTGTGATCGAAGTGCGGCCCGGCGGCAGGCGGCGGATCGACCGCGTGCTCGGCCCGGGGTACCTCAGCGGCCTGGGTGAACTGCCGCTGAAGGTGCTGCGCGAGCGGCGCGACGAAGCCGCGCAGGAAGAGACGGACCTGTCCTACCTGCGCCGGCTCCTGCACGCCCGGATCGACATCGTGCGCGCCGAGCAGGCGCGGCGCACCTCCGGCGGCGAGTCGAGCATCGTCGACCAGCTGGCCACGATCCTCGCGGACAACGCGCTGGGGCCGGCCGCCGGTTCCGGACGTCATCAGCAGCTGGAGCCGTCGCGGGCCGGCGAGCACCGCCGGCACGCCGAGGCCCTGATCGGCGACACCGACCTGACCGACGTCGAGTCCCTGACGGACGAGAAGCTCGCCTCCGCTTTGGACACCTACGCGAGCGAAGAGCTGTCGGTCTCGTCCTTCCGGCGCGAGGTCCAGGGCGTGATGGACACGTTCAACGCGGAGATCGCGAAGCGCTACCAGCAGGGTTCGGCCACTGTGGACGAGCTGCTGGAGAGCGAAGGCGGGCACGGCGAGTGACGAACCCCGTCCTCGCCGAAGTCGTCCGTTCCGGTTTCGTCGAGAGCGTCCACCGCGGCGCGCTCGTGATCACCGGCCCCGAAGGCGACGCGCGCCTGGCCCTCGGCGACGTCGTCTCCCCGGTCTTCCCGCGCTCGTCGAACAAGCCGCTGCAGGCCGTCGGGATGCTGCGTTCCGGCCTGGACTTCACGGGCGAGGACCTGGCGCTGGCGTGCGCGTCGCACTCCGGCGAGCCCATGCACGTCAAGCGGGTCCTCGAGCTGCTCGACGCGGCCGGCCTGCACGAAGAGGACCTCGCGTGCCCGCCCGACTTCCCGCTGCACGTGCCGAGCATGCGCGACGCCGCCGAGCCGCGGCGCGTGATGATGAACTGTTCGGGCAAGCACACGGCGATGCTGACGACGTGCGTCCGCGCCGGCTGGCCGACGTCCGGCTACGAGTCCCCGGACCACCCGCTGCAGCAGGCGATCGCGGCGGTCGTCGCGGAGCTGACGGGCGAGCCGATCGCCCACACGGGAGTCGACGGCTGCGGCGCGCCGCTCTTCGCGTTCTCCTTGACCGGGCTGGCCCGCGCGTTCGGCCGGGTGGCCCTCACCGCATCCGGACCGTCGGAAGCGGTCCGCTCGGCCATGCGGGCGCACCCGTGGCTGGTCGCGGGCACCGGCCGCGAGGACACGGAGCTGATGTCCGCCGTGGACGGTCTGGTGTCGAAGGGCGGCGCGGAGGGCGTCCACGCGTTCGCGCTCCCGGACGGGTTCGCGATGGCGCTGAAGATCGACGACGGCAACAAGCGGGCGTGCGCGCCGCTGGCGGTCGAGGCGTTGCGGTACCTGGGCGTGGACGTTTCGAGCCTCGAGGGCCTGGCCCACGGCTCGGTGCTCGGCGGCGGGCAGCCGGTGGGCGAAGTGCGGGTCCCGGAGCTGCGCGGCTAGTTCGAGCGTTCGCGGGACGCCAGGTCGCCCCAGAACTCCCGCAGGTCGGAGAACAGCTCGGCCAGCTCCTCGACGTTGCCCGAGCGCAGCGCGTCGAGAATGTCGTGCACCTCGTCGGCGGTGTTGTCGGCCTCCAGGATCGGATCCGTGAACAGCTGCACCAGCCCGCCGTAGTCGAGCTCGACCACCGAATCCGGGTGGAAGTTGTCCAGCCACCGCCGCGTCTCGTACAGCACGCGGCCCGGCCCGGAGTCGCCGAACGTCTGCTCCAGCAGCTCGCCGGCCTCGCGCGCCCGGTGCTGCGCGTCGGCGAGGGTGGCGCGCCAGGAGACCTCGCGCTTCGGGTCGTCGCGGCCGCTGCCGAGCACCAGCCGCCGCTCGTCCGGGTCGATCAGCACGAACCACGGCAGCGGGACGGTCCAGGTCGTCGACAGCGTGTGCGCCGCCGACGTGCTCAGGTCCGCCATCGCCGACTTCGTCCGCGCGCGGATCGTCTCCTGGGTGAAGCCGCCTTCGTCGAGGACGACGTTCTTCAGCGCCGGGTGCGCGTCGCCGAGGAAGGTGACCAGCGCGGCGGCCGAGCGGGCCCGCAGTTCCAGCGGGCACACGAACGGCCCGTGCCCGGCCTTGCCCTCCGGCACGTCATCGGCTGTGAGCACCAGGACATCGGTCAGCAGGCTCGGTGCGGGACGCCCGTCGGCGAGCTCGGCGGGCAGCAGCCGCCTTGGTGCGGCGACCTGTGACTTGAGCCACATGGCCTGCTCTCGCGCCCCCGCGTCGGTCCGCCGCAGCTTGGTCGCCGCGACGGCCGCACGCAGCCGTTCGTCCGGCGGATCACCCAGGGCGAGCAGGGGCTCGTACACCCGCAAGTAGGCCACGAAGGGACGGAGCACGAGTAGATCGTGGCACGCCTACCTGCGCCGATCGCCACCGACCGGCCGGTAACCGGCGTCCGGCGGACACTGTCGCCACCGGCACACCGTGCCACGTCGCATCGAACCCCCCGGACACGGTACGGTGTGAGCAGGAAAGAATTGTCGAGACGATGCGGGGCCGCCGATTCCCCCGGCCGCCCCGCCCCTGTGCGAGGGGGTCGAGCCATGGGGCGCGGCCGGGCTAAGGCCAAGCAGACGAAGGTGGCGCGCGAGCTCAAGTACAGCTCGCACGAGACCGACTTCGATGCTTTGCAGCGCGAGCTGTCGACTGGTTCCTCTAGTGGTCACTACGAGGAAGCCGATAGCGATGATCAAGACGACCCGTACGACGACGGGTACGGCGAGTACCGTCGTTGAGCACGCGTAACCGCGCGAGGGCAGAGCCGGGCACCACCCGGCGACCGCCCTCGCGCGCTGTGTGCTGCCCACTTTGTGGTGCCAAGCGGGGCTGCGAAGCCGATGAAGGAGTGAGCCGGTGGTAAGTCGGGTTGGAGTCGTCGGGGCGGGCCTCATGGGGTCCGGCATCGCCGAGGTGCACGCCCGGTCCGGAGTGGACGTCGTGGTCACCGAGGTGAACCAGCCGGCGCTCGACGCGGGCAAGGCCCGGATCGAGAAGTCGCTGCAACGCGGCGTCAAGAACGGCAAGCTCTCTCCCGAAGACGCCGAGGCGGCGCTGAGCCGCCTCCGCTTCACGACGGACATCGCCGAGTTCGCCGACCGCGACCTGGTCATCGAAGCGATCCTCGAGCAGGAGCAGGCAAAGGTCGACGTCTTCCGCCAGCTCGACAAGATCGTCGAGGCGGAGGACGCCCTGTTCGCGTCCAACACGTCGTCGATCCCGATCATGAAGCTGGGCATGGCGACGAGCCGGCCGCAGCAGGTGGTCGGCATCCACTTCTTCAACCCGGTGCCGGTGCTGCCGCTGGTCGAGCTGGTCCCTTCGCTGCTGACCAGCGAGGAGACGGCCCGCCGCGCCGAGGAGCACGCGACGACGGCGCTGGGCAAGACCGTCATCCGTTCGCAGGACCGCGCCGGGTTCATCGTGAACTCGCTGCTGGTGCCGTACCTGCTCTCGGCGATCCGCATGATCGAGTCGGGCTTCGCGTCGGCGGAGGACATCGACCGCGGCATGGAGCTGGGCACCGCCCACCCGATGGGCCCGCTGCGCCTGTCCGACCTGATCGGGCTGGACACGATCAAGGCCATCGCGGACTCGATGTACGCGGAGTTCAAGGAGCCGCTGTACTCGTCGCCGCCGCTGCTGCTGCGCATGGTGGACGCGGGCCTGCTGGGCAAGAAGACCGGCCGGGGTTTCTACTCCTACGGCTGACGGGTTTCCGGCTGGTCGAAGCTCACGGGAGCGTCGAAGGCCGCTCGCCTGGCGGCGCGCCGCAGCACCGCCAGGACGGCCGGCCCCAGCAGGACGATCGCGACCGCGTTGGTGATCGCGCGGCCGGTGTCCCAGCCTAGGGTCGACGTCAGGACGGTGAACACCGCGAACCGCTGGAGGTTGTCCAGCAGCGGCGCGCCGGGGACGAACCCGAGTCCCGCGGTGGCGCCGACGCCGGTGCCCGCGAGGAACGGCCACGACCACAAGCTCATGAGGAGCCCGAAGAAGTAGGCCGCGAAGACGCCGTACGCCACGAGCAGAGCGATTTCCGCCTTCCCGCGCGGTTTCCGCGGCAGCAGCCCGGCACCGAGCCCGATGAGCGACGACGCGAGCATCTGGAACGGCAGCCACGGCCCGACCCCGGCGGTGAGCAGGGCGCTCGTGAACAGCGACGTCGAGCCGAGCACGAACCCGAAGCCCGGCCCGAACACCCGCCCGGCGAGCACGAGCAGGAAGAACACCAGCTCGATGCCCCCGGTCCCGGCGCCCAGCGGCCGCAGTCCGGCGTTGACCGCCGAGAGCACGCCGAGGAGGGCGAGCGCCTTGGCATCGATGCCCCCGCGGGAAAGTTCGGCGAGGACGACGAGGATCAGCACCGGCAGGGTCGCCATGAACACGAACGGCGCGTCGGCGGTGTGCGCGGCTTCGCTCGGCGCGGGGTGCGCGAGGAGGGGCCAGCAAAACATGGCGAGGCCGAGGATGGTGGCGGTGCCGAGCACCAGGGCAGGCTGAAGGCTGATGCGGACGGCACGGGGTGGGCGGAGGAAGTCGGTCATGCCGAGTCTCCCGACGCCGGTCCGCGCGCCAGCTGCGGGCTAGAGCCGCGCAGCCGGTGGCGGGTCGTGCTCGCCGACGAGCCGCCGCGGAGCTGCCGCGCGCTGGGCGAGCCGGAGCGGCGTGCTGCACCAGGCAGGCCGGCACCACCGGTCCGGGGGACCTCGCCGAACTCCGCGCCACTCGAGTGCCGGGCACCACCGGTCCGGGGGATCCCCGCCCGCCCGCCCCCGCCCCCTCCCTCCTCCTCCGTCCTCATGCCAACGCTTCCGCGACCTCGTCCACCGTCAGCCACCGCTCCGGGGCCAGGATCTTCGCCACCTGCGGGGCGAACGCCGGCGATGCGACGATCACCTCCTTGGTCGGGCCGTCCGCGACCACCTCTCCCTCGGCCATGACCACCACGCGGTGCGCCACCGTCGCCACGAACTCGACGTCGTGCGTGGCCAGCACTACCGCGTGGCCCTGCGAGGCCAGCTCTCGCAGGGTCGCCGCGAAGCGCCGTTTCGCGTGGTAGTCCAGGCCGCGGGTGGGCTCGTCGAGCAGCACGACCGGCGGGGCCGACGCCAGCTGGATCGCCAGCACCAGCGCCAGTCGCTGCCCTTCGGACAGATCGCCGGGGTGCGCTGCACCGGCGATCCCGGGGGCGAGCCGGTCCAGTATGCCCCGGGCCGTTCCTGCCGCGACCTCGGATTCGGTGTCGGCCTGTGCGCACTCGGCGTCGACCGAATCGAGGTACAGCAGGTCGGCCGGGGTCTGCGGAACCAGCCCGACGCGCTGACGGGCCACTCGTGGCTTGAGCGACGCTGGATCCGCGCCACCGACGTCGACCTTCCCCGCCAACCTCGGACCGCTGCCCTGCACCGCCCAGAGAAGCGACGACTTGCCGGAGCCGTTGCGTCCCATCAGCGCGACCACTTCCCCCTGCCCGACACGCAGGTCCACCCCGCGCACCGCCAGGACATCTCCGTATCGGACCACCACCCCTCTCACGTCCAGTGCTCGACCGGTCACCGAGAGGGTAGAACCCACCACCGACAATTTCGAAAGTCGCGAGCGCAAGGGTCCCGCGACCCGCCGCGCGTCCCGCACCGACAGCGGCAACGGCGACCACCCCGCCAGCCGTCCCAGCTCGGCGATCGGCGGTGCGATCGACGACGTCGCCAAGATCTCCGCGGGCGGGCCGGAGCGCACCGAACCGTCGCCCGGCAGGTACAGCACCCGGTCCGCGTACTGCGCCACCCGCTCCATCCGGTGCTCCGCGACGACCACCGTCGTCCCGAGGTCGTGCACCAGCCGGGTGATCGCCGCCAGCACGTCCTCGGCCGCCGTCGGGTCCAGCGCCGACGTCGGCTCGTCGAGCACGACGACCGAAGGGTGCGCCGTCAGCACCGAGCCGATCGCGACGCGCTGCTGCTGGCCGCCCGACAAAGTCCGAAGTGGACGGTGGCGCAGCTCCGCGATGCCCAGCAGGTCAAGGGTTTCCTCGACGCGCTTGCGCATGACGTCCGGCGCGACCGCGAGCTGCTCCATCGCGTACGCCAGCTCCTCCTCGACGGTGTCGGTCACGAACCCCGAAAGCGGGTCCTGCCCGACGACCCCGACGACCGAAGCCAGCTCACGCGGCGGGTACGAAGAAGTGTCCAGCCCGCCGACCAGCACCCGGCCGGCGAGGCGGCCGCCGGTGAAGTGCGGGACGAGCCCGTTGATCGCGCCGAGGAACGTCGACTTGCCGGCCCCGGTCGGCCCCGCGACCAGGCACAGCTCGCCCTCCTCGACCAGCAGCGAGACGTCCGAAAGCACCGGCCGCGACGCGTCCGGGTAGGTCACCGTGACCCGCGAGAACTCGATCACCGGACGACCTCCGACGACGGCGGGCGAGGCGCCACGAACGCGGGCAGCACCGCGATGAGCAGGGAAACCACGTGGACCAAGGAGACCTCCGGCCACCGCAACGGGCTCAACGACGGGTACAGGTTCCCCGGATCGACCTGAGCGGAAAGGAAGAGCGAAACGCACGACCCGACTCCGGCGAGCACGACCAGCGTCTCCGGCCACCGCCACGGGTCCGGCCGGTACGCCGTCCGCCGCACGCGCCGGCCGCCGAAGACGAACCCGGCCACCGCCACCACCAGCCCCACGGCCAGCAGCGGCACGCCGAGCCACGATGACGTCCCGTCGAGCACGCCGTAGACGCCGACGCACACGCCGGCCAGGCCGAACAGGACACAAGAAGCGATCAGCGCCCGCACGCCAGGACTCAGGTAGGCCCGGCGCCCGTAGCCCCGGGAGTCCATCGCGGCCGCGAGCCGCAGCGACCGGTCCATCGCGTCCTCCAGCACCGGCACCACGATGCCCTTGACCGCCCGCAGCCCGCGAGTCCGCCCCGCCCGCAGCCGCCGGGCCCGTCGCACGCGCTGGACGCTCTCGACGAGCTGCGGTGCCACCGTCAGGGCCACCGTGACCGCCGTGCCCACCTCGTACAGCGCGCCGGGAACCGCCTTGAGCAGGCGTTTCGGGTTGGCCAGCGCGTTCGCCGCGCCGACGCAGACGACCATCGTCGCCAGCCGCAGGCCGTCGTAGAACCCGCCGAGCAGCGCCTCCGCCGACGTCGGCCCGAGCAGGGACAGCCCGGCAGTCAGCGGGATCCGCGGCAGCGCGAGGAGCACGTGCCCGCCGTCCTCGCCGCCGACCAGGATCCGGAACAGCACGCGCGTCGCGACGATCAGCGCGCCGACGTAGGCGTACAGCCGGAACGCCAGCGCCCACGGCGCGTCACTCCGGCGGCTCGCGACGACGAACCCCGCGACGGCGATGATCAGGCCGAGCAGCAGCGGGTTCGTCGTCCGGCTGGCAGCGACGGCCAGCGCGAGCGCCCAGACCCACCAGGCGCCGGGGTGCAGCGCCCTACTGCGCACGCCGGCGACGGGCGACGACGATTCCGGCGCCGGCGACCAGCACGATCACGACGGCTCCGATGACCAGGCCCCAGGGAAACGAGCTGCTTTCGGTCGCCGGAGCGGGCGCCGGCGAAGCAGCCTGGCGCACCGGCGCCACCTTCGGCGGCGTCGGCAGGTCGGTCGCCGACTTCGGCCGCGCGAACGCCCAGCCTTCGAAGCCGTTCGCAATCGGCTTCGACGTCTGCGCACCTTCCTGGCTCGACTCCCAGGCACCGCCGGCCGACGCGTGCCAGTAGCTCCAGTACGCCGTCGCCGACGGCATCCCCGCGCACGACTCGACGTCCGGACCCGGCTTGCCGTCGATCCGGCAGGCCACGGCCAGGCCGTACTTCTGCGAACCGGCGACGTCGACGCCGGCCTCCTGCAGGGCCGCGATGCCGTTCGCGGGCGTGCCGGGGGCGCAGCGGATCAGCGGCTGCGGCCCCAGGTCGCCGAAGTCGACGACCACCGTCACCCCCGCGCCCTCGGTGCAGGACCCCTCGGTGCCCGTCGCCGACGCGGGCGCGGCCCCGGTGAGGCAAGCGCCCAGCAGCAGGGCGCAGACGGCGGAGAAACGGGCGAAGCGAGCGGCGATCATGCAAGAACCTTAACCAGCGGCGGAGGCGCTTCCGGCGCGACACAGATCGCTCGGGGGTTCCGGGTGACGGAGCCCCCGGCCCGGGGCGCAGCCCCGGCTGGTCACCGACACACCTAGACTGCGGGCCGTGGGACAGCTCATCGCGGACGGACAGCTGCGCGTCGGCCTCATCGGCGCCGGCCCGTGGGCGACGACCATCCACGCGCCCGGCCTGGCGGATCACCCCGGCACGGCGCTGACCGCGGTCTGGGCCCGGCGGCCCGAAGCCGCGCAAACGCTTGCGGACACGCACTGCGCGGCCACCGCGAGCAGCGTCGAGGAGCTGTTCGAGCAGGTGGACGCGGTCGCGCTGGCCGTTCCGCCGTCGATCCAGGCCGAGCTGGGTGTGCGCGCGGCCGAAGCCGGGAAGCACCTGATCCTGGAGAAGCCGATCGCCGCCGACCTCGCCGGTGCACGGCGGCTGGCCGACGCCGTCGCGGCCGCCGACGTCGCCGCGCTCGTGGTGCTGACCTTGCGGTACTCGGCGCAGACGCAGGAGTGGCTCGCCGGCCTCGCCCAGGCGGGCGGCTGGGCCGGGGGCGGTGCGCGCTGGCTGTCCGGCGCGCTGCTCGGCGGCCAGTACGCGGTGTCGGAGTGGCGCCAGGACGACGGCGGCGCGCTGTTCGACATCGGCCCGCACGCGCTCGACATGCTGGACGCCGCGCTCGGCCCGATCACCGAGGTGGTGGCGGCCCGGCAGAGCCCCGGCGACCTCTGGCACCTGATGCTGGCGCACGAGAACGGCGTGGTCAGCACCGCGACGCTGTCGTTGCGGCTGCCCGTGCAGCCGACCGTCGTCGAGGTCGCCGTCTGGGGACAGCACGGCTACCGGACACTCGGGCGCAAACCGGGCTCCGCGCAGGAGTCCTACACCGCGCTCCTGGACGATTTCGCGGCGATGATCGCCAGCGGCACCACGACGCACCCCTGCGACGTCCGCCGTGGCCTGCACCTGCAGAATCTCCTCGAGCAGGCCCGGAAGCTGGCCGAGTAGTACACAGGCCCACATCGCGGGTTTACGTTGTGAAGTAAGGCTTCTTCACAAACTCCCCGAATTCATCCACAGGGTTGTCCACAGCCTCCACTGTGGACAGTGCGCCTCCTGACCGAACCACGGAAAGACAAACGCCGCCACCGGAAAGATCACCGAATAGTGCGGCCCGCTCGGACTGCCGAGTCGATCTTGCGATGCGAAGGTGATCTTGGGAGGGCCACCGCGCATCGAAGATCTTCAGGGGTTCGAGAGAGGAGGCGCATGGATGCCCTGCTGCGCGCCTTCTGGGGGATGATTCCGATTTCGGCCATCGCGCTGCCGTACGCGCTGATCGGCTGGCCACTGCTCGCCGCGCGGCGCCGGCGAAGACTTCCCGCCCGCTACGCGACCGCGACAGCAGGCGTCGACAGCGCCGCGTTCCTCGTCGCGTTCCTGGTGTTGTGCCTGGTCACGATGCCGGTCGGCACCTCCGGCGAGAGCACGCTCGACCTCGTTCCGGGCGCCGACATCACGGCGGCGGTCGGCGACGACGGATCACTCTGGCAGGTGATCGGCAACGTCCTGCTGCTGTGTCCGCTCGGTGCGTTGCTGCCTTTGAGGATCCGCCGCCTGCGCACGCTGGTGCGGATCGCGCTGGCCGCCCTCGTCGCGTCCGTGCTGGTGGAAGGTACGCAATATCTGATCCACACCGGCCGGGTGACCTCGACCGACGACGTCCTGCTGAACACGGCGGGCGCGACGCTCGGCGCGGCCCTCAGCCGCCGTGGGTGGCGGGCGCTCGATCCGCCACCGCCGGTGCCCGCCACCATCCCGGCGCAACGCCGGACGATCTGCGAGGCCCCGACGCTCAGGATGCGGGTCCCGCGCTCGGTCTGGGACACCCGCTACGCGGCCATCGCGCACCAAGAACGCCAGTAATCCGCTTGCGGACCGTGCCAAAATGGCCGGGAGAGTCCCTTCGAGTCAAGGAATGACCGCCTATGCCTGGCGCCGCCTCCGGCGTCGGCCCCCGCTAGGCCCGACGCCCAGCGTTCCGCCCGCATGCCCGTCCGGGGCTGCGGCTCCTTGACATGCTCTCGAGAGGCTCCAACCCAGCGATGTCCGCTATCCAGACCTATGTCCGCAAGACGGCGCCGCGCGGCCGGAACACCGAGCAGGTCGGCCCCTTCCTGGCCACCTACTCGCCCGGCACGGCCCATCCCATGCTCAACTACGCGATCCCGGAGGACGGCGCGAAGCCGACGGCCACAGAGATCGGCGCCCTGACCGAGGCGTTCCGGCGGCGGGACCTGCTCCCGCGGCTCGAGTACTTCACCGACGTCGCTCCCGATCTGGAGGACCTGCTGGTCGAGGCGGGGTACGGGCTCGAGCGCCGGGTGCCGCTGATGACCTGTTCCCCAGCCGGCTTCGTCGACCACCCCGCCCCGGACGGTTATGCCGTGCGCGAACCGAAGTCCGACGAGGACTACCGGCGGATGCGCGCCGCGCAGAACCAGGCGTACGGCGAACCGGACGGGGAAGTCACCGACCAAGACGTCGAGAAGGCGAAGAAGAGCAAAGCGGCCGGAGTCGTGTCCGCGCTCGTCGAGCACCTGGCCACCGGCGAGGTCGTCGGCGGCGGGGTCGCGCTCGAAATCGTCGACGGCACCACGGAGATCGCCGGCATCGGTGTCCTCGACACCCACCGCGGGCGCGGGCTCGCGGCCGCGATCACGGCGTTCCTCACCCGGGACGCGCACGCGAAGGGCGCGCACACCGCGTTCCTGACCCCCGGTGACCTGGGGATCGGGCGCATCTACGCGCGCGTCGGCTACCAGCCGGCGGGCGAGTGCGTGCACCTGTCGCTGAGCTAGTCGTTCATGCGGCCGGAGCGGCCCCGCTTCACGTCGCTCCGGCGCTTCTTCGACGCCAGGCGGCGCTCCTTCGAACCCCGAGACGGCTTCGTGGGGCGCCGCTTGGCGGGCGGCGGCGCCGACGCGTCGCGCAGCAGGTTGGCCAGGCGGCCCCGCGCGGCTTCCCGGTTCTGCAACTGGGAGCGGTGTTCGCTCGCCGCGATCGTCAGGACGCCGTCGACCAGCCTGGCGCCGAGCCCGGCCAGCACCCGATCGCGGAGGTGCTCGGGGATCGACGGCGACGCGGCGACGTCGAACGACAGCTCGACCCGGGAATCAGTGGTGTTCACGCCCTGGCCGCCCGGGCCGGACGAGCGCGAGAAGCGCTCGCTCAACTCGGCCCCCGGGATCGTGAACCGGGAGCCGATCACCACGTCTTCGGCTGCCATGTCACCAGTGTGACAGCCGCGATCAAGTGGCTTCTTCGAAGGACGCCGTCAAAAGCGCGGGTGATCGCCGGAAAGGATCGCCCGCGGGCCGTCGACGTCGCCGGCGGGCTGGACGTCACCCAGCACCCACGCCGGCAGGTGCCGCGCGGTCAGCATGGCCAGCGCCCGGTCGACGTCTTCGGCGCCGACGATCGCGACCATGCCGACGCCCATGTTGAAGGTCTTCTCCAGCTCGGCCCGCTCGACCTTGCCGCGCTGGCCGATCAGCGCGAACACCGGCGCCGGGCTCCAGGTGCCGCGATCGAGCCGGGCGACCAGGCCGCGCGGCATGACGCGGGCCAGGTTCGCCTCCAGGCCACCGCCGGTGATGTGCGCGAACGTCCGGACCTCGGTCTCGGCCGCGAGCGCGAGGCAGTCCTTGGCGTAGATCCGCGTCGGCTCCAGCATCTCCTCGCCGAGGGTGCGGCCGAACTCCTCGACGTGCCCGCCGAGCGGCATCCGCGCGATGTCCAGCAGCACGTGCCGGGCCAGGGAGTAGCCGTTCGAGTGCAGGCCCGACGAGCCGAGCGCGAGCACGACGTCGCCCGGGCGGACCTTCTCCGGCGAAAGCAGCTGGGACGCCTCGACGACGCCGACGCCGGTGGCCGACATGTCGTAGTCGTGCTCACCCATCAGGCCCGGGTGCTCGGCGGTCTCGCCGCCCAGCAGCGCGCAGCCGGCCCGGACGCAGCCTTCGGCGATGCCGCCGACCAGCGCGGCGATCTTCTCCGGGTGCACCTTGCCGACCGCGATGTAGTCCTGCAGGAACAGCGGCTCGGCACCGGTCACGACGAGGTCGTCGACGACCATGGCGACCAGGTCGATGCCGACCGTGTCGTGCTTGTCCAGCGCCTGCGCGACCGCGATCTTGGTGCCGACGCCGTCGGTCGACGACGCGAGCACCGGCTCCTTCCACTTGTCGAGCTTCAGGGAGAAGAGCCCGGCGAAACCGCCGACGCCGCCCATGACCTCGGGGCGCGTGGCCCGCTCGGCGTGCGGCTTGAGCAGCTCGACGGCTTGGTCGCCGGCGTCGATGCTGACGCCGGCGGCGGCGTACGTGGCGCTCGTGGACTCGCTCACGGTGGAAGGACTCCCTACTGGAAGGAACTGCTAGGGACGCCGGACGGCGTCTTCGGCACCGTACCCGGCGGAGCTGACCGGGGTCGCTGCGCCATTGACCGAGTCGAGGCTTTCGAGCAGGTGCTTCCCGATCAGCGCGTCCTCCGGGAGCGCGATCGGGTACTCGCCGGAGAAGCACGCCGTGCACAGCCGCGACTTCGGCTGTTCCGTGGCCGCGACCAGGCCGTCCAGGGAAATGTAGCCCAGGGAGTCGGCCCCGATCGAGCGCCGGATGCCGTCGAGGTCGACGCCGTTCGCGACCAGCTCGGCCCGCGACGCGAAGTCGATGCCGTAGAAGCACGGCCAGCGCACCGGCGGCGACGCGATCCGGACGTGCACCTCGAGCGCGCCGGCCTCCCGCAGCATCCGGACGAGCGCGCGCTGGGTGTTGCCGCGGACGATCGAGTCGTCCACCACGACCAGGCGCTTGCCGCGGATGACGTCGCGCAACGGGTTCAGCTTGAGCCGGATGCCCAGCTGGCGGATGGTCTGGGACGGCTGGATGAACGTGCGCCCGACGTAGGCGTTCTTCACCAGGCCGGTGCCGTAGGGAATGCCGGAACCCTGGGCGTAGCCGATGGCGGCCGGCGTGCCGGACTCCGGCACCGGCATGACCAGGTCGGCCTCGACCGGCTGCTCGGAGGCGAGCCGGCGGCCGATTTCGACGCGCGTGGCGTGCACCCCGCGCCCGGCGATCGTGGTGTCGGGGCGGGCGAGGTAGACGTACTCGAAGACGCAGCCCTTGGGATCCGGGTTCGCGAACCGGGAGGAGCGCAGGCCCGCGGCGTCGATCGCGATGAGCTCGCCGGGCTCGACCTCGCGGACGAAGGACGCGCCGACGATGTCGAGGCCCGCCGTCTCGCTCGAGACGACCCAGCCGCGCTCGAGCCGGCCGAGCACCAGCGGGTGCACGCCGTGCGGGTCACGCGCCGCGTAGAGCGTGTTCTCGTCGGCGAAGACCAGGCAGAAGGCGCCCTTGAGCGTGGGCAGCAGGTCCATCGCGGCGGCTTCGATGCCCTTGTCGGCGGCGTTCGCCGCGAGCAGTCCGCAGATCAGGTCGGAGTCGCTCGACGAGCCGGTGAGGCCCGCGTGCGGCTTGAGCCCGGCGGCGATGGTGCGCTCGCGCAGCTCGGCCGTGTTGACGAGGTTGCCGTTGTGCGCGAAGGAAAGGCCGCTACCGGTCGCGGTGGTGCGGAAGATCGGCTGGGCGTTCTCCCAGATGGTGGCGCCGGTGGTCGAGTACCGGCAGTGCCCGACGGCGATGTGCCCCTGCAGCGACTGCAGGATCTGCTCGTCGAACACCTGGCTGACCAGGCCGAGGTCCTTGAAGACCACGATCTGCGAGCCGTCGGAGACGGAGATGCCGGCGGCCTCCTGGCCCCGGTGCTGCAGGGCGTAGAGGCCGTAGTAGGTCAGCTTCGCGACTTCTTCCCCGGGAGCCCAGACGCCGAAGACGCCACACTCCTCACGGGGTTCCGGGTCGGGCTGGTCGGACACGACTTGCGGGTCGGAAACCACCGAGGAGCTCCTGGGAAGACGTGGTCAGGCCGATTTCAGTGTAGACGGTGCGGACATGAGTCAGGCCCCGCCCGACGTGGTACTGACCACTTCGGACAGGGCCTGAAGTCTGCATGCCTAGCAAGCATCCGGCAGCGAGAGAATCTCCGAGAGCACTTGGGCACCTTCACCGCGGCGGCGCCACAACCAGCGCTCCGGCTCGAAGATGTTGTCTTCGGTACCGGGCATCCGGGTCGCCACGACGTCGTCTTCGGCGTTGAGCCGGACGACGTCCACCACGTCATCGTGCACCCGCACACCGACGACAGCGAGAACCTCACCGCGCTCGTCGGCGGGGTGGACGAACTGGTAGCCGCGAGCCACCAGTTCCTGCAGTCCGGTCTCGATGTCGAAGACGGGGGCGACGGCCTCAGCCGAGGACATCGTCGAATTCACCGTCCTTGGCACCGGCCAGGAAGGCCGCCATCTCCGCGCGCGTGTAGACGAGCGCCGGGCCGGTCGGGAACCGCGAGTTGCGCATCGCGATCTCGCCGCTCGACAACGGTGCGACCTCGACGCAGTTGCCGACGGCGCCGCTGTAGCTCGCCTTGCGCCACTCGGCACCGGACAGCCGATCGGCCGGGATGCCGTTCTCGAATCGCTCTGCCATGGTCCCACCTCTCGATGCGGAAAATCTTCCGGGGCCACTGCATCTGCATGTGCATTTGCCCGCGTATCGGAGGCTAGCACGTGTGCCTGCAACGGTAAATGCACGTGCAGAATTTCTTGCAAAGTTCTCGGACGGTAAAGAATCACCAGGTCACGGTTAACCTATCGGGTGATAGTTAGCAACCCTAATGGGTGAACAACTACGAGTAGTCACCGATCACCGGGGCATGGCCAGGACTTATCCGCGGACCACGGACACCGCCGGTGACCACCTACCGGGAACACGTCGGCGCCGGTAAACCGGTTCACGGGCCTGGTCGCGAAGGCCGACGCGCCGCGGCGATGCTCAGATCTCGGCGCGCCGTTTCGCGAGCAGAGCGCGGCTCCGCTCCGGCGTCTCGGAATCGACCGCCAGCATGTCGAGCGAGCGGCTGTACTTCTCGATCTCTTCGCGCTTCTCGATGTAGTGCGCGCCGGTCAGGTACTCGACGTACGCGATGTTCGGCAGTTCCGGTTCGCCGAACCGCAGCAGCGAAAACGCGTGCTCCGCGGACAGCCCGCTGCGGGAGAAGGGGAGTATCTGCACCGACACGTGCGGCAGCGCGCTCATCTCCAGCAGGTATTCGATCTGCTGCTTGAGCACCTTCATCCCGCCGATCGGCCGGTGCAGGACGGACTCGTCGAGCACCATCCACACACGGGGCGCGTCTGGCCTGCTGAACATCTTCTGCCGCCGCATGCGCAGCGCGACCAGCTGGTCGACGCGCTCGTCGGCCATCTCCGGGCGGCCGTGGCTGAAGATCGCCCGCGCGTACCCCTCGATCTGCAGCAGCCCCGAGACGTACAGCGGCTCCCAGATCTGGATCCGCGCGGCAGCTTCTTCGAGGCCGACGAGGTCGGTGAACCAGTTCGGCATCGTGTCGCCGAAGCGCCGCCACCAGCCCGGCTCGTTCGACTGCTTGACCATCTCGAGGAACGTCTGACGCTCGGTCGAGTCGTCGACGCCGTACATCGTCAGCAGGTCGGTGACGTCGCGTTCCTTGAAGCCGACGCGGCCCAGTTCCAGGCGGCTGATCTTCGACTCGGACCCGCGGATGTTGTACCCGGCCTGCTGCCGGGTGATGCCGGCCTCTTCACGGAGTCGCCGCAGCTGCGAGCCCAGGATCATGCGGCGCGCCGTGGGGCCGATGTTCTGTTCTCCTGCGGACGCGTTCACCGCGTTCATTCCCGGACCTTCCGCGCTCACGTCACCAGGGGGTTCTAGCCCGACTACCGAAAGTACACGCTAAGCCGTCCTGCGCAAAGAGGTGACCCGGTTTACCCCATGCGCGCGTCGGCCTACTCTACGTAGAGTACGAGACTTTCGACACAGAACTTGCGAGGTTCAAGATGCCCGACGCCGCGACCCGGACCGAACGAGTTCCCGTGGGGGTCGACCCGACCCGAGCGAGCATCGCGCGCGTGTACGACGCCTTCCTGCTCGGGAAGGACAACTACGAGATCGACCGCGAGGTGCTGCACAAGGTGCAGCAGGCCGCGCCGGAGGCCCAGGACCTCGCGTTCGAAAACCGCGGTTTCCTCATCCGCGCGTGCCGCTTCCTCGCCAGCCAGACCGGCATCACCCAGTTCCTCGACCTCGGATCCGGCCTGCCGACGGCGGAGAACACCCACCAGGTCGTCCAGCGGATCAACCCGGAGACCAAGGTCGTCTACGTCGACAACGACCCGGTGGTCCTCGCGCACGGCCGCGCCTTGCTCGAAGAGAACGAGCACACCCACTTCGTCGCCGAAGACATCTTCGAGCCGCAGCGGATCCTCGAGAACGAGGTCGTCCGCGAACACATCGACTTCACGCAGCCGCTCGTGCTGCTGCAGATGGGCACGCTGCACCACTTCAAGGGCGACCACGACCGGCCGGCCCAGATCATGCGGGAGTACGTCGACGCGCTGCCGTCCGGTTCCTTCGTCGGGCTCAGCCACTTCTCCGACCCCGAGAACGAGGACTCCGCGACCGCGCGCCGCATGGAGGACTTCTTCCTGCACAGCCCGATGGGCTCCGGCACGTTCCGGACGCAGAAGGAGATCGAGGCGCTGTTCCCCGGCCTCGAAATGGTCGAACCCGGCGTGACGCTGTGCGCCGACTGGTGGCCGGACGGCCCGCGCCTCAAGGAGCTCAACGTCGCGCAGCGGACCATCTCCGGCGGCGTCGGCCGCAAGCCGTAGGCACCCCGTCCGTCAGAGGCGGACGAGGGGCAGCCAGTGGGAAAGGTCGGCCCGGGTGCCCGAAGCGGACACCCGGCCGTCCGCCACCGCCGTGGTCCAGTCCAACCGGCCGGTGGCCAGTTCGAGCCACGTGCGCGGGTCGGTCTCGATCACGTTCGGCGGAGTCCCGCGGGTGTGCCGCGGGCCGTCCACGCACTGCACCGCCGCGAACGGCGGCACGCGGACCTCGACCGTGCGGCCCGGCGCGTCGGCCGCGAGCGCGCGCAGGCTGAGCCGGACCGCCGCCGCCAGTTCCGGCCGCGCCGGATCGGGCGCGTCGCCTTGCAGCCACGCGGAAATCGCCAGCACCGCCGCACGTAACTGTCCGGGGTCGACCGAACGCGAAGAGGCCATGGGCAAACAGTAGAGTGGCGCACCAAGAGTTTTCAGGCACACCCGAGAACGTGGGGATGTAGATGGCGCAGCGGGACGAGGCGGATCGGATGGTTTCGCAGCAGCCCACCGGAAGCGGGCCCGATCGCCCGGGCAAGCACAGTAAGCACAACCGGGCCGCGCGGCGCGGCGGCCAGCAGGCGCGGCGCTCCGGCAAGCACGGCACCCCCGAGATCACCGCGGAGATGCGCGCGAACGCCCGCGCCAACCCGGACAGCTGGCTCTACGTCATCGACGAGGCCTTCGACCCGAACGGCCCGGTGCCGTCGTGGGCGGTCGTCGGCGCCTACCCGGTGAACGGCGCGGGCGACGTCGTCGCCGACTTCCACCCCAACGACCGCTACCGGCCCTCGCCCAAGGCGCTCGGCTTCCCGGAGCCGTCGAACGACCTCGAGCAGCTGCTGCAGCTCGTCCGCACCGAGCACCGGCCGCCGTCGGACCTGCCGAAGGTCGTCCTCGACTCGACGCTGTTCGTCTACGCGATGTCGCCCGTGCAGCGCACGGTGATCGGCTTCCACAACACCGACGGCCGGGTCATGGTGCCGGCCTACACCCGCAAGGCGCTGGTGCCGCGCGAGTGGCCGCACGCCCGCGCCGTGGTCGGCCGCGACATCGTCGATCTCCTGGGCGGGCACCCCGTCGCGATCAACCCGCACGACCTGATCACGGCTGTCGTCCCGGCCGAACACTTGCTGAAGGCGCTGGCCGACGAACAGCACTGACCTGCGGTTTTAACTCCATCGGGTGACCACCCGAGTCGCCGATCCGGCGACTCGGGTGCATGGTGAGGCTGGAAAAGACTCACGAGACCGGTGGGGAGCATGAGGCTGCTGTGCCGTTCGTAAAAGGTCGTTCACTGCTGCCCTTCGCCGCCGCCGTCCTGCTCGTCGCCGGGCAGGCGCCGGCCAGGGCCGCCGACATCTACGCGGGCGCCGAGGACCACTACGCGGGTTCGCAGATCGCCAAGGTCGAGGGCGTCGACGCGGTGCCCGGCGTGCAGTACGCGACCGACGACCAGGAGCTCGGGCACGACGTGAGCGGCCACCAGGGCCCGGTCGACTGGCCCGGCGCGGCGCGGACGGGCGCGAAGTTCGTCTACGTCAAGGCGACCGAGGGCACCGGGTTCGTCAACCCGCAGTTCGTCCAGCAGTACAACGGCTCCTACGACGCCGGCCTGGTCCGCGGCGCCTACCACTTCGCCCGGCCGGACATTTCCGACGGCGCGTCGCAGGCGCGCTACTTCCTCGCCCACGGCGGCGGCTGGTCGGCCGACGGCCGGACCCTGCCCGGCGCGCTCGACGCGGAGTACAACCCGTACGGCGAAACCTGCTACGGCAAGGACGCCGCCGGGATGGTCCGCTGGATCAGCGACTTCTCCGAGACCTACCGCGCGGCCACCGGCCGCTACCCGACGATCTACACGTCGACGAGCTGGTGGAAGCGCTGCACCGCGAACAACGGCGGCTTCGGCGGCAATCCGCTGTGGATCGCCCGCTACAACACCTTCATCGGCGAGCTGCCCGCCGGCTGGGGCATCCACACGATCTGGCAGTTCGCCGACAGCGGTTCCCTGCCCGGGGACCAGAACTGGTTCAACGGCCCGATCGACCGGCTGCGCGCCCTCGCGCTGGGCTGACCGGCTTCACGAATTATAGGTGTTAACCGGTAACCGATTGACGATCATCTTCCCGGGAAAATCACCCACACGTGTACCCAATTTCACGGAACTGAGTGACAAACCGCCACCTGGTCCGCACAATCGTGCACGGGCGGCTACCTGCAGTAAGCCGTCCTCAGCGAGGGTATCTGTGAAGGGATTCAACGATGTCCACTTCCCGAAGAGGGCGGCTGTTCACCGCCCTGGTCGTCCCGGCCACGCTGCTCCTGCTCGGCAGCACGGCCCAGGCGACGACCTTCTCCCCCGAAGTCGACCCCGTGGCCGCGATCAACGCGGACATCGCACAGCACGACCACGAACTGGGGTCGCAGATCCGGCGCGTCGAAGGTGACGCGTCGACCCCGGACTCGCAGAAGGCGGCGCAGCAGCCGCAGCCCGGCCAGGCCATTCCCGGCCAGGTGCTGGCCACCGTGGCAGGCATGGACGTCGCCGGCTACCAGGGCAACGTCGACTGGGCGAGCTGGTGGAACCAGGGCAAGCGGTTCGTCTGGACCAAGGCCACCGAAAGCACCAGCTACACGAACCCGTACTTCGCGCAGCAGTACAACGGCTCCTACAACCAGGGCTTCATCCGCGGCGCCTACCACTTCGCGACCCCGAACACGGCGAGCGGCGCCGCCCAGGCGAACTACTTCCTCGCCCACGGCGGCGGCTGGTCGGCCGACGGCAAGACGCTGCCCGGCGCCCTCGACATGGAGTACAACCCCTACGGCGCGACCTGCTACGGGTTGAGCAAGGCCGGGATGACGTCGTGGATCCTCGACTTCCACGACACCTACCACGCCAAGACCGGCCGCTACCCGGTGATCTACACGTCGACGAGCTGGTGGAACCAGTGCGTCGGCGCCGACTTCGCCAGCACGGCCCCGCTGTGGGTCGCGCGCTACGCGTCGTCGGTCGGCACCCTGCCCTACAACTGGGGCTTCTACACCGTCTGGCAGTACACCTCGAGCCCGCTCGACCAGGACACCTTCAACGGTGCCTACGACCGGCTCCAGGCCCTGGCCAACGGCTGACCCGCACCCCCGGCTCCCGGTTCGTGACGACTTCGCGTCGTCGCGCCCGGGAGCCGGTTTCATGCCGTACCGTCCGAGCTTGCAGAATGCTGCTCACCACGTCCTGGGGGAACCACACGGGCCTTGCGGACGTCGGAAGCGCACGAACACCCAGCGCCCGGAAGGCATGAAAGATGACGTACCCGCCTCAGCCGGGCCAGCCCGGCCAGCCCGACCCGTACGGTCAGCAGCCCCAGTCCGGTGGCTTCCAGCAGCCGTACCCGCAGCAGGGTGGGTGGGACCCCAACCAGCAGCAACAGCCGTACCCGACGCAGCAGTACCCGCAGGGCTGGGACCCGAGCCAGCAGCAGCCCGGCTACCCGTCGGGCGGCTTCCCGGCGAGCCAGCCGCCGCAGTGGGGTGACCCGAACGCCCAGCAGCCGCAGCAGGGGTGGGGCGACCCGAACGCGCAGCAGCAGTCGGCGTGGGCGGACCCGAACGCGCAGCAGTACGGCCAGCAGGCCTGGGACCCGAACCAGGGCGGCCAGATGGCGGGCTGGGACCAGTCCGGGGGCTACGGCCAGGGCTTCGGCGGGCCGCCGGCGCCGCCGAAGCAGGGCAAGACCGGGCTGTGGATCACGATCGGCGCCGTGGTCGTCCTGCTCGTCGCCGTGGGCATCACCGGCTTCGTCGCGCCCGGTTTCTTCCTGTCGAAGGACAACAACAACGTCGCGGCTCCGCCGTCGTCGAGCACGTCCGCCAAGCCGACGACACCGAAGACGACCCCGAGGAAGACACCGACCACGAAGCCGTCTTCGCCGAGCGCGGGCGGGTCGGACGCCAAGGTCGTGCTGCAGGGTTTCATCGACAAGCTGAACGCGGGCGACACCACGGGTGCGCTCACGCTGGGCTGCTCGGACTCGAAGGACCTGCTCGACTCGTGGCTCAAGACGTTCCTCAAGCCGCCGCTGCAGCTGGAGCTCGGCGACGTGCCGGACGACGAGTTCCTCGTCGAGGGCCAGGTCACCGGGACGTCCGCGGGCAAGAACGTCAAGGGCACGCTGAGCGCGACGAACTTCGACGACAAGGGCTTCTGCGTCAGCACGATGCTGGTGTCCTGACCCGGTGAAGCTGTGGCGATCACCGCTGGCGTGGACGTTCCTCGCGTCGGTGGTGCTGCTGGCCGGGGTCGGCGGCTGGTTGCTGACCGACCCCGCCACCAGCCGCAGTGACGCGCTGAAGACCGGCGGCCTCGCCGGCGGCGCGATCGTGGCGCTGTACGCGCTGTGGCTGAACGACCGGCGCCGCCGGGTCGAGGAGCGCCGCCAGGACATCGAGCGGCAACGGCACGAACTCGAGTCGCAGCGCGCGGAGCTGGACCGCGAACGGGTGGCCGACGAGCGGTTCGCGAAGTCCGTCGAGCTGCTCGGGCACGCGGCCGACCAGGTGCGCGTGGGGGCGATGCACGCGTTGGCGGGACTGGCGCGAAGCCGGGCGGAGTACACGCAGACGGTGCTGGACGTGCTGTGCTCGTACCTGCGGCGGCCCTTCGACATCTCTCCCTCCTCCGAGCCGGCCACCGATGGCGAAGAGCCGAGCCCGGATCCGGAACGGGAGCGCGAACTCACGGTCCGGCTCACGGCGCAGCGGCTGATCGCCGAACTGCTGCCCGCGCGGGACGCCGAAGGCGCGGCGTACGACCTGGACCTGACCAGTGCGACGCTGGAGTACTTCGACCTGTCCGGCAAGCTGGTCGGCGGCCTCCTGCTTCGGCACGCGACCTTGCGCAGCAGCACGAACCTGAGCGGCTGCCGCTTCACGGGCCGGGTGTACTTCACCGCGGCGGGTACGGGCTCGAGCCGCCTGGTGGGCAACTTCCGTTGCCGCGGAACGGTCTTCGAAAGCCACGCCTGGTTCAGCGGGACGAGTTTCGCCGAGACGGCGGACTTCACCGACACGACGTTCGCCGGGAAGACCACGTTCAAGGACGCCAAGTTCGCGAAGGACGCCGGCTTCTCCGGGGCCGTCGCATCCTGCGATCTGGACCTGCGGCGGACGCGGTTCGAGGGGCAGACCGACTTGCGCTTTTCCGTTTTGCCGGAGGCAGTTTCGCTGTACAACACCCGAGTCCGGTCCGAAAAGGACGTTCAGCTGCCGGCGGGCTGGGAGCTGGAGGAACTCCGCGACGGCGAGGCCCGGATCGTCTCGGCGGCCGGCGCGTGAAGCGCGTGCGCATCTCGCCCTTGGTCGCGGCGTTCCTGGCCAGTGCGGCGGTCTTCGCCGGGGTACTGGCCTGGTTGCTCGCCGATCGCGCGACCGGCCGGGGTGACGCGCTCAAGACCGCCGGGCTCGCGGGTGGCGCGGTCGCGGCGTTGTACGGGCTGTGGCTGAACGACCGGCGACGGCGCGTCGAGGAGGACCGGCACGACCTCGAGCGCAGCCGGATCTCCGACGAGCGGTTCGCGAAGTCGGTCGAACTGCTCGGGCACGACGCCGACCAGGTCCGCGTCGGCGCGATCCACGCACTGGGCGGAGTCGCGCGGACGCGGCCCGAAACCTACACCCAGACCGTGCTCGACGTGCTGTGCGCGTACTTGCGGCGCCCGTTCCAGCACCCCGAACTCGAGGAAGTCGACGATCCTGCCGCCGCCGAGCGGGAGTTGCAGGCCCGGCGCACGGCCCAGAGGGTGATCCGATCGCTGCTACCGGACGCCGGTTCGGACGGACCGGCTTACTCGCTCGATCTCTCCGGTGCCTCGCTCGACCGATTCAGCCTGTCGGGCAAAGAGGTGGGCTTGCTGGGCGCGCAACGGACGACGATCGTCAACGGCGCCTCTTTCACGGACACGTCGTTCTCGGGGTCGGTCTTCTTCACCGGGGCGAGTGTGCGCGGGCCGGTGGAGTTCGTGCGGACGAGGTTCGGGTCTGGGACGGGGTTCCGCGACTTCACGGTGCACGACGCCGTGACTTTCAGCGAGGTCACCTTCGCGTTGCCGCCGGACTTCAGCCAGGCGAGGTTTCCCGCCGGGACCGAACTGCCCTGAGCAGCCCCCGCCCTTCCCTGGGGGGCGTCCCCGAGTCCAGTCTACCGGCGGGGCACGACGAATCCGCTGGGAAAGCTCGGCAGGTCCCGACCTGTCCACATCCGAGCCGGGCTGTGGACAGGTCGGGATCCGGGTCAGCCGAACAGGGCCGGGAGGGTCTTCTCCCAGGGTTCGCGCAGCTCGTCGAGCGTGAACTCCGTGATGCCCTGCAGCTCCAGCGTTCCCGAGTCCGGGTCCACCACACCGGTCTTGCGCCACGGGAGGCCGCGCGCGGTGCACATCTCCGTGAACCGGAGCTCCTCCGTGCGCGGGACCGCCACCAGCACGCGGCCCGCCGACTCGGAGAACAGCTGGACGAACGGGTCCTGGGCGTCGTCGAGGAACACCCGGGCGCCGCACTGTCCGATGAGGACGGTCTCGACCAGCGTCTGGATCAGGCCGCCGTCGGACAAGTCGTGCGCCGCCGAGATCATGCCGTCGCGGGAGCCCGCCACCAGGATCTCGCCCAGCAGCTTCTCGCGGGCCAGATCCACGCGCGGGGGCACGCCGCCGAGGTGGCCGTGGAGCTCGCGGGCCCACGCCGAGCCGTCCAGCTCGTCGTGCGTTTCGCCCAGCAGCAGCAGGGTTTCGCCCGCCTCCGCGCCGATGCCCGTCGGGATGCGGCGGGTCACGTCGTCGATCACGCCGAGGACGCCGATCACCGGCGTCGGCAGGATCGCCGTCGAACCGGTCTGGTTGAAGAAGCTCACGTTGCCGCCCGTCACCGGGATGCCCAGCTCGACGCAGCCGTCCGCGAGGCCGTGCACGGCCTGCTCGAACTGCCACATCACGCCCGGGTCGGTCGGCGCGCCGAAGTTCAGGCAGTCCGAGACCGCCACCGGCGTCGCGCCGCCCGTCGCCACGTTGCGGTACGCCTCCGCCAACGCCAACTGCGCGCCGCGGTACGGGTCGAGGTAGACGAACTTGCTGTTGCAGTCCGTCGCGACCGAGACGCCGCGGCCGGACGACTCGTCGATCCGGATCATGCCGGAGTCCGACGGCTGCGAGAGCACGGAGTTGCCGCGCACGTACCGGTCGTACTGCGACGTCACCCATTCCTTCGACGCCTGGTTGGGCGAGGCGATCAGCTTGAGCACGTCCGCGCGCAGTTCGTCCGGAGTGGACGGACGCGGCAGCTTCGAAGAGGTGTCCGCGATCAGCGCGTCCTGAAAGGACGGACGCTCGATCGGCCGGTCGTACACCGGGCCCTGGTGCGCCACGGTGTGCGCCGGGACGTCGACGACGACCTCGTCGTTCCAGGTGATGACCAGGTGCTCGCCGTCGGTGACCTCGCCGATGTCGGTGGCGATGACGTCCCACTTCTCGCAAACCTTCATGAACGCCTCGACGTTCTCCGGCGAGACGACCGCGCACATGCGTTCCTGTGACTCGCTCGACAGCACCTCCGCCGGCGTCATCCCGGTGGCGCGCAACGGAACGCGGTCGAGGTAGACGTGCATGCCGCCGTCGCCGGCCGCGGCCAGCTCGGACGTCGCGCAGGACAGCCCGGCGCCGCCGAGGTCCTGGATGCCGACGACCAGCTTCTGCGCGAACAGCTCGAGGCAGCACTCGATGAGCACCTTCTCGGTGAACGGGTCGCCGACCTGGACGCTCGGCAGCTTCTTGCGGCCGCCCGACGACTCGTCACCCGAAAAGGTGTCACTCGCCAGGACGGAGACGCCGCCGATGCCGTCGAGACCGGTGCGGGCGCCGAACAGGATGATCTTGTTGCCGGTGCCGGACGCGAACGCCAGGTGCAGGTCCTCGACGCGCATCGCACCGACGCACAGCGCGTTGACCAGCGGGTTTCCGGAGTAATACGGGTCGAAGACGAGCTCGCCGCCGATGTTCGGCAGGCCGAGGCAGTTGCCGTAGCCGCCGACGCCGGCGACGACGCCGGGCAGCACGCGCTTGGTGTCGGGGGCGTCGGCCGGGCCGAAGCGCAGCGCGTCCGAGACCGCGAGCGGCCGCGCGCCCATGGCCATGATGTCGCGGACGATGCCGCCGACGCCGGTCGCGGCGCCCTGGTACGGCTCCACATAGGACGGGTGGTTGTGGCTCTCCACCTTGAAGGTGACCGCCCAGCCCTCGCCGATGTCGACGACGCCCGCGTTCTCGCCGATGCCGGCCAGCATCTTGGCCTTCATCTCGTCGGTGGCGGTCTCCCCGAAGTAGCGCAGGTGCTTCTTCGACGACTTGTAGGAGCAGTGCTCGCTCCACATCACCGAGTACATGGCCAGCTCGGCGTCGGTGGGCCGGCGGCCGAGGATTTCCCGGATGCGGGCGTACTCGTCGTCGGCGAGCCCGAGCTCGCGATAAGGCTGGGTGTGGTCCGGGGTCGCCCCGGCGCGCTCGGTGGTGTCAACGGTGCTGGTCACGGTGTCCGTGTCAGGGTTCGCCACGGCCGCCAGGATACGGGGCGCACCCGCGTGCCCCGGACGGTGGGCCCGCCGAATCCGGCCGGGCCACGGCGGGTGTGAGCGAGCCGACATCGCGAGGCCTCGGAGCGCTTCGCTCCGGGGCCGCCTGTGGACAACTCGGGCGCGCGGGCCCGGAACTGTCGTCCCCCGCGAGTAACGTTGAAACCGGGGGTCCCCCCACGGGCCGGAGCGCGGAAGCGCCGGAAAATCGGTCGCCTTCCGCTGGTCGGCGGCTTACCGTCGGGAATCGTGCTTTCCGCCACGTATCCCTTTCCGCCGCTGCGGCTGCCCGCGCGGCCGAGTGCGAGCCGCTTCCTGCTCGCCGTGTTCCGAGCCCGGCTCGCCACGGTGCTGGGCGCTGCCGTGCTCGGCGTCTTCTGGGCGCTGCCGGGTGCGCTGGTGCCGCTGGTGATCGGCCAGGGCATCGGCGCCGTCAGCGCGCACGACGGCGCCGCTGTCTGGCGCTGGGCCCTGGCCGCCGCCCTGCTCGGGGTGGTGCAGACGCTCACCGGGACCTGGCTGCACTTCCTCAACTACGGCCTGTGGCTGCACGGCGCCGGCTCGACGCAGCGCGCCGTGTCGGCCCACACCACCCGCGTCGGCGCCGGCCTGCGCGAGCAGACGACCACCGGCAACCTCGTCGCGATCTCCACGACCGACATCAACCACATCGGCAACACCATCGAGATGACCGGCCGGGCGTTCGGCTCGCTGCTCGCGTTCGTCGTGGTCGCCGTGTGGCTGATCTCGACGTCGCCGCTGCTCGGCGTGGTCGCGCTGGTCGGCGTGCCGGTCGCGGTGCTGGGCATCGGGCCGCTGCTGGCGCCGCTGCAGAAGCGCAAGGCGAGCCAGCGCGAGAAGCGCGGGGACGTCAACGCGCTGGGCGCGGACATCGTGTCCGGCCTGCGGATCCTGCGGGGCATCGGCGGCGAGCGGCGGTTCCTCACCCGCTTCCGCGCCACGAGCCAGCGGGTGCGCCGGGCCGGCATCGAGGTCGGCAAGGCCGAGGCGTGGCTGGCCGCGGCGGAGATCGCGATGCCCGGCCTGGTCACCGTGGTGATCACCTGGCTGGGGGCGCGGCTGGCCGTTTCCGGGGAAATCGGCGTCGGGCAGCTCGTGGCGTTCTACGGCATTTCGGCGTTCCTCGTCTGGCCGGTCACCGCCGCGACCGAAGCGGTCGGGGCGATCACGTCCGGCCTGGTCGCGGCCCGGAAGGTGGTGACGCTGCTCGCGATCCACCCGAAGCTGGCGGACCCGGAGACACCGGTCCGGCTGCCCTCCGGGCCGCTGGAGCTGGTCGACACCGAGTCCGGCGTGCGCGTCGCGGCCGGGCGGCTGACGGTCGTCGACTTCGGCGCCGACGGCGAAGCGGTGGCCGACCGGCTGGCGCGGTTCGCCGACCCGGCCGCGGGCGAAGAGGTACTGGTCGGCGGCGTCCGGGCGGACCACGTCGCGCTCGCGGAGCTGCGGCGGCGGATCGTCTACGCGCACAACCAGGACATCTGGTTCTCGGGTGTGCTGCGCGAGCAGCTGGCGCCGGCGCGGCCGGGCGAGGTCGGGATCACCGAAGCGCTGTACGCGGCCGACGCCGACGACATCGTCGAGGCGCTGCCCGACGGCGTCGACGAGGTGATCGGCGAGCGCGGGCGCGAGGTGTCCGGCGGCCAGCGGCAGCGGCTGAACCTGGCTCGCGCGCTGGCGGCCGACGCCGACGTGCTGGTGCTGGACGAGCCGACGTCAGCGGTCGACGCGCACACGGAGGCACGCATCACCGAACGCATCGCGGCGCTGCGCCGCGGCAAGACGACGGTGGTGTTCAGCCAGAGTCCACTGTGGACACATGTGGCCGACGAGGTTTTCACGGCGAAGGTAGTGACGGTATGAAGCGGCTCCCCACGGCGTCCCGGCGGGACGTCCGGCGCTGGGCGCTGAAGACGGCGGCGACCCACAGACGCGAGTTCGGGCTGCTGCTCGGCGCGCTGTGCGTGTCGACCCTGATCGGGCTGGCCGGGCCCCAGCTGCTCGGCTCGCTGGTCGACGACGTCGCGGCCGGCACGACGACCGGCCGCGTCGACGTGGTGGCGGCGGTGTTCGTCGGGATCCTGGCGCTGCAGGCGCTGGCGCGGAAGATCGCGCGGATGCGCGGCGCGGTGTTCGGCGAGCTGGTGCTGGCCGAGACGCGCGAGGAGTTCGTCGGGACGGCGCTGCAGCTGCCACTCGGCACGGTCGAGGCGGCCGGCACCGGCGACCTGCTCAGCCGCGCCACCACCGACCTCGGCCGGATCGACCACGCGGCGCGGTTCGCGGCGCCGGAGATCCTGATCGCGGCGGTGACCGTGGTGTTCACGGTCGTCGCGATGGTGGCGACGTCGCCGCTGCTCTCGCTGAGCCTGCTGGTCGCGGTGCCGCTGCTGGTGAGCGTCAACGTCTGGTACCAGCGGCGGATCCCGTCGCTGATGCAGTGGATGCTCGACCGGTGGGCGGACCTGACCACGAGCGTCCACGAGACGGCGGAGGGCGCGCGCACGGTCGAGGCGCTCGGGCTGACCGAGCGTCGGGTCGGCGCGGCGTACGAGGCGTTGGACCGCAGCATCCTCGGCGAGCGGCGGATGCGGGCGCTGCAGCTGCGGTGGCTGCCGTCGCTGGAGATCAGCTACGTGCTGCCGCTGGCGGTGATGCTGCCGCTCGGGCTGCTCGCGTACACGCGCGACTGGGCCGGGCTCGGCGAGATCACCACGATGCTGCTGTACGTCCAGGCGATGTCGGCGCCGCTGAACGAGGCGCTGTTCTGGCTGGAGGACCTGCAGGTCGCGGCGGCCGCGGCGCGCCGCATCCTGGGCGTCCGCGAGGTGGCCGTCGAGGAATCGCCGAAGGTGACCGAGGTGCCGCGCGGACGCGACATCGACGTCCACGGCGTCCGGTTCGCCTACACGGCCGACCGCGAGGTGCTGCACGGCATCGACCTGCGCGTCCCCCGTGGCGAACGGCTGGCGATCGTCGGCCCGTCCGGCGCGGGCAAGTCGACGCTCGGCCGCCTTTTGGCGGGTATCGCGGCACCGTCGTCGGGCTCGGTCCGGATCGGCGGCCAGGACGTCTCGTCGCTGGCCGACGACGTCCTGCGCGGCGAGGTCCTGCTGCTGACCCAGGAGCACCACGTGTTCTCGGGAACCCTGCGGCAGAACCTGGCGCTCCCGGCGCGTCGCGCGGGCGGCGATTGGACGGACGACGAGCTGCTGGCGGCGCTGACGTCGGCGGGCGCGTCGGACTGGGTGGCGTCGCTGCCGTCCGGGCTCGACACGAAGCTGGGCTCGGGCGAACACCCGGTCCCGGCGGCGATCGCGCAGCAGCTGGCGCTGGCCCGCGTGGTGCTGGCGGACCCGCACACGCTGGTGCTGGACGAAGCGACGTCGCTGCTGGACACGGGTTCGGCGCGCGACCTGGAGCGGTCGCTGAACAGCGTGCTGGCCGGGCGGACGGTGATCGCGATCGCCCACCGCCTGCACACGGCCGCGGCGGCCGACCGGGTCGCGGTGGTCGAGGGCGGCCGGATCACGGAGCTGGGGCCGCACGCGTCGCTGCTGGCGGCCGGCGGTTCGTACGCGCGTCTGGTGGCGGCGGCTTCGTAGTCCGGAATGTCCGGACCGCTTCGGCGGTTGCTCCCCGGGTAGGCGACCTTCTACCCGGGGAGTGACATGTCGTCGTTCGTGATGACCGCCGCGGAGCGCGAGCAGTTCTTGAGCGGGGTGCACGTGGGGGTGCTGGCGGTGGAGCGCGCCGGCCGGGCGCCGCTGGCGGTCCCGGTCTGGTACGACTACTCGCCGGGCGGCGAGCTGCTGATCTGGATGGAACGCGACACCGTCAAGGACAAGTCGATCCGCGCGGCCGGCCGGCTGAGCCTGGTGGCGCAGGACGAGAACCCGCCGTACAAGTACGTGACGGTGGAGGGCCCGGTCGTGGCGAACGACGAGCCCCCGACGCGCGAACAAGCGCTGCGCATCGCGGGACGGTACTGGCCCGCGGACCAGGCGAAGGCGTACGTCGACTCGGCGCTCGGCGAGCGGTCGGTGCTGGTGCGGGTCCGGCCGGAGAAGTGGCTGTCCAACGACCAGAGCAAGAGCTGATCTGTGGACAACCCACGTCCGTAGCCCCGGAACTGTCGGTGCCCCTCGGTAGAATGATCAACCGGGGGGCGCCGCCCAGCCTCAAGCCTTGATCAGCGCGTCCACCGCGCTGTAGAACATGCCCAGCCCATCATCCGACGGCCCGGTCAGCGCGTCGATCGCGTGCTCCGGGTGCGGCATCAGCCCGACGACCCGGCCGTTCTCACTGCGAATCCCGGCGATGTCGTTGCGCGACCCGTTCGGGTTGCCGCCGACGTACCGGAACACGACCCGTCCCTCGGCTTCCAGCTCGTCCAAAGTGGACTGCTCGGCCACGTAGCACCCGTCGATGTTCTTCATCGGGATGAGGATCTCCGCGCCCGCCTCATACCGCGACGTCCACGCCGTCGAGGTGTCCTCCACCCGCAGCCACTGGTCGCGGCAGATGAAGTGCAGGCCCTGGTTGCGGATCATCGCGCCGGGCAGCAGCCCCGCCTCGCACAGGATCTGGAACCCGTTGCAGATGCCGAGCACCGGCATGCCCGCGCGCGCGGCCTCGATCACCGGCGTCATGACCGGCGCGAACCGGGCGATCACGCCCGCGCGCAGGTAGTCGCCGTAGGAGAAGCCGCCCGGGACGACCACCGCGTCGACGTCGTGGAGGTTCTCGTCCGCGTGCCACAGGGGCACCGCCTCCGCGTCGGCGTAGCGGACCGCGCGGGCCGCGTCGCCGTCGTCGAGCGTGCCCGGGAAGGTGATGACGCCGATGCGCGCGCTCACGCGCCGACCCGCGTGATCGTCCACTGCTCGATGACCGGGTTCGCGAGGAAGCCCTCGGCGATCTTCTCGAGCGTCGCGTCGTCGACCGTGTCGTCGACCTCGATCTCGAAGTGCTTGCCCTGGCGGATCTCCTTGATCCCGGTGAAGCCGAGACGGCCGGCGGCGCCGAGCGCGGCCTGTCCCTGCGGGTCGAGGATTTCGGGCTTCGGCATGACGTCGACGACGACTCGGGCCACGGCAGGCTGCTCCTTATTCACGCAGGTCGTGGGTACCCCGCGAGCATAGTTCACCCAGTTCGGCGGGCTGCGGGGGCCGCCGGGAAAACTAGACTGGCCGACGGCGCGCCGCTGCGCCATGATGAGTCGTTGACATCGCGCCAACAGCTGTGGAGGCATCGTGGACTCCTACGACTACGTGATCGTCGGCGCCGGGAGCGCCGGGTGCGTGCTGGCGAGCCGGCTCACCGAAGATCCGTCGGCCCAGGTCTTGCTGCTCGAAGCGGGCGCGGAGGACACCGCGGACGAAATCCACATCCCCGCGGCGTTCCCCTCGCTGTTCAAGACGCGGTGGGACTGGAACTACGAGACCGTCGAGCAGAAGCACACGGGTAAGCCCGCGTACTGGCCGCGCGGCAAGATGCTCGGCGGCTGCTCGTCGATCAACGCGATGATCTACATCCGCGGCAACCGCGCCGACTACGACGGCTGGCGCGATTCCCACGGCGCCGAAGGCTGGGGCTGGGACGACGTCCTCCCGTACTTCAAGCGCGCCGAGGGCAACCAGCGGCTCGACGGGCCGCTGCACGGCACCGACGGCCCGCTGAACGTCGAGGACCGCCGGTTCACCCACGAGCTGTCGAGCGCCTGGGTCGACTCGGCCGTCGCGTGGGGCCTCAAGCGCACCGACGACTTCAACGGCGAGAGCCAGGAAGGCGCCGGCGTCTACCAGGTCACCTGCAAGAAGGGCCGCCGCTGGTCGACCGCCGACGCGTACCTGCGCCCCGCGCTGGAGCGGCCGAACCTGACGGTGAAGACCTGCGCGCCCGCGACCCGCGTCGTCTTCGAGGGCACACGCGCGGTCGGCGTGTCCTATTTGGACAACGGTGCCGAGCGCACGGCGCGTGCGTCGACCGAAGTGATCCTGAGCGGCGGCGCGGTCAACTCGCCGCAGTTGCTGATGGTTTCCGGCGTCGGGCCGGCCGAGCACCTGCGCGAGCACGGCATCGACGTCGTCGCGGCGCTGCCCGGCGTCGGCGAGAACCTGCACGACCACCCGGCGTGCGGGATCATCTGGTCCACGCGCGGCACGACCGACCTGGTCGACGCGGCCACGCCGCGCGGGCTCGTCCGCTACCAGCTGACCAAGCGCGGGCCGCTGACGTCGAACATCGGCGAGGCGGGCGCGTTCTTCCCGACCACCGACGGACTTCCGGCGCCGGACATGCAAATCCACGTCGCGCCGACGCTGTTCTACGACAACGGCATGCGCGAGCCGACGGTCCCCGGCTTCACGTCGGCGGCGACGCTGGTGGACGTCGCGAGCCGCGGCCGGCTGCGGCTGAAGTCGGCGAACCCCGCGTGGAAGCCGGAAATCGACCCGGCTTACTACGCGGAGTCGCGTGACATGGACACGATGATCGCCGGGCTGCGCGCGCTGATCGAGATCGGGAAGACGGGGCCGTTGCGGCGGTTCCTGGACAAGCCGTTCCTGCCGACGCGGCATGATTTGAGCGATGCCGAGCTGGCTGAGCACATTCGCGAGAACACGCAGACGCTGTATCACCCGGTCGGGACGTGCTCGATGGGTACGGGTGAGCAGGCGGTGGTCGATCCGCAGCTGCGGGTGCGCGGGGTCGAGGGGCTGCGGGTGGTGGACGCTTCGGTGATGCCGGTGGTGCCGCGGGGGAACACGAACGCGCCGACGATCATGGTGGCGGAGAAGGCAGCGGACCTGATTCGGGGACGCTGAGGGCGGGTCGGCTGCGGGCCGCGGGCCCCGGTATCCAGTTTACCGGGGGTCACCGACAGTTCCGGGGCTGTGGAAGCGAGTTGTCCACAACCCCGGGCCGGCTCAGCGCTTGCCGTGCAGGATGGTGACCAGCTTGGCCACCATCGCGTCCGTCGAAGGCTTGCGGGTGAACGACGTCAGCGTCAACGGCGCTGTGAAACGCTGGCGCGCGATCGCCTTCGTGCGGGCGAACTCGCGCAAACCCTCCGGGCCGTGGATACGGCCGAAGCCCGAGTCACCCACGCCGCCGAACGGCAGGGAGGCGATGCCCGCGAACGACAGCGGTGCGTTGATCGACGTCATGCCCGTGCGCAGCTTCTCGGCCAGCTCCACGCCGCGGGACTTCGAGAAGACCGTCGAGCCCAGGCCGTACTTCGTGCTGTTCGCCTTCTCGACCGCTTCGTCCATGTCGCGGACCTTCGCGATCGTCACCGTCGGGCCGAACGTCTCCTCGGTGACCGCTTCGGAGTCCTCCGGGACGTCGATCAGCACCGTCGGCTGCGCGTACCGGTCGCCGACCGCTTCCTCGCCGCCGAGGACCGCCTTGCCGCCGCGGGCCAGTGCGTCCTGGATGTGCCTCTTGATCACGCCCAGCTGCGACGGCATCGTCACCGGGCCGTACTGCGCGGCCTCGTCCGAACCCGCACGCACGTCCTTCGACTTCTCGACGACCTTCGCGACGAACTCGTCGTGGACCTTCTCGTGGACGTACACCCGCTCGACGCCGATGCAGGTCTGGCCCGAGTTGGAGAACGCGCCCCAGACCGTCGCGTCGGCCGCCGCGTCGAGGTCGGCGTCCGCGTCGACCAACACCGGGTCCTTGCCGCCCGCCTCGATGACCACCGGCGTCAGCGTCTCCGCCGCCGCGGCCATGATGCGCTTGCCGGTCGCCGTCGAGCCGGTGAACGCGATCTTGTCCACGCCCGCGCCGACCAGCGCCGCGCCCGTCTCGCCGAAGCCGGTGATCAGCTGCAGCACCGGCTGCTCCGGGACGATCTCGGCGAACGCGTCGACCAGCCACTTCCCGACGCCCGGCGTGTATTCGCTGGGCTTGAACACCACGGCGTTGCCCGCCGCGAGCGCGTAGGCGATCGAGCCGAGCGGCGTGAACACCGGGTAGTTCCACGGGCCGATCACGCCGACCACGCCCAGCGGCTGGTACTCGACGGTCGCCGCCTGGTTCGACATCAGCAGCCCGGCCGAGCGCTTCTGCTTGCCGAGGATCTTCTTCGCGTGCTTGCCCGCCCACGCGATGTGCTCGATGGCCAGGATGCTCTCGAGCTGCGCGTCCGCGATCGGCTTGCCGGTCTCGTCGCGGACCACCTGACACAGCTGCGGGAGCCGGCGCGTCAGCACGCCCTTCCAGCCGCGCAGGCGCTCGGCGCGCCCGGCGAAGCCCAGGTCCTCCCACCACTTCGCCGCGACACGCGCTCGCGCGACGGCCGCCTGGACGTCCTCGGCGGCGTGCACGGGATAGGTTCCGACCACCTCGTCGGTCGCCGGGCTCAGCGAGTCGAAGGTCTCGCCGACCGACGTCGGCTTCGGCTGGACGGCAGTCATCGGCGTCTCCCTGGAGGTAGCGGGTCAGCCCAGGTTACGACGTTACTGACATCGTGCCAATAGCTCTCGCGGGCTTCGCCACCAGCATTGCACCCGCGATCGCCGCGGCAAAGACACCGAACAACGGTGCGAGCCACAACGGCAGCACGCCGACGGCCAGTGAACCCAGCCCGAAGCCGGCCGACTGCACGGTGAAACTCAGCGAGAACCCCGCTGACCTGCGGTTCTTCGGCAGCAGCCGCTGCAGGTTGACCGAGGTCGCCGCGACGAGCGGGCCGCCGCACACGCCGATCACGACCACCGACGCGAGCAAGCCTGCCCAGCCGAGGTCCGCCGCCAGGACGATCCCACCCGCGACGAACCCGGTCAGGAACAGCCGCGGGTCGCCGATCTTCCCGCGCCACGCGTAGAGCGCGCTCCCCGCGATGCTCGCCCCGCACAGCACGGCGATCAACACCGGAGCGGCCGTCGCGGGCGCGCCGAGGCGCTGGACCAGTGGCAATGGCGCAACCTCGATCGTCGACGTCAGCAGCCCGATGGTAAAGGCGCAGCACAGCCACGGCAGGTAGGTGACGAGCCGCACGGGCGGGACGTCTTGCCCTGACTCCACCCGTTCGTGCTCACCCTCGCGACGCGGGACGAGCAAGGCGGCGGCCACGCAGGCGGCGGCCATCGCGGTCAGCGGCACGAGCGAACCCGCCAGATCGAGCAGCGTCACCAACGCCGGACCGCCGACGAGCACGCCGTCGAGGATCATCGCGTCGACGGAGATCGCCCGGGGAAGCAGCCCGTCGTCGACCGTGTCCGCGAGCAGCGTCCGGAACCCGCCCGACAACGCCCCGCCCGTGATGCCGGGCAGCAGGACGACCGCGAGCAAGACGGCGCCCGGTGCGCCCGCTGCGGCGGCCGTGGCCAGGACGACGAACCCGGCGCCGGTGAGCAGCAACAGCACGGGCAGGCCGCGCGACGGGCCCACGCGGTCGAGCAGCCGGCCGACCGGCACCGCGCAGAGCATTTCGGCGGCGACGTAGACCGACATCAGCACGCCGCCGAGTCGGTAGGAACCGGTCGTCGCGGTGGTCAGCAGGGTGAACGCGAGCGGCGCCATGGTCGCCGGGAGCCGAGCGAACTGGACGCCCGCCGACCAGCGCCAATAGGCGCGATGGGTGAACAAGGACATGCTCGTACGCTCGTCCGCGGCCTGCGCGAGGCACACTGATTCGGGTGAGAGCGAATCACCGGTGATCGAGCTGGTCCTGACCGCGGCGGGCGCGCAACGCGTCCGCTTCGCGATCTCGCCGCTGGAGGAGGTGCTGGGCGCCGTCCGGACGCTGCTCGGCGTCCGCGGGCACCCGGCGACCCTGCCGTGGGCGTCTCGCGCACCCGTCCTCGACGTGCCCGAGCTGGCCGCGGTCCTCGGCGCGCGGCACTACATCACCGAGTTCCTGAGCCCGCCGCCGGACGGCCCGGAAACGACGGCTTCGGCGCAGCTGCGGGCCGTGCGGGCGACGCCGCCTGCGCAGGTGGCGTTGGAGCTGGCGATGGTCGACGCCGACCTTTCGCGGTTGCCGGACGACCCGGCGGCCGCGCGCGACCTGCTGGCCGACCAGCTCGAGACGGTGTGGGACGTTCTGTTGGCGCCGGAGTGGCCCCGCTTGCGCGAGCTGCTGGCGGCGGACATCGCGTTCCGGACGCGGCAGCTGGGTTCCGGCGGGATCGCGTCGATGCTGGCCGGGCTGCACCCGAGCGTGCGGCTGTCGGACACGTCGTTGCTGGTGGACGTCCGCGCGCGCGAGCGGCTGGAGATCGACGCGCGCGGGCTGCTGCTGATCCCGGCGGTGTTCGCGTGGCCGAACGTCGGCGTGGTGACGGTGCCACCGTGGCAGATCTCGCTGCTCTACCCGGCTCGCGGCGTGGCTTCGCTGTGGACCTCCGCCGCGGCGCCGCCGGAGCCGCTGGTCGAGGTCCTCGGCCGGACGCGGGCGCTGCTGCTGGCCACCCTCGACCGCCCCGCGGCGACGACCGAACTGGCCCGGCGCCACGGCTTGGCACCGGCGACGGTTTCCGCGCACCTGACGGCGTTGCGCGGGGCGGGGTTGCTGGCGTCGGAGCGTCGTGGCCACCGGGTGCTGTACCGGCGGACGGAACTGGGCGACGCGGTGCTCACGGGCAAACTGTGACGCATGAGCAGAGCAGTGGCCTGGGAAGGGTTCTACAACACCAGAGACCTCGGCGGCCTGCCGACGCGAGCGGGCCGCACGACCCGCCACGGCGCCTTCTTCAGGGCGGCCGACCTCCGGTTCGTGACCGAGGCCGGTTGGGCCCAGGCGCGGCAGTCCGGCGTCCGGACCGTCATCGACCTGCGCAACGCCGACGAGATCCGGGCGACGGCGGACGCCCCGACGGCATTGGCCGGTTCGGCGCAGTTCGCCGCCGCGGCCGGCGTGTCCACGCCGGCGGACCTCGATCGTTTGGAGGTTCCTCTCGACGACATCGACGACGTCGAGTTCTGGCGATACGTCAACCGCGAGCGGCTGAACGGCAGCCCGCTCTACTACCGCGTCTTCCTCGAACGAAAGGCCGAGCGCTGCGCCGCCGTCATCGGAGCGATCGCCCGGTCCGCCCCCGGCGGCGTCCTGTTCCACTGCGGCGCCGGGCGAGACCGGACCGGTCTGGTCGCGCTCCTGCTGCTGGCGCTGGCCGACGTCGGCCCCGATGCCGTCGCCGCGGACTACGACCTGTCCGCCGATTCCCTGAAAGCGCTGTACGCCGCGATGGGCACCGAGGACCAAGGACCGGTCATCGCGGCTCTCCTCGCGGCGCGGGGCACGACGACCGCGGCTGCCGTCCGGGACACGCTCGAAGGATTCGACGTCGAGCGGTACCTCCTCGGGGCGGGGGTCGCCCGCGAGGACCTCGACGACATCCGGCGCCGGCTGACGATCCGGGACTAGGCTGGAATCGACTACCCGTGAAGGAGAACATCGATGCGTATCGTCCATTTCGGACACGCCTGCCTGTTGCTGGAGACCGGCTCCGAGCGGATCCTGATCGATCCCGGCGCGTTCTCCACCGGGTTCGAGGGTGAGCGGGAGCTGTCCGCCGTGCTGGTCACGCACCAGCACTTCGACCACCTGGACGTCGACCGGCTGCCGAAGATCCTCGAAGCCAACCCGGACGCGAAGCTGATCGTCGACCCCGGGTCGGCTCCCGAGGTCGAGAAGCTGGGGCTGCCGTTCGACATCGCCAATGTGGGTGATGCGTTCGCCGTCGGGGACACCTCGATCAAGGCCGTCGGCGGGGAGCACGCCCTCATCCACTCGGACATCCCCGTGATCCCGAACATCGGCTACGTCTTCGACGACGGCGCGTTCTTCCACCCGGGCGACTCGTTCTTCGTGCCCGAGCAGAAGATCGACGTGCTGGGCCTGCCGACCGGCGCGCCGTGGCTCAAGGCCGGCGAGGCGGTCGACTACCTGCGGGCCGTGGCGCCGCGAGTCGCCGTGCCGATCCACGAGGCCGTACTGGCCAACCCGGCCATGCACTACGGCCTGTTCGGCAACCTCGCGCCCGAAGGCACCGAGGTCAAGGTGCTGGAGCGGGCCGAGCCCGCGAAGTTCTAGGCGGCGCGGCGTGCCGGTCAACCGACCGGCACGCCACACAGCTCGGCCGCGCCACGCCACAGGTCCTCCTCCCGCTTCTCGTCGTAGGACTCCGCCGACGATGGCACGACCCGGCCGCGGTCGAGGTACGCGCCGGATTCGGCCGGCCGGGCTGCTGTCATGGCCGCGGCCAGCTTGATACCCGCGGTCTGCGGGCTCGATGCGATGGGTGTCGCCCACAGCAACGGAAGCAGCCACCGGAAGCCGAAGCGCTGGATCGCGCCGGCGTCCCGGACGAGGCCCGTGCCGGGGACCAGCCCGGGGGTGTAGGCGTAGACGTCGATCTCGGGAAACGTCCGCGCGAGCGCGTGCACTAGGTACTGCACCCCGAGCTTGCTCGTCGAGTAGGCCCGGCGCCCCGCGGCCACGGTTTCGGCTTCAGGACCGGCGGCCGGCCGGGCGAGGCTTCGCGTGTCGGTCCACTGGGGCGCCGGGACGAGGCCCAGGTTGTGCCGGAAGTCGCCGAAGTGCGACTCGCTGCCGGTGACCACCACGCGCGCGCCCGGCTCGAACCGGTCGGCGAGCAGTCGGAGCAGCAGGTAGTTCGCCAGGACGTTGATCCCGAACGTGGCTTCGAACCCGTCAGCCGTCGTCTTCGCGGCCGACGCCATCTGGACACCAGCGTTGGCCAAGAATCCCGCCAGAGGTGGGATCTCCCGATCGTCAAGCAGCTTCCGCACAGCTTCGGCCGCCGCCCGCACCTCCGCCAGAGAGCCGAGGTCGCACGACACCGCTCGGACGTTCGCGTTGCCCGTGCGCGCGGCCAGCTCCCGCGCCAGCCGGTGCCCGGCCTCCTTTCCGCGAACGAAGACGAGCAGCAGCTGATCCGGCCGGTCTCGCAGCAACCGTTCCGCCGCGGCCCGGCCAAGCCCCCTGCTGGCGCCGGTCATGAGCAGCGTCTTCGTCGGTTCGGTCATCAGTCTTGCCCCTTCATCCGATCAGGTACTCGATTCGAACTGGTACTCAGTACCGTAGCGGACTCGATACCGGTTCCGCTACTGTGGGCTCATGGAACAACGCCCCTCGCTGCGGGAGCGCAAGCAGAAACAGGCTCGCGAACAGATCGTGGAGGCAGCCTTCGAGCTGTTCGCGGAGCGCGGCTTCACCGATGTCACGGTCACGGACATCGCCGAGCGCGCAGAGGTGGGGCGCACGACGTTCTTCCGGTATTTCGGCGACAAGCAGGAGGTGGTGTTTTCGGACGAGCAGCAACTGCTGGACCACTTGGCGGAGCGGCAGCGGGCGTTGCCGGGCGAGGCGCCCCAGAGCCTGCCGGCGGCATTGGAGCAGGTTCGCACCTTGGTGCTGGACGTGTGCGCGGAAGCCACGGCGGATGCCGCGCACTACGAGATGCACCAGCGGCTGCTGGAGGAGAATCCGGAGCTCAAGGACCGCAGTGCACGGAAGCTGCAACGGTTCGCCGAGCTGGGCGAAGCGATTCTGCTGGAGCGCGGCGCACCCCGGGAGGTCGCGGTACTGGCGGCGCAGATCGCCGTGGCCTGTTACCAAGCGGGCAGCCGGCTCGCCGGTTCCGACGCACCCGCGCTCGCGCCGGCGGTCGACGTGGCCTTCGGACGACTCGACGTGCTCCTCGACCCGAACCCTGCGCACTGATCCGGGAACGAGCTCGATCCCCGTCAGGGGCGGTGATTGACAACTACAGAGTGAAGCGACAGGTGGAGCGCGACTCAGGCAGCGACCGCGCGCAAGGAGCCGTAGGTGGCGCCGAACGCGCGGTTCTCCAGCGCCACGTCGACGGCGTCGAGCAGGGCCTGGCGGAGGCCGGGGCGGGTGAGGTCCGTGGCGTCGACCCCCAGCCGGACCAGCCCGCCCCGGCGGGCCGCGCGCGCCGCCGCCAGCACCAGGGCGAAGCAGCGTACCGTTTCCGTGCGGTGTGACTGGCTCGTGAACTCACTCACGCGCGCCCGGCGGATCTCGCCCGTGACGAGGTCGCGGACCGCGCCGAGGTCCGCGCACAGGCGGAACCCGTGCTCCGCCAGCGCCTGCAGCGTGCCCGCGGAGGCGATCCAGCGCGGCGGCGCGAAGCCGTCGACGGACAGCCCGGTGCTGTCCAGCGCGGCCTTGGCGGCGATCAGGCGCAGCCGCGCCTCGTGTGCCGGCAGCGTCGCGAACTCCGCCTTCTTGCCCAGGTAGACCGTGCGGTGCGTGGGCGTGACGGCGTGGTCGTACCCGTGCAGCAGCACGGAGTCTCCGGCACGGGCGCGCGTGCGCACCCACTCCGTCACCGGGCCTCCGCCGGTGCGAGCGGCGTACAGCACCGAGAGCGGGACCTTGCGGCGGTCGAGCTCGGCCGCGAGGTCGGCGCACCGGTGCAGCGTGCGCGGGGTGATTCCCGACAGCGAAACCAGCAAGCGAGCGTCCACGCCACCATTGGGACGCACGCGTCTGACGTCGCCGTGAACTGCGCAGGACGGGCGAGCGTCCGTTGCCGGAAGGGTCAGACGCCTTCGCGCAGCCGCTGCACGGCCACCGCGATCCGGCCCCGCAGGTCGGGGTCGGCGACCTGGCCGTCGGCGACGTCCGCGCGCGAGACCGGGATGCGCGCGCACGCGTCGTCGACGATCTTCGCGCCCGCGTACGCCAGGATCTTGCGCAGCGAGTCGTGCGCGTCGCGGCCACCCGTCGGCGCCGCGATCGAGGACGCGTTGATCCACGCCACCGGCTTGCCGTAGATCTCGCCGCCGCCGACCGTCCAGTCCAGGAGGTTCTTGAACGAGCCCGGCAGGCCGCCGGCGTACTCGGGCGTGCAGATCAGGATCGCGTCCGCTTCCGCGATCGCCGCCCGCAGCGTCGCGACCTCGGGGTGCAGCGGGTCGCGGTCGTCATCCGGGTTGAAGTGCGGCAGGTCGCCGAGGCCGGTGTACGTCTTGCTCGCGGTGAGGGTCGCGACGGTCCCCAGCACAGCCGCATTGCCCGAGCTGGCTCGCAGGCTGCCGCAGATCAGCAGGATCACGCGGCCAGTCTGCCAGGGAAAGCCCGGTGATGCGGCGGTACGCCTCGAGGTACCGGTCGCGCGTGGCGGTCACCACTTCCGGCGGCAACGGCGGCAGCGCGGACACGCAGTCCCAGCCGGAAGCCGGGTCGACCAGCCAGTCGCGCACGTGCTGCTTGTCGAACGACGGCCGGGGACGGCCGGGGCGGTGGCCGTCGGGGAGCCAGTAGCGCGCGGAATCCGGCGTCAGCAGCTCGTCCGCGAGCACGAGCCGGCCGTCCGCGCCGATGCCGAACTCGAACTTCGTGTCGGCCAGCAGCAGGCCCTGCTCCGCGGCCCGCGCGGCGCCCCGGCGGTACAGCTCGAGCGAGGCCTCGCGGACCTCCTCGGCGAGCGCCCGGCCGAGGATCGCCGCGAACGTGTCGAAGTCGATGTTCTCGTCGGGTTCGCCGGGACGGGCCTTGGTGGACGGCGTGAAGATCGGCTCCGGCAGCCGCGCCGACTCGGCCAGGCCGCGGGGCAGCTCGAGCCCGCACACCGAGCCGGAGCGGCGGTAGTCCGCGTACCCGCGGCCGGTGAGGTGGCCGCGGACGACGGCCTCCACCGGCAGCATGTCGAGCCGCTCGACGAGCAGCGCCCGGCCGCGGAAGGCCTTCGGGATGAGGGGCCCGTCGCAGGCCACCAGGTGGTTCGGGAGGACGTCGGCCAGCTCGCGGAACCAGAACACGCTCATCGCGGTGAGCACCCGGCCCTTGTCCGGGACGTCGGTGGGGAACACGCGCTCGAAGGCGGAAATGCGGTCGGAAGCGACGATGAGCAGGTGGTCGCCCATGACGTAGAGGTCACGGACCTTGCCGGTGGCGACGCGCTCGGGGGTGGGGAGGGGTGTCACGCGCTGAACTTTAACGGGCACCCTCCGCCACCATGGATGATGCTGGCATGGCCCTGTACGACTGGATCTCGGTGACGACCGACTACGGCCTGCGCGACGGCTTCGTGGCGGCGTGCCACGGCGTGATCGCGCGGCTGGCGCCCGCCGTGCGGGTGCTCGACGTCACCCACGAGGTACCACCCCAGGACGTCCGGCACGGGGCGATGGCGCTGGCCCAGACCGTGCCGTTCCTGCCGGAGGCGGTGCACGTCGCCGTCGTCGACCCGGGCGTCGGCACGGCCCGGCTCGGGGTGGTCGTCGTCGCCGGAAGCGGGCTGCTGGTCGGGCCGGACAACGGCGTCCTGCTGCCCGCCGCGCACGCGCTGGGCGGGGTCCGAGCCGCGTACGAGCTGGCCGAGCCGTCGCTGCGGCTGCCCGTGACGTCGGCGACGTTCCACGGCCGGGACGTCTTCGCGCCCGCGGCGGCGCACCTCGCGCTGGGTGTCGAGCCGGCGGAGTTCGGTGACCCGGTGTCCGACCTGGTCGAGCTGCCGGAGCCGTTCGTGGCGGCGTTCCCCGGGAAGCTGGTGTCGGAGGTGCTGACGGTCGACCACTTCGGCAACGTCCAGCTCGCCGCGACCCCGGCCGACCTGGAGCTCTCGGGGCTGTCCGGCGCGGTTTCCGTGCACAGCGAGCGGGTCGCGGTGACCACCGAGATCGGGCGCACCTTCGCCGACGTGCCCGCCGGCGCGAGCGTGCTCTACACCGACTCCGCGGGACGGCTCGCCGTCGCCGTCAACGGCGGTTCCGCCGCGGCCGTGCTGGGGCTCGGGCCCGCCCAGGAGTGCACGATCACCTCGTCGCCGACCGCCAGCTGACCCGGGCGCAGCACGGCGGCCTTCATCCCGAAGATCACTCCGCCGTCCGGGTGCCGGCGGTAGCTCGCGAGCGTGCGGATCGGCTCGGGGCCGGCCTTCTCGCCCGTCTCCTGGTCGACCATCGGCACCGTGCAGCGCACGCATTGCTTGGCGTAGCCGAACTTCGCGGTGCCCGCGGTCATGGCGCGGACTTCGTCCTCGGTGTGCGGCTCGACCCAGCCGGAGATGATGACGTTGGGGCGGAAGCGGTCCATCGGCACGGGTTCGCCGCCCTTGGACGCGATCCGTTCGTTCAGACCATCCAAAGAGGACTCAGATGCGACGAGCAGTGCATGCCCGTCGGCAAACGCGGCCGTGCCGGGCGTCTCGCCACCCGTGACGCGCTCGTGGTCCGGCGCGACGCCAATGAGTACGGACGGCAACCCGAGCAGGTCCGAGAACCACTGCGCGGCATCTTCGCCCTGGTGGATGCCGGTGCCGTGCCAGGAGAACGTCGAGCCCGGGTGCCGCGGGCCGTCGCGCCGGACGTCGACGCTCAGGTCTTCCATGCCCGGCGCGGCCAGCAGCAGCCGGTCTCCCAGCAGCTTCGGCCGGACCGCGGCCAGCGCCGGGTAGCGGCGCTGGCTGCGGAAGTCGCCGTCCCGCGCGACGACCTCGAAGACCCGGTCGTGCGCCAGCCCGGCCGGCCCGACCTCGGCGGCCGGCACCGCGGTGCCGGCACAGCCCTTGACCGGGTAGTACGTCAGCCGCGCGATCTTCGCCATTCCCGCAGGCTACCCGCGCGGTCGCCGCCCAAGCCTCCCGTTTTGCGCGCGGGTGTCAGAGCACCTGCGACAGGAATCGCTGCAGGCGGGGGCTCTGCGGCTCGTCGAAGATCTGCGCCGGCGGGCCCTGCTCCACGATGTGCCCCGCGTCCATGAACGCGACGTCGTCGGCGACACTCCGCGCGAAGCCCATCTCGTGCGTCACGACGATCAAGGTCAGTCCCCGCGAAGCCAGGCCCGCCATGAGGTTCAGCACACCCTTGACCAGCTCGGGGTCGAGCGCGCTGGTGGCCTCGTCGAAGAGCATCACCTCGGGGTCCATCGCCAGCGCCCGGGCTATCGCCACGCGCTGCTGCTGACCGCCCGAAAGCGCGCTCGGCCGGTACGGCGCCTTGTCCGCGAGACCGACGTCCGCCAGCCGGGCGCGGGCGATCGCCGACGCCTCCTCCTTGCTCAGCTTCTTCACGCTGCGCAGCGGCAGCACGATGTTGTCCAGCACGCTCCGGTGACCGAAGAGGTTGAAGTGCTGGAACACCATGCCGACGCGCTGGCGCAGCGCGTCCGGGTCCGACTTGATCACGGACTCGCCGTCGAGCAGGAGGTCGCCGGAGTCGGGTTCCTGCAGGCGGTTCACGCACCGCAGGAGCGTCGACTTGCCGGAGCCGGACGGCCCGATCACGCAGGTGGTCTTGCCGCTCTCGACCTTGAGGTCGATGCCGCGCAGGACTTCGAGCGTGCCGAAGCTGACGTGGATGTCGCGCAGCTCCACGCTGGACGAGCGCACCGCCGTCGTCACCACGTGCTCACCCTCCCCCCGGGACCGATCTCCACCGGGTCGCCGTCGTCCGGCTCGTCGGCGCGCACCTTGCGGCCGGTCCGGAGCTTCTTGTCGATGTAGTTCACCAGGTGCGTCAGCGGCACCGTGATCACCAGGAAGAACACCCCGGCGGCGACCAGCGGCGACAGGTTGCCGGTGTTCGCCGCGAGGTCCTGGCCGATCCGGAACAGCTCGCGCTGCCCGGACAGCAGCCCGAGCACGTAGACGAGGCTGGAGTCCTTGACCAGCGCGATGAACTGGTTCACCAGCGCCGGCAGCACCCGCCGGACGCCCTGCGGGATGATCACCAGCAGCATCGACTTCGTGTAGCTCATCCCGAGCGCGCGGCTGGCCTCCATCTGTCCTTTGTCGACACTCTGGATGCCGGACCGGAAGATCTCGCCGATGTAGGCCGCCGCGATCAGGGACAGCGCCAGGATGCCCATCGGGTACGGGTTCGTGCCGACGACGTCCCGCGCGAGCGTGCCGAGCCCCTGGCCGATCAGCAGGATCGTCAGGATGGCCGGCAGCCCGCGGAAGATGTCGGTGTAGACCCGCGCCGGCCAGCGCAGCCACCACTTGGTGGACAGGCCCATCACCGCCAGCACCATGCCGAGCACGGTGCCGATCAGCGCGGACGTCACCGACAGGATCAGCGTGTTGAGCAGGCCGGTCTTCGCCAGGTCGGGCAGCACCTGGGAGATGTAGTCCCAGTTCAGGAACGTGTTGACGAAGTCGTCCATTGTGGACTACTGCCCCGCCTTGAACTCGGCCGGCACGGGCGCGGTCGGCTCGAACTGGTCGTGCACCTTCACCCACGTGCCGTCCGCGATGACCTTCTTGAGGCCGTCGTTGATCTTGGCGATGAGGTCGGTGTTGCCCTTCTTGAACGCGAACCCGTGCGGGATGGTCGTGGTGATCGCCTTGGTGACCTTGAGCTTCGCGTCGGCGTTGTTCTTCGCGTAGTCCTCGGCGGTCGCCTGGTCGAACACCGCACCGTCGATCGCGCCGGTCTTGAGGGCGTTGAGCGCGGCCGCGTCGTTCGGGAAGCGGACGGCCTGCGCGGTCGGCGCGTTCGTGCCGAGCCAGCTGTCCGAGACCGTGCCCTGGACGACGCCGACCCGCTTGCCCGCCAGGGAGTTCTCGTCGGTGATGCCGGCGGTCTCCTTGGCTTCGATGCCGAGGGACTGGTAGTTGTACGGCGCGGAGAAGTCGACGGTCTTCTTGCGGGCGTCGGTCTGCGAGATCGCCGAGCTGCCGATGTCGAACGTGCCGTTGGCGACCTGGCCGAGCAGGGCCGAGAACTCCGTCGCGGCGAACTCGAGCTTCAGGCCTTCCTTGGCCGCGATGGCCTTCAGCAGCTCGTTGTCGAACCCGGTGTAGTTGCCGTTCTCCTGGTAGGCGTTCGGCTTCGAGTCGCTCAGCGTGCCGACGCGCAGGGTTTTGTCGCCACCGCTGTCCGACCCGCCGCACGCCGTGAGCGCGGCCAGCAAGGTCGCGGTGAGCGCTGTGACCAGTGTCTTCTTCATGCTTCTCCTCACCCCGGGACCCGAACGAAAGCAGCTTATGCCGGATGTCACGCGCTTGCGTTCTTCACGAGCAGACCGGGGCCGCCCTGCTGGAGTTCCTTCGACAGCGGTGTCGTCTTGTAGAACTGGCCGTAGATCCGCGCGACCGAGCCGTCCGCGATCGCCTTGGCGAGCCCGTCGTTGAGCTTGTTCAGCAGGTCGGGGTTGTTCTTGGCCACCGCGAACGCCGACGGCGTGTCCTTGTCCTCGACCGTGTAGCCGAGCTCCAGCGGGACCGCGGGGTTCTGGTCCAGGTACTTCTGGCCGATGTCCTGCGGGACGACCCAGCCGTCGAGCGTGCCGTTCTTCAGCTGCGCGAAACCCGCGTTGTAGTCCGGGAAGCGGACGACCTGGGCGCCGGCGGTCTTGCCCGCGAACTCGTCCTGCACCGAACCCTGGACGACGCCGAGCCGCTTGCCCGCGAACGCCGCCGGGTCCTTGAGGTTCGCGCCCTTCGCGGTGACGATCGTGGTGAAGCCGGTGTTGTAGCCGTTGGAGAACGCGACCGTCTTCTTGCGCGCCTCGGTGCTGGAGATCGTCGAGCTGCCGATGTCGAACTTGCCGGTCGCGACGCCGGCCAGCAGGCTGGAGAACTCGGTGCCGACGAACTCGACCTCGAAGCCTTCCCGCTTGGCGATGTCACGCAGCAGTTCGTTGTCGTAGCCGGTGAACCGGCCGTTCTCCAGGTAGATCGACGGCGGGGCGTCGCTGAGGGTCCCGACACGCAGAGTGGTCGACCCCGTGTCGGAGCCACCGCAGGCGGCGAGGGTCAACGTCAGCGCGCCCGCGGTGAGGACGGCGGCGATCTTGGACAGCGTGGATCTCATCGCTTCTTCCATGGTGAGGACTAGCGCTCCGTGGTCAGCGATCGAGATTAGGGATTTCGCCCGTTCGTGTGGATTCGTTCCACTTCGTGGACAGGTGCGTCAGCTCACAGGATCGGTTGCGGTGCATAGCCCGCGGCCGCCGGGAACCGCTCGAGCACCCTCGCCACGCGCTCGGCCACCTGCTCGACCTGGCGGCCGGCCGTGCCGGTGAACGAGATGCGGTCGGCGAGCAGCTTGTCCAGCTCACCGCGGTCAAGCGGGATGCGCTCGTCGGCGGCGAAGCGGTCGAGGAGGTCGTTCTCGGCGCGGCCTTCCCGCATCTCCAGCGCGACGGCGACGGAGTGCTCCTTGATCGCCTCGTGGGCCGTCTCACGTCCGACACCCGCGCGGACCGACGCCATGAGCACCTTCGTCGTGGTGAGGAACGGCAGGTAGCGATCAAGCTCACGCTCGATGACCGCCGGGAAGGCACCGAACTCGGCGAGGACCGTGAGGAAGGTCTCCAGCAGGCCGTCGAGCGCGAAGAACGCGTCCGGCAGCGCGACGCGGCGGACGACCGAGTCGGAGACGTCGCCCTCGTTCCACTGGTCGCCGGCCAGCTCGCCGATCATGGAGAGGTAGCCGCGGAGCACGACGGCGAGGCCGTTCACACGCTCGCACGAGCGGGTGTTCATCTTGTGCGGCATGGCGGACGAGCCGACCTGGCCGGGCCTGAAGCCCTCGGTGACCAGCTCGAGCCCGGCCATCAGCCGGATCGTCTTGGCCAGGCTGGACGGCGCCGCCGCGAGCTGGACCACAGTGGACAAGACGTCGAAGTCGAGCGAGCGCGGGTAGACCTGGCCGACGCTGACGAACCGCTGGTTGAAGCCGAGGTGCTGCATGACGCGGTCTTCGAGCTGGTCCAAAGTGGACTCGTCGCCGAGCAGGTCGAGCATGTCCTGCGCGGTGCCGACCGGGCCCTTGATGCCGCGCAGCGGGTAGCGCACGATGAGATTGTCGAGCCGTTCGAAGGCGACCAGCAGCTCGTCGGCCGCGGTGGCGAACCGCTTGCCGAGGGTGGTGGCCTGCGCGGCGACGTTGTGCGAGCGGCCGGCCATGACGGTGTCGGCGTGCTCGACGGCCAGGGCGGCCAGCCGCGCCAGCACCGCGGCGACGCGGGTGCGCACGAGCTCCAGCGAGCGGAGCAGCTGCAGCTGCTCGACGTTCTCGGTGAGGTCGCGCGAGGTCATGCCCTTGTGGATGTGCTCCTGGCCGGCGAGGTCGCTGAACTCCTCGATGCGGGCCTTGACGTCGTGGCGGGTGACGCGCTCCCGGGCCGCGATCGACTCGAGGTCGACCTGGTCGATGACGCGCTCGTAGTCCTCGACGACGCCGTCGGGCACCTCGACGCCGAGGTCCTTCTGCGCCTTGAGGACGGCGAGCCAGAGCTGCCGCTCCAGGACGACCTTCTGCTCCGGCGACCAGAGCGAGACCAGCTCCGCCGAGGCGTAGCGGGCGGCGAGCACGTTCGGAATGCGGGGCTTGTCCGTCACGCCCTCACGATACCTGTGCAGGTCAGGGACATCGAAGCGCCCGGGTCCAGCGTGGTCAGCGGGCCGAGCACCTCCAGCTCGACGATCCGCGCCGGCGGGTCCAGATCGCCCAGCTCCGCCAGCGGCGACGGCAGCGGGTGCTCCAGCCAGATCTCCAGCGGCGATCCCTCGTCCGGGTACTCGCCCGCGGGGTCTACGTCGAAGCTCAACGTCAACGCGCCATAGGTCACCCAGCCCGACGAGCCCGGCACGCCCAGCTTGCCGACGACGTCCTGGGCGGGCACGACCAGCCGGTCACCGTCCACTGTGTACTCCGGCGTTCCGGTGCCCGCGACCAGCGCGACCACGTCGGGCCGGCGGAGCCCCGCGGTGACCGGACCACCGCCGGGGAGCTGGGTCACGTTCCACAACGCCCAGCGCACCTGCCGCTCGGACACGTTCTCCGCGCGCAGGTCAAGCCGGTAGCCGTCGTCGAGGATCGTGAACGCGCGGGTCAGCCGCAGGCCGGTCCGCGGGTCCGGGGCGCTGGTCATGGTCACCGTGTCCCCGTCGGCGGTCACGGCGTACGGCCCGGAGTCGAGGATCGGGTCGGGCGGCCCGGGCCACTGGTCCGGGCCGTCCCAGCCCTGTGGCGCGGGCCACGTCTTGTCGCCGCCGTAGTTGACCCAGTCGCCCATCCGCCCGGAGTTCGGCGTGTAGTCGCTGTGCAGGTCGCCGTCGACCAGATCGGCGTTGCGCCACAACAGTTCGACGCCGCGGTGCCGCAAAGACAGCAGCCGGCCGCCGAGCTCCGGGACCAGGCCGAGCCGCAGGTCGCCGCGCTCGAGCCAGGTCACCATTCGGCGAGGCCGCCGTCGTCGTGGCGCCACACCGGCGAGCGCCAGGTGTGGCCGACCTCGTCGGCGCGCCGGACGGCCGCTTCATCGACCTCGATGCCGAGCCCGGGCCCGAGCGGGCGGGCCGCGTAGCCGTCCCGGAAGGCGAAGACCGACGGATCCGTGAGGTACGCGTGCTCGTGACCTTCGTGGTAGTGCATGCCGATGCTCTGTTCCTGGATCAGGAAGTTCGGCGTCGCGAAGGCGACCTGCATGGACGCGGCCAGTGAGATCGGCCCGAGCGGACAGTGCGGTGCCAGCGACGCGCCGTACATCTCGGCGAGCGCACCGATCCGCCGCAGCTCGGAGATGCCGCCGGCGTGCGACGGGTCGGGCTGGACCACCGCGACACCCGCGTCGAGCACCGGCTTGAACTCCCAGCGCGAGTAGAGCCGCTCGCCGACCGCGATCGGCACGGTCGACGCCTCGACGATCGAGCGCAGCGCGTCACCCTGGGTCTCCGGCAGGACCGGCTCCTCGACGAACATCGGCTGGACGTCTTCGAGCAGCCTGACCAGGCGACGCGCCATCGCCGGCGAGACGCGGCCGTGGAAGTCGATGGCGAGGTCGCGGTGCGGGCCCAGGACCTCCCGCGCTTCCCACGCACGCGCCACCGCGGCGTCGGCCGCCGCGGGCGACGCGATCGCCGTCAGTGGGCCGGCGACGTTCATCTTCACCGCCGTGAACCCCGCCTCGACCTGCGCGGACACGGCTTCGCGGATGCCGGTCGGCCGGTCGCCGCCGACCCAGCTGTACACCCGGACGCGGTCGCGGACCGGGCCGCCGAGCAGCTCGTGCACCGGCGCGTTGCGGACCTTGCCGGCGATGTCCCACAGCGCGTGGTCGAAGCCGGCCAGCGCGCTCGAAAGCACAGGGCCGCCGCGGTAGAACCCGCCGCGGCGCAGCACCTGCCAGTGGTCCTCGATGCGCAGCGGGTCCTGGCCGATCAGCAGCTCGGACAGCTCGTGCACGGCCGCGCGCACGGTCTCCGCGCGGCCCTCGACCACGGGCTCGCCCCAGCCGCTGATGCCCTCGTCCGTGCTGACCTTGAGGAACAGCCAGCGCGGCGCGACCAGAAACGTTTCAACCCCGGTGATCTTCACCCGTGTCCCCCATCTACGCGGAATCCTTGGCGGCGGACCAGCCGCCGTCGACGGTCAACTCGGCTCCGGTGACGAACGACGCGGCGTCCGAGAGCAGGAACGCGATCACGTCCGCCACCTCCTCCGGCTTCCCGAGCCGGCCGGCCGGGGTCGCCTGGGCGCTGCGTTCGCGGTCCGCGGGCGAGATGCGGTTCCAGGCCTCGGTGAGCACCGGCCCCGGCAGCACGGAGTTGACCCGCACGGACGGTGCATATTCCACGGCCAGCTGCCGGGCGAGCGCGACCAGCGCGCCCTTGGTCGCGGCGTACGCGGGGTGGCCCGGCAGGCCGAAGTGCGCGTGCACCGACGAAACCAGCACGACCGCGCCGCCCCGGGTCCGCAGCGACGGCAGGCAGGCCTTCAAGGCGAGGAACGTGCCGGTCAGGTTGACGTCGAGCTGGCGTTCCCACGCGGCGCGGTCGAGATCGTGCAGCGGCCCGGTGCTCGGCACGTAGGCGTTGCTGACCAGGGCGTCCACCTCACCGATGCCCGCCCAGGTCGCCTCGTCAGTGACCGAGCCCCGGATCGGGACGACGCCCTCGGGGAGTTCGGCGATGTCCACGCCCAGCACGCGGTAGCCGTCGTCGAGCAGCTTCCGGGCCGTCGCCAGCCCGATCCCGGACGCCGCTCCGGTCACCACCGCGGTACGCGCAGACATCGCCTCTCCCTGACTCACAACTTCGCTACGTGGACATGGTCGTCCGGCCCGCGGGCGGCGAACCACAGCGACGCGCCGTCGGACGCGGCTCCGAGGGTTCCCACGATGCTCCCGCTCGGGTACTCCGGCCGCTTGAACCAGCCCGCCCAGGAGCCCGACCACTCGTTGGCCCACAGCGAGTAGTCGCTCGCGGACGCGGTGAGCGCGACCTTCGCGCCGGCCGCGACCAGGGTCGGGCTGCTGCTGACCGTGCCGCCGATGCCCGTCCAGTCCGACCAGGTGCCGCCGGTCTTCGTGCGGGTCCAGACACTGTCGTCGGCCGTGCGGACCGCGACGACCGTGCCGCTGGTCGAGGTCGCCGCGCCGGGCCGGCCGTAGATCGGCTTGCCACCGGGCGCACCGAGACCGGACCACTGACCGGCACTGGTCCGCTGCCAGACCTGGCCGTCGGCGCCGCGGACGAAGACCGTGCCGTCGCCGGTCACGGACGGCGAATCGGTCAGCGTCCCGCCGAGCCGCTTCCAGTCGCCCCACTTCTTCGTGTAACTGCGCTGGTAGAGAGCGTTGTCGAGGCCACGGACGTAGACGTCGATCTTCCCGTCAGCGGCGACCGCGGCCGGCTGGCCGAGGAACTTACCGCCGACCTGGCGCGGCCCGTCGAGGCCCTTGACCTGCAGAGAGCCACCCTGGTCGCGGAAGAACGTCACGGTCTTGCCGCCGGTGCGGACGATCGCCGGACTGGCGGACGCGGTGCCGCCGAGGTCGTCACCCGGGACGAGGTCGGTGCCGTGCAGGCGGAGGAACGCGGTGCCGTGCGCGGGGATCGTGACCGTGTACGAGCCGGTCGCGCTGCCGCGGTCGGCGCGGGCGCGGAGGTCCCGAATGGACACTCGCCCCTTCAGCCCGGCGTCGGCCAGGTTCAGCGTCATCTGCGTCGGCGCGTCACCGCGGTTGAGCAGGACCACCGCACGGTTGCCGTCCCGGTCGAGGACCTTGCTGTAGGTGTCGGTGCTGCCGTTCGTCGCGACGCGGACGCCCTGGATGCCGAGGCGGTCCTGGTTGACGCCCACGATCTCCGGGTTCTTCAGCGTGCTGATCATCGACGCGGGCAGCGTGCGCGGGTCGGAGCCGAGGATCAGCGGGGAAGCCATCTCCGCCCACATGACGAACTGGGTGGTCGACTCCTCCTCGTTCAGCTCGTAGGTGCCCTGCTCGGTCTTGCGCATCGGGATCAGGTAGTCGGGGTCGTTGTAGTGCCCCGGCCCGTTCGCCTCGGGGTGCGCGGCGTTGGCGTCCATGTTGCGCAGGACGTCGGTCCAGATGCCCTCGTACGGCGTGCCGAACGCGATGTCCGTGCTGGTGCGCCAGGAGTCCGCGACGAGCGGGCCGTAGCTGTAGGCGATGCCGGCGACCTGGTCGGGCCCGTGCGGAGTGCCCCACTCGTCGGTGACCGGGTTGCAGACGTTCAGCACCATCGGACGGCCCGCCTTGGCGAGGGCCTGGCTGAACTGCGTGAACGCCTCGGCGGGCTTGAGGTTCTGGGCGATGCCGCAGAGGAAGTCGACCTTGACGGCGTCGAACTTCCAGTTCGCGAACCGCTTGGTGTCCTGCTCGTAGTAGCCGCCGGAACCGGCGGCGCAGTTCTTGCCGTCGGAGGCGCCCGCGTCGGTGTAGATGCCGGCCTTGAGGCCCTTGCCGTGCAGGTAGTTGACCAAAGTGGACAGTCCACTCGGGAACTTCGCGCCGTCCTCGTGGAGGTTGCCCTGCGCGTCGCGCGGGTCCGGGGCGGTCCAGCCGCCGTCGATCCAGACGTAGCGGTAGCCGGCGTCACGCAGGCCACTGGAGACGAGGAAGTCCGCGACGGACTTGACCGACGCCTCGCTGGGCGCGCCGAGGCCGTAGTAGGTGTTCCAGCCCATGTACGGGGTCTTCGCGACCCCGCTGTCGTAGTAGTCGGGAGCGCCTTGGTCCACGGCCGGGGTTGCTTGTGCTGGGATCGCGACCGCGGTGAGCGCGGTTGCGGCCGCGGCTACGACCGCCAGGGATCTCTTCAGGAGCATGTTGCCGGACACCCTTCTCCAGTGAAACAGCGTCGAGCCAAGCCGGGAGCAGCATGCCGGGGCGCCTCGGCCTCCGTCAAGAATAAATCCTAAATTAATATTTCAAGCGCTATGCTGTCGGCGATGAACACCGAAGTCGTCACCCTCGGCGAGGCGATGCGGCTGCTGCTCGCCGAGCCTGGCGTCGCGCTGCGGCGCGCCCGCACCTTCACGTCGTCCGTCGCCGGCGCCGAGACCAACGTCTCCGTCGGCCTGGCCCGGCTCGGCCACCGCGTCCGCTGGCTGAGCCGCGTCGGCGACGACCCGTCCGGCGCGCACGTGCTCGCGAGCCTGCGCGCGGACGACGTCGACGTCTCGCAGGTCGAAGTCGATCCGGACGCGTACACCGGCTTCCTGATCCGGGATACCGAGACGGTCGAGTACCACCGAAGCGGCTCCGCTGCTTCGCGCCTGTCCGCTGCGTACGTGCGCGAAGCAGGTCTCGACGGCGCTCGCCTCGTCCACGTCTCCGGCATCACGGCGATGCTGTCGTCCGACGCGCGCGAAGCCGTCGAAGCGCTCTTCGCGCTGGCTCGCGCTTCGGGCGCTTGGGTGTCCTTCGACCCGAACGTCCGGCTGAAGCTCGCGAAGCCGGATCGCTGGCGCTCGGTGGTCGGGCCCCTGCTGACCAGGGCGGACCTGGTGTTCGCCGGGGAGGATGAGCTGGAGCTGCTCAGGCAGACGCCGGACGCGCTGCTCGCGGGCCGGGCGCAGACGGTGGTCGTCAAGCAGCGGAACAAGATCGCGCGAGCCGTGACCGCCGACGGATCCTGGTGGCAGCCGAGTCTGGTCACACGGGTCACCGATCCGGTCGGGGCGGGTGACGCGCTGACGTCGGGGTACCTGTCGGCATGGCTGCGCGGCGCGGCACCGGAAGAAGCGCTGCGAGCGGGCGCGACCTGCGCGGCGCTGGTCGTCGGCACGCGGACCGATCTGGAAGGCCTGCCCGGCCAGGACGAACTCACCAAAGCACTGCTCGGCACGGAGGTGGACCGATGACCTATCGCTGGGAGATCACCGCGAACGCACTGCGCCAAGGCGTCGTCGGGATCGTGCGCACGCACGACGCGGAGTCGGCGGTTTCGGCGGCCCGCGCGGCCCTGGAGGCCGGGCTGCGCTCGATCGAGCTGCCGCTGACGAACCCGGGCGCGCTCGACGCGATCTCGGGCCTGTCCGCGGCCTACCCGGACGCCACGATCGGCGCCGGCACGGTGCTCGATGAGGCATCGGCGGTGCTGGCGATCCGGGCGGGCGCGCGGTTCCTCGTGTCGCCGTCGGTGGACGCGGCGGTGATCCGTACCGCTCACCGGTACGGCGCGGCGGCGTTCCCCGGCGCGGGCTCGGTGACCGAAATCGTGCGGGCGCTGGAGGAAGGTGCCGACGCCGTCAAGGTGTTCCCAGCGTCGGCGCTGACTCCGTCGTGGGTGAAGGACGTGCGGGCGGCGCTCCCGCAGGCGCCGCTGGTGCCCACCGGCGGCATCGGACCGGCGGACGTGCCACAGTGGCTGGCGGCGGGCGCGGTGGCGTGCGGGGTCGGCTCGGCGCTGACCCGCGGGACCACCGCGGAGATCTCCGCCCGCGTCGAGACGCTGTTGAGGAGCGCGCATGGCTGAGCTGGTCTTCGTCGGGTGCTACACCGGCGACGCGGGGAACGGCACGGGGATCACGACGTTCTCGCGTTCGGCGTCCGGAGCACTCGAGGAGGTCGCTTCGCTGCCGCTGGAGTCGCCGTCGTGGCTCGTGCGGCACCCGTCGTTGCCGGTGCTGTACGCGGCGAACGAGACTTCCACCGGTTCCGTGACGGCTCTGTCCATCTCGACTTCGGGCTCGTTGGCCGTGCTGGGCACTTTGGAGACGGGCGGCGCGCACCCGTGCCACCTGGCGGTGACGCCGGACGGCCGGTTCCTGCTGTGCGCCAACTACACCGGCGGCAGCCTCGCGGTGTTCTCGCTGTCTTCTTCCGGCGCTCTGGAGTCCCGGACCGCGCTGGTCCAGCACAGCGGGAACGGCCCTGACGCCGATCGCCAGGAGGCGGCACACGTCCACATGGCGGTTCCCGGCGACGGCATCGTGAGCGCGGTCGACCTGGGCACGGACGAGATCCGCAGCTACACGCTGTCCTCGTCGGGCGCCTTGGAGCCGCTGGCGGTGTCGTCACTGCCGGCGGGAACCGGCCCGCGCCAGCTGGTCCGGCGGCCGGGGACCGATCTCGCGTACGTGGTGGGCGAACTGGCCGGGACGGTGGTGACGGTCCGCGAAACTTCGCCGGGCGCGTTCTCCGTCGAGTCGGTCACTCCATCGACGTTGTCTTCCGTGACGCCCAACCTGGTGGCCCACCTGGAGCTGGCGGACGCGCGCATGTACGTGTCGAACCGCGGCCCGGACTGCGTGACGGAGTTCGCGCTCGACGACGCGGCCGCGGTGACGGACCAGCCGTGCGGCGCGAACCCGCGGCACTTCGCCTTGGTGGACGGGACTTGTTACGTGGCGGCGCAGTCGGAGGACGCGATCACGGCGTTCACGTTGACGGCGTCGGGCGAGGCGGACCTGAAGTACTACCCGACGGGTTCGCCGACGTTCGTGCTGCCGGTTTCACTACCCTGAGCCGCATGCGTGTTCTGCTTTCCACCTACGGGTCGCGCGGGGACGTCGAGCCGTTGGTCGCTTTCGCGGTGCGGTTGCGGGGGCTGGGCGCCGAGGTCCGGGTCTGCGCGCCGCCGGATGACGACTTCGTGGGGCGGCTCGCCTCCATCGATGTGCCGCTCATCGCCGTCGGCCCGTCGGCCAAGGCGTTGACCAAGGCCGCGCCGCCGCCGTCTTCGCTGCCCGAGCGGGCCGCGCAGCTGATCACCGCCCAGTTCGCCGTCATGCCCGAGGCCGCCGAGGGCTGCGATGTCGTGGTCGCCACCGGCCTGATGCCGACCGTCGCGGGGGCGCTTTCGGTGGCCGAGCTGGCCGGCATCCGGTCGGTCTACGTCGCCTTCCAGAAGGTCACCCTGCCGTCGCCGCACCACGCGCCGCTGGCGTATCCGGGCCGGCCGCACCCGCCGGGTGTTACCGACAATCGGGCGCTGTGGGACCTCGACCGCGAGAGCATGAACGTGCTGTTCGGTCCCGGCCTCAACGCGAGCCGGGTCGCGCACGGCCTGCCCGAGGTGGACGACGTCCGCCAGTACGTCACCGGCAAGCAGCCGTGGCTGGCGACCGATCCGGTCCTCGACCCGTGGGAGCCGATCGACCTCGACGTCGTCCAGACCGGCGCGTGGACCGTTCCCGACGAGCGTCCGCTGCCGGACGAGCTGGCGGAGTTCCTCGCCGCCGGCGAGCCGCCGGTGTACGTCGGCTTCGGCAGCATGCCGATGCACGCCGCGGCGGACGTCGCCGAGGTCGCCGTCGCGGCGGTGCGGGCGCACGGCCGCCGGCTGGTGCTCAAGCGCGGCTGGGCCGGCCTGACGGTGGCCGGTGACGACGTCTTCGTCGTCGACGAGGTCAACCACCAGGCGCTCTTCCCGCGCGCCGCCGCGGTCGTGCACCACGGCGGCGCCGGCACCACGACGACCGCGACGCGCGCCGGCGTGCCGCAGGTCGTGGTCCCGCAGGCCACCGACCAGCCCTACTGGGCGAGCCGCGTGGCGGAACTGGGCATCGGCGTCGCGCACGACGGTCCGGCACCGACGACCGAGTCGCTGACGGCGGCACTCGGGACAGCCCTGGCCGCGAAGGCCCGGGCCGCCGAGGTGGCCACCACGGTCCGCACCGACGGAACCGCGGTGGCCGCGAAGCTGCTACTCGAGCCGGCGTAGGACGACCACGTCCGCGTCATGCTCAGCCGTCCAGTCGAACGGGAGGCCCGCGTACTTCAGGTGCGAGCCTGAGTACCGGGCGCCCGTCTCGTCCATATAGGACTGATCGGGCCACACGTCGAGGCGCACCCGGGATGAGCGGCCCGGGACCAGCGGCGCTCCGGTCAGCTGCCCCGTGCTCCACGCCAGTACGACGACCGTGTCACCGTCCTCGGACGTGTACTGCGTCGCCGCCGTCGGGGACGAGGGGCCGGCGAGGACCCGGGCCGTGCCGTGGTGGATCACGTCGCGGATCTGCTTGTAGACGCTGATCAGCGACGCCGCTTCCGTGTGCTGAGCAGACGTCCACTGCGAAAGGTCCGCGCCGATCCCGAGCACACCGGCCATCGCCGTCACGAACCGGAACCGCAGCGACCGGGGCCGCGGGTCGAAGACGCCCGGGGAGTCCGTCACCCACGAGCTCATCAGGTGCGGCGCGTGCATCAGCAAAAACCCGTCCTGGATCGCGAGGCGGTCCAGCGGGCCGGTGTTGTCGCTCGGCCAGACGACGTCCGTGCGCGCGACCGTCGCCAGGTCGGTGCGCCCGCCGCCGCCCGCGCACGCCTCGATCGTCACGTGGGGATGCTGCGCACGCAGGTGGTCCAGCACCGACAGGTAGCCCGCCACGTGCTCGGCGTCCAGGTCGGCGAAAGGTGAGCCCGGGCGGCCGCGCTCGGTGGGCGGGCGGTTCATGTCCCACTTCAAGTACGAGATCGGGTACGCCGACAGCAATGAGTCCAGAGTGGACTTCACGAAGGCGACGACCTCGGGCAGGCCCAGGTCCAGCAGGAGCTGGTTGCGGATCAGCGTCGAGGGGCGGCCGTCGATGCGGTACACCCAGTCCGGGTGCTCCGCGTACAACCGCGACTTCGGGCTGACCGCTTCCGGCTCGACCCACAGGCCGAACTCCAGGCCGAGGTCCCGCACGGAGTCGACGAACGCGCCGAACGACTCCTCCGCCGGGGTCCAGTCACCGAGGCCGCCGGTGTCGTCGTCGCGGCCGGTGAACCAGCCGTCGTCCACCACGAACAGCTCGACGCCGAGGTCGGCCGCCCGCTTCGCCAGCTCCAGCTGGTGCGCACTCCGGACGTCGAACCCGGTGGCTTCCCAGGAGTTGTAAAGCACCGGACGCGGGCGACGCCAGCGTGAACCGGCCAACACGCGGTCGTAGTCGTGCCACACGGACGCCAACCCGGCCAGTCCGTCCACACTGGACGCCAAAGCGACCGCCGGAGTCACCAGCGAAGCACCCGGTTCCAGCCGCACAGGCCCCGGCGAAGGCAGCCGACCGGCCCGGACGCGCGTCAGCCCGGAAGGCTCGACGTCCGCCTCGATCGACCAGGATCCCGGCCACTCCAGCGAAACACCGTATGCCGGACCACCGTCTGCGTCCTGAACCGCCAGCCACGGCACATGAGCGTGCCCCGGAACGCCGAACCGGCTTTCCATCCGGAACCCGCCCGCGGGCAGCGAAACCGACTGCCGCGTGAACTCCTGCGACCACTGCCCGGTCAGATACGTCAGCTGAGCACCGGAAACCGTCGGTATGCACACGCCCGCCGAGCCGAGCCGGTCGAACTCCAGCGTCGTAGAACCCGTGTTCTCGAACTCGACCCAGCGGGTGAGCACGTCCGTTTCGGGCACCGGCCGGTAGCAGAGCACCGCACGGAGCCCGGTCAGCTCATCGAGGAAAGCCAGCCGTAAAGAGTCGCCCGAAGACGCCGAGTCGAACCGCCACCACGAACCGCCCCGCACGGCGACGTCCGCGCCGGAGAACGGCCGCAGCCCGAGCGGGGCGTACTCCACCGGCGCCGCGTCGGCCTCGGTGATGAAGTGCACGTCACCGGCGTTCGCGAACACCGACGGCCCGTCCTCGACGCCGTGCGGCCCCCAGGCGACGAGTTCGGCCCATCGGGAAGAGGGGTCCAGTGCCACGGTGTACGAAGTGGACTTCATGGACACTGTCCACGTCACTTGATCGCCCCGATCGCGAGTCCGGAGATGAAGTGCTTCTGGAACCGCAGGAACACCGCGACCGTCGGCACGGCGGCGATCACCGAGCCGGCCGCGATCACGTTCCAGTTGGACACGTACTGCCCCTGCAGGCCGAGCAGGGCCGGTGTCACCGGCATCACCGTCCCGGTGCGCAGCACGGTGATCGACCACAGCAGGTCGTTGAACGTCCAGGTGAACGCCAGCGCGCCGAGCGCGGCCAGCGCCGGGCGCGTCATCGGCAGGATGATCCGCCAGAAGATCTGCGCGACGCCGGCGCCGTCGATCAGCGCCGCCTGCTGGATCTCGTCCGGGATCGACCGCATGAACCCCTGCAGCACGAACGTGTAGAACCCGAGCCCGAACCCGACCTGCACGACGATCAGCGCGGTCAGCGTGTCGTAGATGCCCAGGAGCTCGGACAGCTTCGCCACCGGCACGAGCAGGATCTGCGGCGGCAACAGGTTGCCGGACAGCATCACCAGGATGATCGTGCGGCGGAACGGGATCGGGTACCGGCTCAGCGCGAACGCCGCCGCCGACGCGAGCAGCAGCGCCAGCAGCACGGTCGGGATCGTCACGATCAGGCTGTTCAGCATCGCGTGCCCGCCGCCGCCCTCGCCCCACGCCTGCCCGAAGCCGTCCAGGGTGAACGACGCGGGCAGCGCGCCGAGGCCGTTCGACGCGGTGTCCGAAAAGGACCGGACACTCGTCGTGAGCACCAGCAGGATCGGCAGCAGCCACAGCACCGAAAGCCCGCCGGCGAGCAGGTGGAACCCGAAGGTCCGCGTCTTCACGAGTCCTCCCGGAATGCGCGCACGAGGTAGGTCACGATCACGCCGAACGCCAGCACGAAGATCACCACGGCCAGCGCCGACGCGTAGCCGAGGCGCAGCGACTGGAACGCCGTCGCGTACATGTACGTGCTGAGCACCTCGGACGAGTGGTACGGCCCACCCTTGGTCATCGACCAGATGACGTCGAACGAGCGCAGTGAGTCGATGATGATCACCGACAAGACCACGGAGTTGACGCTGCGCAGCTGCGGCCACGTGACGTTGCGGAACTGCTGCCACGCGGTCGCGCCGTCCAGCTTGGCCGCCTCGTACAGCGCCGGGTCGATGCCCTTGAGCCCGGCCAGGTACAGCACCATCACGTAGCCGAGTTGCCGCCACAGTGCCGGGACGAGCACCGCGTACAGCGCGGTCTTCGGGTCGGCGAGCCACGCGTGCTGCCAGCTGCCGAGCCCGATCGCGCCGAGCACCTTGTTGAAGACGCCGTCCGGCTGGTAGATAACCTGCCAGATCAGCGACGTCGCGACCAGCGAAAACACCACCGGCGTGAACAGCGCGGCCCGGTAGAACCCGACGCCGCGCCGTTCCTTCTGCAGCAACGCCGCCAGCGCGAGCCCCCCGACGGCCGAGAGGCCGCCGAAGAGCACGAGCCAGATCACCGTGTCGAGCGCGGCGGTCTTGAAGATGTCGTCGGAGAACATCTCGGCGAAGTTCCCCAGGCCGACGAACGTGGGCGCCGAGACGCCGTCCCAGTTCGTCAGCGCCAGGTAGAACCCTTGCAGCGCCGGCCAGAACACCCAGAACCCCTCGACGACGAGGGGCACCAGAATGAACGCCAGCAGCACGGGCGAAACCCGGCGGCGACGGCGTTTCGCCGCCAGGAACGCCGTGTCGGGCCTCTTCGCGGTCAGCACCGCCATGTCAGGACTGCCAGACCTTCTGCGCGGCGGTCTGCCAGTCGCTCAGGATCGAGTCGAGCTCGTTCGGCTTCTGGATGAACCGGATCAGCGCGGCGTCGGCGGTCGGCTGCAGCGCGTCGGAGGAGTCGCGGTTGAAGAACTGCGTGATCTCCTTGGCGTCCGCGAGCATCTTGCGTCCTTTTTGGACCAGCGGGGTGCCGTTGTCCTTGGCCTTCGGGTTGGTCGGCAGGACCGTGCCGGAGGAGTTCTTGATGTAGAGCTCCTGCGCCTCGGCCGTCGCGACGTACTTGAACCAGTCCTTGACCTCGGCGACGTGCGCGGTGCGCGCGCTGGCGAAGAAGCCGTCGGTCGGGCCTTCCTCGGCCACCGGCACCGCCGGGTCGAGGATCGGGAACTGGAAGAAGTCGAGGTCGTCGAGGGCGTCCTTCGGGGCGGCGTCGGCGAAGAACGTGCCGGTCAGGACCATGCCGGAGCGGCCTTGCAGCAGCACGGTCGTGGCGTCCTGGAACGCGATCGCGGTGCCGTTCGGGTCGAAGTACGGCAGCGCCTGGCGCCACGGGTCGAAGATCTTCTTGACGCGCGGGTCGTCGAAGCGTTGCTTGCCGGCGAGCAGCTCGCGGTGGAAGGGCGCGCCGTTGATCCGGATGTTCAGGTAGTCGAACCAGGCGGACGCGGTCCACGGCGTGTTGCCGCCCGCGCCGAGCCCGATCGGCGCGATTCCCTTGCCCTTGAGGGTTTCGCACAGCGCGAGGAACTCGCTCCAGTTCGTCGGCGGCTGCACGCCCCACTTCGCGAAGTTGGACTTCCGGTAGAAGAAGCCCCACCAGTAGTAGGACGTGGGGATGAAGACCTGGTGCCCGGCGCCGTCGCCGGAGAGCGCGCGGAACGCGGCGCTGTAGTCGCCCATGGTCTGCCAGACGTCGCCGACGTCGAGCAGCAGGCCCTTGCGCGCGTACCCGGACAGCAGCGAACCCGGGTACCACGTGTAGGTGTCCGGCGGGGTCGCCGCGGTGAGGTAGCTGGGCAGCTGGGTGCGGAAGGTCTCCGACGCGACGGTGTTGACCGTCGCCGTCGCGCCGCCCTTCGCGCCGAACGCCTGGGCCAGCGCCTCGATCGCCTTCTTCGCCTCGGGCGAGGACAGGTTCGACTGGACGGTGACCGCGCCGGCGGCCTGCTTGACCGGGCCGGAGTTCGCGGAGGTGGCGCAGGCGGCGAGGAAGCTGCCCGAGCCGACGGCGCCCAGCCCGGCGAGGCTCGTGTTGCGCAGGAAACGGCGGCGGGACAGGCCTGCACTCGTCATGTCGTGACCCCTTTGTCGTGGCGCCCGCTCGGGCGTGACTGCTGCCAAAGAGTGCAACCAGGCAAGGCTGGTGTCAAGATGTATTCATAATTTATGACGACTTCGCGGGCGGCGTAAGATGGCTCCGATCACGACCTGCCAGCTGAGAGGGCCTCTCCATTGACCGAACACCGGCCACGCGGGTTGCACGGCCAGACCGTGGAGGCACTGGCCAGCCGCATCCTCTCCGACGAGTGGGGCGAAGGCACCGTCCTGGACCTTCCCGCGCTGCGCGAAGAGCTCGACATCAGCCTGACCGCACTGCGCGAGGCCCTGAAAGTGCTGGCCGCGAAGGGGATGATCGACGCCCGGCAGAAGCGCGGCACGTTCGTCCAGCCGCGGGAACGCTGGAACATGCTCGACACCGACGTCATGCGCTGGCAGACCGCGGCCGCCGACGACCCGGGCCTGCTCGACGAGCTCACCGAGGTCCGCACGGTCGTCGAGCCCGCGGCGGCACGGATCGCGGCCGAACGCGCGTCGGAGGAAGACCTCGAGTCGCTGCGGGAGGCGCTGGCCGACATGGCCGCGGCCGACGACGCGGAGGCGAGCGTCCAGGCCGACCTCGCGTTCCACCGGCGCCTGATGACCGCCACCCACAACAACTTCCTGATGCGGATGGAACGGGTCATCGCGATCGGCCTGGCCGAGCGCGACAAGCTCGTGCACGGCGCGTCGGCGGCGGAGGACCCGGTGCCGAGCCACCGCAAGGTGTTCGACGCGATCGTCGCCGGCGACCCCGTGGCGGCCGAGCAGGCGATGCTGGCGCTCGTCACGAAGTCCCGGGACGACCTGGCGAAGGCCCAGCGGAAGGCGTAGATCAAGTGCACGGCGGTAACTCGTCGATTAAGTAGATTGCACTGGAGTCAGCCGTCAGTTCGTGTCGTAATGGCTTCATGACAAACGTTCTGACAGCGGTGGTTCAAGCGGCCGAGAAGGCCGGGCAGGCTTTGCTCGCTTCGTACGACCCGGCGAGCCGACCGGCGGACCGGGCGGCGATGTACGCGCTCGGCACCCGCCTCGAAGCGGCCTCGACGGCGATCGTGCGCGAGGCGCTCGACGGCGTCGCGCCCGGCGTGGGCTGGTGGGACGAAGACGAGACCGGCCGGGTCGTGCCGGCCGGGCGGTGGTGGGTCGTCGACGGCACCGAGGGCGCGGTCAACCACGTGCACGGCCTGCCGGAGTGGGGCGTGACGATCACGCTGGTCACGGACGGGCAGCCGGAGCTGACCGTCGTCCGCCAGCCGATCGGCGACCTGACGTACACGGCGGCACGCGGGCAGGGCGCTCACCTCAACGGGCAGCCGTTGCGCGTCTCGGCCAAGACGGACCTCGCGGGCGCGGCGGTGACCGCGAGCCAGGCCGGCAGCTCTCCCGCCGTCTACGCGCGGTTCGCGGACGCGTTCGTGGCCATGGCTTCGAAGGCATTGCTGGTGCGCAACACGATTCCGACGGTGTTCCCGTTGCTCGGCCTCGCCGCCGGGCAGTACGACGTGTTCTGGCAGTACGAACCCGACCTGCCCGGCACCGCGGCAGGCGCCCTGCTGGCCGGCGAGGCGGGCGCGATCGTCACCGACCTCGCGGGTGCTTCGTGGGACGTCAACTCGGCCGACATCCTCGTCGCCGCACCGGGTCTGCACGCCGCGGCGCTCGAGGTGCTGAAGTGAGCCGGATGGCGGTGCTCGGCGCGTCGGGCGCGGTGGGCAGCGAGCTGGTGCGGCAGGCGCTTTCGCGCGGGCACGACGTGGTAGCCATCAGCCGGCGGCCGTCGCTGTCTCCGACGGACCGGCTGACTCCGGTCGCCGCCGACGTCCACGACGTGGCGGGGATCGCGGATGCGTTGCGGGGCAGCGAAATCGTGCTCGACGCGCTGGGTTTGCGCAAGGGTGACCCACCCGGCGCGCTGACCGCCGGGGCCCGTGCGGTGGTGGCCGCGGGGCCGTCGCGCGCGGTGTCGGTCGGGGCGCTCGGGACCGGCCCGTCGGCGCGGGCGGCCGGGTGGCTGACGCGGACGCTGGTGGAGCGGTTCATGAAGAACGAGCTGCCGGACAAGGTCGGCGCGGACGCGGCGATCCTCGGCATGGGCGGGACCGTGGTGCACGTGGGACCGATGAAGAGCGGCCCGGTGAGCCCGACGCGGCGCTCGGTGCGGATCGGCTCGGCGCCGCGCAGGTGGTTCCCGGCGATGATCAGCCACGCGACGGTGGCCGCGGCGATGCTCGACGCGGCCGAGAGCGGGCCGCGCGGGGAAGTGCTGGTGGCGCTACCCAACTGAGGTCGTGAGTGAGAAACAGTGTTCTAACACTGTTTCTCACTCACGACCGCCTTCCAACACGTCCGCCAGCGCGGTGCGGCAGTGGCCGCGCAGCCACTCGTGCGCCGGATCCGTGTCGTAGCGGCTGTGCCAGCTCAGCACCACCGGTGCCGCGGGCAGGTCGATCGGCGGCTCCGTCGCGACCAGCCCCACGTCCGCCCGCGCGAGGGCGGTGGCCCGGACCGCCAGCACCCCCACCACGTCGCTGTGGGCGATCGCCTGCAGCGCCAGCGCCGCCGTCGGGAGCGCCGCCACCACCCGGCGGCGCAACCCCAGCTCGGCCAGCGCCTTGTCCACCCCGTCGCGCAGCCGGCCCCGGCGCGACACGATCACGTGCTCGGCCGCCGCGAACTCCTCGACGTCCAGCCGGTCGCCGGTGCGCGTCACCAGCGCCAGGCGGTCCTCGCCGACCACGTCGTGGCTGATCTCCGGCGATCCCGGCACCGTCGCCCCGACCTCCAGGTCGACGTGCCCGCGCGCCAGGTCGGGCGTGTCCACTGGGGCCTCCGCCAGCAACCGCAGCCCCAGCCCGGGCGCCTCGGCCGACGCCGTCCGCAGCAACGCGGGGAACAGCGCCGCGAGCAGCGCGTCGTGGCCCTGGATGGTGAACGTGCGCCGCAGCGTCGCCGGGTCCACCGTGCGCGCCGGGGCCAGCACCCGGTTCGCGCGGGCCACCACCGCCCGCACCTCGTCGCGCATCGCCAGCGCGCGGGGCGTCGGGGTCATCGTCCGGCCGGTGCGCACCAGGATGTCGTCCCCGGTCGTCGCCCGGATCCGCGCGAGCGTGCGGCTCATCGCGGGCGGCGTGAGGTGCAGCCGGTCGGCGGCCGCCTGCACGGAGTTCTCCTCCAGCAACGCGTCCAAGGCGGTCAGCAGGTTCAGATCCACCTGCACGACAGTAACGAATCAGGTGCCGTCGAGTGCGTTCTGCAGCATCCGGGACGCGGCCGCGCGCGGCGCCGGGTCGATCGCGATCAGGGCGTTGACGACGGCGCCGTCGACCAGCGCGACCAGCCGTTCCAGGTCGGCATCGGTGACGGGCGTGCCCGACCGCGCGAAGATCTCCGTCAGCAGCTCGTCGAGCTGGGCCGACAGCGTCCGCATCAGCGGCCGCAGGTAGGGCCGGCGACCGGTCGCGACCAGGCGTTCGTAGCGCAGGAGCACGGCTTCCGCGTCGGCCTCCGGGTCGTCGGTCTCCGGCCCGAGCAGCATCTCCAGCACCAGGTCGACGGTCGCCTGCACACCGCGGTTGCGGGTCGCCAGCTCCTCCAAACGGCGGCGGCCCGCGGCCAGCTCGGCGTTCGAATGGTGCTCGACGGCCGCCGTGACCAGGTCTTCCAGCGAGTCGAAGTAGTACGTCGTCGACGCGAGCGGCAGCCCCGCGCGCTCGGCCACCGCCCGGTGCCGGACGGCGTCGAACCCGCCCTCGACGAGCAGCTTCGCGGCGGCCTCGACGAGCGCGGCGCGCCGTCGTTCCCCTTTCGGGGTGGTCGCAGCGGTCATGACCGGTCATTCTGCCAACCGGGTGGACCCGGACTCAGAAGCGGGGCGCGAGAGCGCGCGCGAACGCGTCCACCTGGCTCGCGTACGGCGCCGTCGCCCCAGCCGAAGGCACGCTGACCAGCAGCAACGATCCGCCGGAAGCCGTGGTCACCCGAGCCGTGACCGTGCCGGCCGGCTGGGACTTGAAGACCACGGGAATGCCCTTCGGGAACACCGCCGCGGACACCTCGCCGCCCGCGACCGGGAACCCGGCCGAGCGCGCCGCCGTCGAACAGGCGCCGCCCGGCACAGCCGGGGTACCGGCGACGTGGCCGGGGAGCTCGCCAGCGAGGGCGATGGCGAGCTCCCCGTCCACCTGTTCGCACCCGGAGGCGCCTTCGGCCAGTTGGCCGGTCTTCCCGCCCTGGTCACCTCCCTGCCGAGGTGGTTCGGACGAGAAGTTCGGTGACCCCCCACCGATCTCAGGACGTGCCGGGCTGATGCCGGGTTGCCCCGTTCCCGGCCCGGATTGCGAGGACATGGCGCCGTCACCGGCGGACGTCAGCGCCTCGGGGGTACCCCCGGACAGCACGCCGTACGCGCCGAAGCCGACGATCACCAGTGCCGCGGCGCTCACCCCGGTCGTGATCCGGTTGCGGCGCCGGACGGTCTGGCGGCGGGATTCGCGGACGACATCGTCCCGGCCGAACGTCGGCTCGGGCGCGTCCGGCGGCGCGGCGGAGAACAACGAACGCAGCTCCTGCTCATCCATTGGTCTCCACCTCCCGTTCCAGTACCTGCCTGAGGTTCGCCAGCCCGCGCGCGGTCTGGCTCTTCACGTTGCCTTCGCTGCAGCCCAGGGCCGTCGCCGCGCCGGTCACGTCGAGCCCTTCGAAGAACCGCATGACCAGCACCGCCCGCTGCTTGGGCGGCACTTCCTTCAGCGCGGCGAGCAGGTCTTCCCTGGTCGCGACGAGGTCGTCGAGGCCGGGCGAGTCGTCGGCCGGCTCCGGCAGCACTTCGGTCTGCCACTCGCGCCGCCACGGACGCCGCGATTCGTCGATCGACGCCCGGACGAGCGTCTTGCGGACGTACGCGTCGGTCGCCGCGCGATCCCTGATCTTCTTCCACCTCCGGTGCAGCGCGACGAACGCCGTCTGCGCGAGGTCGTCCGCCCGGTGCCAGTCGCCGCAGAGCATGTACGCGGTCCGGCGCACGGCGTCCCGCCGGGCGGCGAAGTACTCCGCGAACTCCTCCTCGTCGCGCTGGTCCACGCGCAGTCGTGCTCCGCTCTGTTGTCGTCGGTGGGTAGGACGGAATCAGGGGCGTCCACGGTTGCACGGACCGAGTGGGTTCGACCACCCGAGGCCTCATTGATCCTCGTCCGGCGGGTGTGATGTGATCGGTCCGTGACCTTCACGCTGCCGCCGCTGGACTTCCGCTCCGACACCGTCACCCGTCCGGATGACACGATGCGCGCGGCGATGGCGTCCGCGGAGGTCGGGGACAACGTCCTCGAGCGCGACCCGACGGTCCAGGCGCTGGAGGAACGCGCCGCGCACGTCCTGGGAATGCCGGCCGCCCTGTGGGTGCCGAGCGGGACGATGGCGAACCTCATCGCGCTGAGCCTCCACCTGCAGCGCGGCGACCGGTTCCTCGCCACGCGGGGCGCGCACGTGCTGGTCAACGAGCTCGGCTCGGCGGCGTGGCTGGCCGGCGGGATGCCGGAGATCCTGGAGCACGACGGCGGCCCGGGCCGCCCCTCGCCCGACGCCCTCGCGGCCGCGATCGGACAACCCGGGCCGTACTTCACATTACGGACGTCTCTGCTCTGCCTCGAGAACACCCACAACGCGGCCGGCGGCGCGGTGACCCCGCCCGACGAGCACGCCCAGCTGCTGTCCGTCGCGAAGGAAGCCGGCCTGACCGTGCACCTCGACGGCGCCCGGCTCTGGCAGGCCGCGGTCGCGCTGGAGGTGCCGCCGGCCGCGCTGACCGTCGGCGTCGACACCGTGTCGGCCTGCTTCAGCAAGGGCCTCGGCGCGCCGGTCGGCTCGGTCGTCGCGGGCAGCGTCGCGTTCGTGGAGCGGGCGCGCCGGATGCGGCAGATGCTCGGCGGCGGCGTCCGGCAGGGCGGCGTCCTGGCCGCGGCCTGCCTGGTCGCGCTGGACCGCGTCCCCGAGCTGGCGGAGTCGCACGAGAACGCCCGGCGCCTGGCCGAGGGCCTGACCGAGCACGGCTGGGCGACGAACACGCCCGACACCAACATCGTGCTCGCCGAGGTACCCGACATCCCGACCGCGCTGGCCTGGCTGGACTCGCTCGGCATCCGGGCGGTGCCGATGGCGGGCCGGGTCCGGTTCGTCACGCACCGGGACCTGAGCGCGACCGACGTCGAAGAAACCCTGCGCCGGATCAAGTCCGGCGCACGATGAGCACCGGGGGCACTGTGAACTGGATCGTGTTCGACTACGGCGACGTCCTGAGCAAGCCGAGCCTGGCCCGCCCGGAGATGGCCGCGCTCATGGGCGCGCCGCTGCCGGAGTTCGAGAAGGCGTACTGGGAGTACCGGATTCCCTACGACGCCGGGAGCACTCCGCTCGAGTACTGGCAGACGGTCGGCAAGGCCTTGGACGTGTCCGTCGACGAGACGCTGTCGGCCGAGCTGACCCGCGTCGACGTCGAAGGCTGGGCCCACCTCGAACCGTCTTCGCAGGCGCTGTTCGAGGCGCTTTCCGAGGCCGGCGCGTCACTGGCGCTGCTGTCGAACGCCCCGGTGGTGTTCGGCGAATGGGTCCGCGCGCAGGAATGGGCGCGGCACTTCCGCGTGACGCTCTTCTCTGGCGACGTCCGGTGCGTCAAGCCGGACGCGAAGATCTTCCGCCTCCTGCTCGACGAGCTCGGCGCGGAACCGGCCGACTGCCTGTTCTTCGACGACCGGTCGTCCAATGTGGACGGAGCACGGGCGGTCGGGATGAAGGCAGAGGTGTGGAACGGCGCCGACGCGGCGCGGGCGTGGCTCGAGTGAGCCACGCCCGGTCACAGGCTCAGTAGCGGTTGATGCGGCGCGGGTCCTTCTTGCCGCTGATCGCGCGGTACCCGGCGGCGCCGAGGAACGCGATGCCGCCGATGATGGCGATCCACAGGACGGCCTTGAACACGAAGCCGATCACGGCGCCCAGCACCATGAACGCCACCCAGGCGACGATCAGGCCGCCGACGATCTTCCAGAACATGGCTTCCTCCGATTGCTCCCGTGGCCCCTCCGGCCCGATGCCTCCACTGTGGCACCTCGACCGGAGAAACTCCCCTCGTCGAGCCAACGTTCAGGGATGAATCAGGGTTCCCCCTGGCCGAGCCACGCCCCCAACCGGCGGACGCCCTCGTCGATGTCGGCCGCGCTGCCGGCGAAGGAGAACCGGACGTACTTGCCGCCGTCGACCGGGTCGAAGTCGACGCCGGGGGTGATGGCGAGGCCGGTTTCGGCGAGCAGCCGCTGGCACCAGCTCAGGCTGTCCTCGGTGTACGCGCTGACGTCGGCGTACGCGTAGAAGGCACCTTCGGCGGGGGCGAGCTTGTCGAGGCCGATGCCCTCGAGGCCGGTGAAGAGCCGGTCGCGGTTGGCGCGGTAGTGCTCGACGTGCCCGTCGGCCTCCGCGTACGCCTCCGGGGTGAAGGCGGCGAGCGCCGCGTACTGCGAGACCGCGGGCGGGCAGATGGTGAAGTTGCCGGTCAGGACGTCGACCGCGCGGTGGAGCCGCTGCGGCACGAGCATCCAGCCGAGCCGCCAGCCGGTCATCGCGAAGTACTTCGAGAAGCTGCCGAGCACGAGCGGCTCGCGGCCGAACTGCCACGCACAGTCAAGCTCGGCACCATAGGAAATGCCGTGATAGATCTCGTCGCTGATCAGCTGCACCCCGTGCGACGAGCACCAGCCGGTGATCGCGGCGAGCTCCCCGGGCGGCAGGACGGTCCCGGTCGGGTTGCTGGGGCTCGCGACGATCAGGCCGTCGATCGGACCGAGCTCGTCGAGCAGGGCGACGGTGGGCTGGAAGTTCGTCTCGGCGGTGGTCGCGAACTCGACGACTTCGCAGCCGAGAACGGACAGCAGGTTGCGGTAGGCGGGGTAGCCGGGCCGGGCCATCGCGACCTTGGCACCCGGGTCGAAGGCGCTGAGGAAGGCGAGCAGGAAGCCCCCGGACGACCCGGTGGTCATGACGACGTCCTGCGCGCTGACGTCGAGGCGGTATTTCCGCTGGTAGTGCCCGGCGACGGCCTCGCGCAGCTCGGGGATGCCGAGCTGCTCGGTGTAGCCGAGGGTGCTTTTGCCCAGCGCTTCGCGGGCCGCTTCGAGGACGGGTTTCGGCGCGGGCGCGGACGGCTGCCCGGCGGCGAGCGACACGAGATCGCCGTGGCTGCGCTGCCGGGCGCCCGCCGCGGAGAGGACGTCCATGACGTGGAAGGGCGGCACACCGGCCCGCAGCGCGGGACCCGCCTCGAGGTCGGCCATGCGGCCAGGCTAGTTCTAGTACCCCTGGTAGGCACCACCGTGGGCCATGGCCTTGATGCCGGGCACGTTGCCCAGGCCGCCGTAGCGGTCGAAGGAGTACCGGACCCCGGCGATGATGTTGTCGACCGGGTTGTAGATGTTGTCGTGCCCGGGCAGCTTGTGCGCGTTGAACGTCCCGTCGATGCACTGCATGAGCCCCTTGGACGGGTGCCCGGCAGCGGCATTCGAATTGCCGGTCAGGAAGAGGTGATCAGCTTCCTGGGCCGTCCACGTGCCCAGTTCCGTGGTCACGCACCACACGTCGCCCCGCCCGGCGTCTTCCTTCCGCATGAAGGCCCCCGTGACGACCGGGTTGTTCAGGTGCACTGAGAACTCCCGGCGCCAGGTTTCCGGCCGGTTCGCCCGCTCCACCGGGAGTACGCGAGGCCGCGCTCCGGACAGGTACCCCGCCAGCGCGATCGCGTCGAGGACGGCACCGGGCGCCTGGTAGACGACCGTCTGAGGTGCGGAGTAGCCGGGTCGCACGTAGCGAGTGCCCTCGGCGTCGATGATCGCTTCGAGCCACGCCGCGCGCTGGGCGGTCGACATCGCCAGCACCTGGGCGACCGCGTCGGACCTGGGATTCCCCGCTCGCGCCAGCAGGTCCTGGGCGTAGTCGTGGTCCAGCCGGAACTGGTGCCGGGGTCCGCACCCGCCGCGGTCGTCGACGTACACCACGTGCGGCACGCCGTCGAGAAGCCGGCGGATCTTCTCCACCATTCCGGGCTTCGACTGCGCGATGGACATGGTCGGGCGGTGCTGCCTCGTCTCGATGTGACCGTCACCGGCGATCCACCCGAGGATCGCCGCTTCCGAAACGCTGATTTCCAGCGACGACTCCGTCTCGGCAGGCGCAGTCAGGAGAATCCGGTCGCGAGAGCGGACGTCGTCGGTGGTGACGAAGCGAGGCTCGGTCTCGTACTGGTTCTCCTGCTTCGGCGAAACGAAGCCGTGCTTCTTCCGCCGATGCACCGCGACACCGTTCTCCGGCTGCTTCGCCGCGCGCGGCTCCCAGCCGCACTCCGGGCAAACCACCGGCAGGCCGGTGCGCCTGATGCTGACCCGCGGCAGGGTGAGCCAGCGGTGGTTCGGCGTCGTGGTCGCCTGCCAGCGGGAGTTGCTCATCCGGACCAGCGGGGCGTCTTCGTGGTGGACGACCCGGGTGATCCGCGTCCACTCGCTGCGTCCGGTGGCGGGGTTGAAGCCGATCGTCTCGTCGCCGACCTCGACCGCGTCGTGCTTCAGGAGGCCGCGATTGGTCACGATCACCGTGTCCAGCGGCACGCAGTCCCAGTTGTTGATGGCGTTGGGATTACCGCCGGACTCGTGCTGGATGATCGCCCAGATGTTGGGGATGTCGGCGTCCGTGACGGGCACGCCGGCGGCCTGGAGGGCCTTGATGGCCTCCTGGATCCACTGCTGGACATTGCCCGGGGGCGGCGAGGACGGGGGGCCGCCGCTGGGGCCGAGACCGCCGCCTCCGCCCCCACCGCCGCCTCCTCCGCCACCGCCACCGCCGTGGGAGGAGCCGTTACTGTGGATGCCGCCGGTGCTCTTGGGCGCCGCGGGGGTGCTGCTCGGCAGCGGGACCTGGTCGTAGCCGCCCTCGATCTGCTGGGACATCAGCGTTTGCGAGGCCTTGATCGCGGTGTCGGCCTGGGTCTGCAGGCCGGCCACGTCACCGTCGTACCCGGCGGTGATGGTGTGGATGTCCGTCTTCGCCTTCGCCTTGATCTCCGCGGCGGTCGGACTGGGCGCGGGCTTGTCCGGGTTTTTTTCGTGCTCCGCGGCCGCTCTGCCCGCCGCGTCCATGTCGGTCTGGGCCTGCTGGTTGCGGGCGTTGACCGCCTTTTCCGCGGCCAGCTGCTTGTCCTGGACGTTCTTCTTGATCTGCTCGAGCGTCGACTCGAGGCTGTCGAGGTCCTTGGCGACGTCCTCGAGGTGCGTCTGCACCTTGGTGCCGGCGTCACGGACTTGGCGGACGTAGGTGAAGAACTGGTCCGCCGCCGGGCCGGCCCAGACATCGCCGCCCAACGCGTCCGTCGAAGACTTCAGCGACGCGTTGTGGTCACCCGCGTTCTTTCCGGCCTCGCGGAACTGTGTCGCCGCGTCCGTGATTTTCTGCAGGTTGACCTTTTCGACCTGGTCGACCTTCTTCATGAAGGCGTCCCAATTGTCCGGCGTTCCGGCGCCGATCCCGTTCAAGCCCACTGTGGTGCCCCCTGCTCAGTTCACTTGTCGACGTGCAGCTTGAGGTCGCTCGCCCCGACCTGGTCGGTCTCGGCGATCAGGCCGGCGGCCTTGCGCATGGCGAACCCCAGCGCCTCCATGTGCTTGCCCGCGGCGTCGAACTGGCTGTGCACGCCGTCCTTGAACTTGCCGACCGCGCCGTGCGCGTCGCCCTTGTCGTCCATCCCGCCGAAGGGGCTTTCCTTCTCGTGATCGAGACCGGTGACCTTCTGCTTGGACTTTTCGAACTCGTCCTTCAGCTTCTCCACCTGGCCGGCCGCGATGGCCATCGAGTCGGCGTCGTAGACAGGCACGGTTCGTCATCCCCTTCGCAAACTTGCGTCCGCCCGATCAGACGTCGTCATGACCAAGACGGTTCCCGCGCTTACTTTATGACTTCCCGAGGGGTCCGCGTACCGATCCCGGCCAACTTCCACCCGGCGGGGCTCAGGCCTCCGCCATCAGTTCACGGATCCGCGTCGCCAGCAGGGCGTTGTCGGCCGGAGTCACTGTCGCCCATTCGCGACCGTCGCGGTCCGACACCACCTGGAACAGGTAGCGCCCCGCGTCCGTGTCGAAGAACGCCGCCACTCGGCCCGCCCGGTGGACCACTCCGTCACGACCCACGCGTTCCGCGCCGAACTGGCCGCGGGCCTCCTGGCCCAGCAGCATCCCCGAGAGCTCCTGGGCCTGGAACAGCTCCACACCGCGGTCCTCCAACGCCGTGACCAGCGCCTTCGCGTCTCCGCGAGCGGCCGCGTCAGCCTCGCGAAACACCGAGTACGGGATGCTCACCGTCTGGCCGATGCCCGGCCCGAGATCGCCGGCCACCGAGACCGCCGCCTCCGGGAGGCCGTCCTCCGTGGCCGGGATCAGCCAGACCTCACCGTTGTCCACCACGGCAAGCACCGCCTGGCTGCGGACGCTCACCGCGCGGCCGCGGATCTCGCGCTCGGCCCACACCCACACGTCGATGCCGAACTGGGGGCGGGCCAGCAGGTGCAGCAGGTCCGCCACCTCGCCCGACACCCGGCCGTTGCGGGCCAGGCGCCGCTCGCTCAGCGACGCCCACGCCGCCTCGATCACTTCCCGCCGCTCCGTGCGGGTGGTTCCTTCGCTCGGCACGTCCAGCGCGACGTGCTTGCGCGGCAGTTGCAACGACTCCCAGAGCACGTCGAACTCACGCGCGGACAGCACCAGCGACACGGTCAGCGCCCGTCCCCGCCGTGGTCGCCGAGCACGTCGGGGGAAACCATCCGCTGGTCGGCGAACAGGTCCTGGTCGTCGACGCCGTAGCGGCGGACGTGCTCGGCGTCGTCCTCCTGCGGGGCCGCCTCGGACAGGAACTTCGCCTCGCCGGGCCGCTGCTTCGGGCTGATCTGCTCCGACTTCCGCAGCGCGACGGCCTCCTCCTCGGGCAGCTCGCCGACGGGCAGCGGCCGCACCGGGCCCTTCGCCTGGCCCTTCTCCCGCCGCAGGCGCTCCTTGTCGCCGCTCAGCGCGCCACCGGCCGCGCCCGCGCCGACCGCCGCCGCGCCCGCGCCGATCTCGCCCGGCGTCACGCCGGGCTTCGCCACGAAACCGCGTTCGGCCGTGAACTGGCCCGGCGGAAGCGGGGCCTGCGGCATCGCGCCGACCGAGCGCCCCTTGGCCAGCAGGCCGTCGGGGCCGCGGTTGGTGCCGCTGAGCGAGCCTTCGACGCCGGTCGAGCCGGCACCGGACGTGCCACCGCCGCCGAGCGACTTGATCGGCGCCGTCGCCGGCGACGAGCCGGGCGGCAGCGAGCCGGGCGCGCCCGGCGGGACGAACTGCTCGGCGCCGGCACCGGTGGCCAGGCCGGGCGAGAAGTGGTCGCCCGACGACGTGCCGCGGCCGGGAGCGTTGATCCAGCCGGGCCCCGGCGACGTCGGCGGCTTCACGCCCGCCGGGGTCGTCGACGAAGGTGTCGTGTGCTGGGCGGGAGCCGTGCCCGCGCTGCTGCCGGTCTGGCGCGGCGGCTGCGGGGCCGACCGGGACGGCTGTTGCGCCGCGACGCCGTAGACCGGGGTCGGCGGGTCGGCGTGGACCGTGTGCGACACCGGCTGCACCACCGGCGGGTCGACGTGCACCGACCGGACCTTGTCCGACGCCGGCCGCACGCCGCCGTCCGGGGTCACCGCGACGGCGGCGCCCGCGACGTCCAGCACACCCGGCGTGACGCCCGGGGCGGCCAGCTTCAGCGACTCGGGGTCGGACAGCGACTGCGTCGAGAGCAGGTTGGTGCCGCTTTCCTGCGCGTACTCGTTCAGCGCCTGCTTCGCCTGCTCCTTGGCGTCGTTCGCGGCCTCGACCTGCCGGGCGTGGTCGGTCTCGAAGCCGATCAGGCTGAGCAGCAGGCCGTCGGTGAGCGTGTAGCCGCCCGCGCCCTTCCGGACGGTCTCGGCGTCCGGAAGCTTGTACTTGGTGCGGTTGAACGACTCGCCCTGCTCGAACACCATTTCCGCGGCGTGCGCGACCTTCGTCGTCGCGTCCTGGGAGAACCCGGCCTGCTCGGTGAGCACCTGGCTGGCCGCGCCCCCGGCCTGGCTCTGCCATTCGACACCCAGCTTGAGCAGCTGCGCGCGCAGCGTCTGGTCGGTGTGGGCGAGGGCGGTCGCGACGGCCTTCAGCGCGTCGACGGCCGTGCCGATGCTGCCGGTGCCGTCACCGTTGACCATCCGCGTGATCTGGTCGGCGATCGCGGTGTTGGTCCAGCCGTCGAACCGGTGGTTCTGGATCCCGGCCGCGAGCTCGGAGAATTCCACGCGCCCTCCCTAGTTGCGTGCTTTCAAGGTCTGCAGCGCGACGTCGGCGGCGTGCACCGACAGGTCGCACAGCTGCGGCTGAGTGAACTTGCCGCGGGTGATGGCGAAGGTCTGGACGGCCAGCGTCTGGCCCCTCGCGACGCCGACGAGCGCCTCGCAGTCGGCGGGGTCGCCGGCCGCGCGGTAGTTCGTCAACGCCGGATAACCACCGATGGTCTTCGGCTCGGTGGTCATGCTGTTCTTCTTGCGGGACCCGGTGATCCACTCGTCGAGGTCCGCCGACACGGCGCGCACGTGGAAAGCGTGCACCGGCTCGGCGCCGTCCGCGTCGAACACGCACGTCGGCCCGTCCTCCGGTGGTGCTTCGCGAGGCGCGCTGGTGATCTTCATGGCGTCGAGCTGCACCTGCGGGAACACCTCGCACAGGTTGACGCCTTGCAGGGTCAGCTCGGCCGGGCGTTGCGGCAGCTGGGCGGCCTTGGCGCTCTGCGACGCCGCTGTCGCGGCCGTCTCGACCGGGTAGGGGGTGCCTTCGGTGCCCGCCGAGCAGCCGGCGAGCGCCGCCGTCGCGAGCACGCCCCCGGTGACGATGCGCACCTTCCGGCTACGCACCGTGCTTGGCGCGGTCACCGAACACCGCCGCCTTCTCGTCTTCGCTGACCTTGTAGTCCTTGGCGGCCTCACGCAGCTGCGAGACCAGGCGTTTCAGGCCGGCGACGTACTCGCGGACCTGCCCCGCGTAGGAGCGGTCGCCGTCGGCGATCAGGGTGTTCCAGGCGTCGATCGACTGGGTGCTGATGACGTCGGCGGACGGTGCGTCGATCCGCAGCTGCCCGAGCTTGGTGAGCAGCTGGTCTTCGAGGGAGTTGGCCTGCTCTTCGACGATCCGGGCGACGTCGAGGAGCTTGTCCGGGTGGACCAGGACGTCCGCGGCCGCCGGCGCCACGGGGACGGCCGAGCTGAGGTCGTACGAGGGTCCTGACATGCTCTCCCCTGACGTCATACGGACAGTGACCGGCCGACTCCCGTCGAGGCTACCAACCCGGGTGTGACAGCAGGCTGAGATTGGACGAACTCCGTCCCCCGCCGGTTCCCGGATCAGGCGCGCTGTTTCGCCGCCGGAGCGCCGATCTCGCCGTTCGCCGCCTTGAGCGCGATGTCCGTGCGGTGGTGCGAGCCCGCGAGGTGGACCTTTTCGACGGTCTCGTACGCGTGCTTGCGGGCCGACTTGAGGGTCTTGCCGGTGCCGACCACCGAGAGCACGCGGCCGCCGGAGGAGACCACGGCGCCGTCGTCGCGACGGCGGGTGCCCGCGTGCAGCACGCCTTCCAGCTCGGCACCGCCGATGACGTCGCCGGTGCGCGGCTTGCCCGGGTAGCCGTCGGCGGCGATCACGACGGTGACCGCGGCGCCGCCCGCCCACTCCAGCGGCGGGTGCTCGGCGAGCTTGCCGGTCGCGGTGGCGTGCATCAGCCCGGCGATCGGGGTGCGCAGCAGGGCCAGCACGACCTGCGTCTCCGGGTCGCCGAAGCGGCAGTTGAACTCGATGACCTGCGGGCCGTCAGACGTCAGCGCGAGGCCGGCGTAGAGCAGGCCGGAGAACGACGCGTCGCGCGCGACCAGCTCGTCGGCGACCGGCTGGACGACCTTCTCGACCAGCTCGTCGACCAGGTTTTCGGGTGCCCAGGGCAGCGGCGCGTAGGCACCCATGCCGCCGGTGTTGGGGCCGGCGTCGTCGTCGCCGACACGCTTGAAGTCCTGCGCGGGCAGCAGCGGCACGACGGTGTGGCCGTCGACGAAGCAGAACAGCGACGCCTCCGGTCCGTCCAAAAAGGACTCCAAGAGGACCGGGTGGCCGCCGTCGAGGAGCATGATCGCGTGCTTGCGCGCGACGTCGTAGTCGGTCGTGACGACGACGCCCTTGCCGGCGGCGAGCCCGTCGTCCTTGACCACCCAGGTCGGGCCGAAGCGGGCGAGCGCGGCGTCGAGGCGGGCCGGGTTGTCGACCACCTCGCTGCGCGCGGTCGGCACGTTCGCCGCGGCCATGACGTCCTTCGCGAACGCCTTCGAGCCTTCGATGCGGGCCGCCGCGGCCGACGGGCCGAAGCAGGCGATCCCGGCCTTGCGGACGGCGTCGGCGACGCCGGCGACGAGCGGGACCTCGGGCCCGACCACCACCAGGTCGGCCTGCCAGCTCTTCGCGAGGGTCGCGACCGCTTCCGGGTCGGCCGCCTCGACGCCGAGCTGCTCGGCCATGGCGGCCGTCCCGGCGTTGCCGGGCGCGCAGGCCAGGGCGGTGACCGTGGGGTCGCCGGAAGCCGCGAGGACGAGAGCGTGCTCACGGGCGCCGGAGCCGATTACCAGTACGCGCACGCCGCACAGCGTATCCGGCCGTGTTCGCCCCGGACATTTCGCCGTCCTCCGGCACCCGGGGTGAGCAGGAGTCCACGCGCCGTTTACCGAGGTGTTCACCCAGGTACCGCCCGGAGACGCTTGCGGCAGTGAGGGTTGCGCGAGTAGTCAGGGTCAACCCTGTGTGAAAAGAGGTCATCAGATGAAGCGCAAACGTGTCGGCGTACTGGCACTCGCCGGACTGGCGTTGCTGAGCGTCACCGGACTGGCCGTCGGGTCGGCCAGCGCGTCCACGGCGCCATCCGAAAGCGGGGGGTCCGCCGATGCGGCCGCGCACGGACGGGGCCACGATGACCCCGTGATCATCGGACACCGCGGCGCGCCCGGGTACCGGCCGGAGCACACCCTCGCCTCGTACGAGCTCGCCTACCGGATGGGCGTGAACTACGTCGACGTCGACCTCGTCCCCACGAAGGACGGCCAGCTCGTCGCCCGGCACGAGCCGGAGATCAGCGGCACCACCGACGTCTCGAAGCACCCGGAGTTCGCGAACCGCAAGAAGACCCTGGTGATCGACGGCGTCTCGACGACCGGCTGGTTCACGCAGGACTTCACGCTCGCCGAGCTGAAGACGCTGCGCGCGGTCGAACGGATCCCGGCGAACCGGCCGCACAACACGCTGTACAACGGGCGCTACCAGGTCGCCACCTTCCAGGAGGTGCTCGACCTGACCCAGCGGCTCGGCAAGGAACTGCACCGGACGCTCGGCACCTACCCCGAGGTCAAGCACTCGACGTTCTTCCAGTCGATCGGCAACCCGGTCGAGCCGAAGCTGGTCACGGCGCTCAAGCGCAACGGTCTCGACCGGCCGGACGCGCCGGCGATCATCCAGTCGTTCGAGGTGTCGAACCTGATCGCGCTGCACAAGCAGGTCCGGACGCCGCTGCTGCAGCTGACGTCGGCTTCGGGTGCTCCGGCGGACTTCGTCGCGAACGGTGACAAGCGGACGTACGCGGACATCGTCTCGGCGAAGGGGCTTAAGGACGTCGCGAAGTACGCGAAGTACCTCGGGCCGGACAAGGCGCAGATCATCCCGCTGGACGCCGCCGGAAACCTGACCAAGCCGACCGCGATCGTCGCGGACGCGCACAAGGCGGGCCTGAAGGTGCAGCCGTACACGTTCCGGAACGAGAACCCGTTCCTGCCGGCGAACCTGCGCTCGTCGGCCGAGCCGGACGCCTACGGTGACGTCTTCACCGAAGAGGCCGCGTTCCTCGAGGCCGGTGTCGACGGCTTCTTCGCCGACCAGCCGGACACCGCCCTCGAGTCGCTGCACGCGTTCCTGGGCCGGTAATCGCTTTGCCGTGAAGGGCACCCTCCTGGACGCTATGTCCATGAAGGTGCCCTTCACGGCTTTCGACGGCTTCTCCGGCGTGATCCTGGTGACCCGCGGCGAGGAGACGCTCGTCGCGGAGGCCCACAGACACGCGCACATCGGCTACGGCGTCGAGAACACCGTCGACACGCGGTTCGCGGTCGCCAGCGGCACCAAGGGGTTCACCGCGCTGGTCGTCGTGGGACTGGTCGCCGAGGGCCGGCTCCAGCTGACGACGAAAGCCCGCGAAATACTCGGCGACGACCTGCCGCTGATCGACGACCGCGTGACCGTCGAACACCTGCTGACGCACACGTCCGGCATCGGCGACTACTGCGACGAGGAAGCGGATCCGGAGCCGACCCCGTTGCTCGCCACGTCGGCCGACTACCTGGCCGCGCTCGGCGGCTACCCGCAGAAGTCCCCGCCGGGCCGGGAGTTCCGCTACAACAACGGCGCGTTCGCCGTCCTCGGCCTGATCGCCGAACGGGTCGCGGGCATACCTTTCGCCGACCTCGTCCGGACCCGCGTGACCGAACCCGCCGGGATGACGGACACGGCGTTCCTCCGCTCGGACGCGCTGCCCGCCCGGACGGCCACCGGATACCTCGAAGACGGCCGCACCAACGTGTTCAGCCTGCCGGTGGTGGGCTTCGGCGACGGCGGGATCTACAGCTCCGCGCCGGACTTCCGGAAGTTCTGGCCCGCCTTGCTCGACGGCCGGATCCTGCCGCGCGAGTGGGTGGACCGGATGCTCAGCCCGCACGCGGACGGTTACGGGCTCGGCTTCTGGCTGCCGCGGCCGGGCGTGGTGCACCTGGACGGCGGTGACCACGGCGTCACGTTCTGGAGCTCGCACGAGCCGTCGTCCGGGCGCACGGCCACCTTGATCTCGAACAACCACCGAGGTGGCGGGCCCCTGCTGCGGCGGCTGGACGAGTTCTTGACGAAGGCTTGACACCCCTCGGGACCAGGGCTACCTTCGGCGAATTCAATGGTCTGGCCGCATACCTTTCAAGAGGTGCCCGATGGATGTTTCCGACCAGCAGACCACCCCCGACCACGATGACGACAGTGCCCGGCTGCACCAGCTCGGCTACGCGCAGGAACTGAAGCGGACGATGTCGGGGTTCTCGAACTTCGCCGTCTCGTTCACCATCATCTCGATCCTCTCCGGCTGCCTGACGCTCTACGGGTTCGGCATGAAGACCGGCGGGCCCGCCGCGATGATCTGGGGCTGGCCGCTGGTCGGGATCTTCGTCATCCTGGTCGGGCTCGGCATGGCCGAGGTCTGCTCCAGCTACCCGACCGCGGGCGGGCTGTACTACTGGGCGGCGAAGCTGGCGCCGAACAAGTCCGGCCCGGTCTGGTCGTGGTTCACCGGCTGGTTCAACCTCATCGGGCAGATCGCCGTCACCGCGGGCATCGACTTCGGCGCGGCGCTGTTCCTCAACGCGTTCCTCGACCTGCAGTGGGGCTTCACCGCGACGCCGGGGCACACGATCCTCCTGCTCGCGATCATCCTCGTGGTGCACGGCCTGCTGAACACCTTCGGCGTCCGGATCGTGGCGATCCTCAACAACGTCAGCGTGTGGTGGCACCTCATCGGCGTGCTGGTGATCGTCGGCGTGCTGATCTTCGTGCCGGCCAAGCACCAGGACGCGTCATTCGTCTTCGGCAGCTTCGTGAACCAGACGGGCTGGGGCTCGACGTTCTACGTCTTCGCCATCGGGTTGCTGGTCGCGCAGTACACGCTGACCGGGTACGACGCCTCGGCGCACATGACCGAAGAGACGAAGAGCGCGGCGACGGCCGGACCGCGCGGCATCGTCATGTCGATCGTCGTCTCGCTCGTCGCGGGCTGGATCCTCTTGATCGGCCTGACGTTCGCGATCCAGGACTACGACGGTGCGGTCGGCTCGGCCACCGGCGTCCCGCCCGCGCAGATCTTCATCGACGCGACCGGCGCGGTCACCGGCAAGTTCCTGCTGCTGATCTGCATCGGCGCGCAGCTGTTCTGCGGCATGGCGTCGGTGACGGCGAACTCGCGGATGATCTACGCGTTCGCCCGCGACGGCGCGATCCCCGGGTCGAAGTTCTGGCACAAGATCAACAAGCGCACGCAGACGCCGACGAACGCCGTCTGGCTCGGCGCGGGCGGCGCGCTGATCCTGGCCCTGCCGTACCTGTGGAGCTTGACGGCCTACGCGGCGGTGACGTCGATCGCCGTGGTGGGGCTGTACGTGGCGTACGTGATCCCGGTGTTCCTGCGAGTCCGCCGCGGCGACTCGTTCGAGCCCGGGCCGTGGTCGCTCGGCCGTTGGGGCAAGCCGGTCGGCATCGTCGCGACGATCTGGGTCGTGTTGATCTTCTTCCTGTTCATGTTGCCGCAGGTGTCGCCGGTGACGGTGGATTCGTTCAACTACACGCCGATCGCGTTCCTGGTCGTGCTCGGCGGCGCGGCGCTGTGGTGGGTGCTTTCGGCCCGGAAGTGGTTCACGGGCCCGAAGGTCCAGGGTTCGGAGGCCGAACTCGCGGCTGTCGAACAGGAGCTCAAGGAACTCGGCTGACGCTCGGCGCAAGTGGTCGTGAGTGAGAAACAGTGTTAGCGCCGGGGTGATCGGCATCGAGTACGCGTCGATGTTCGCCGCGCTCGGCTCGCGGGTCACCGTGGTGGA
>NZ_JBFBAG010000005.1:0-102208 GCF_040682155.1 Amycolatopsis sp. NPDC051371
CCTCTTCGTGCCGGACGGGGACGGTGACCTGCTGCTCTTCGGTGACGACGTACTTGCGCAGCCGCACGTGCCCGGTCTCGACCTGCTCGGTGCCGACGTTCAGGCGCTCCTCGGACCGCGTCATGGCGTCCTTTTCGGACTTCCCGCGACCGGCGTCCATCCCGGGCTTCCCGCGGCCGGCGTCCATTTCGGACCGGCCGCGGCCGGTGCCGCCCATGGCCGGGTCCCGGCCCTGCGTCCGGTCACCCATCCGGCCGTCCTGCGACGAGCGCGGCATCGGCAGGCCGTAGTGCTGGTAGAGCTGGTTGCTCTCCTCGGGGGAGAGGTGCCCGTCGGCGTCGATGCGCGGCGCGTCGGAGACGGCTTCCTTGTCGACCTGGACGTGCACGCCGTCCTTGTCGGTGTGCGCACCCGAGAGCGGGACGAAGCTCTCCTTGGTGCCGAACAGGCCGGTCTTGACGGTGATCCATTCCGGCTGGTGCGTCGCGTCGGCGAGGTAGACGTTGCCGACCTTCCCGAGCTTGTTTCCGGCCGGGTCGACCACGGCACTGTCGATGAGCTCCTGGGGCTGCATGGTCTTGGCCATCGCGGTGCTGCTCCTTTCGCGCGTCGGTGTCTGTAGGAGCCACCGTGGGCCGCACTCTTGATCACGGCAACCGTCGTGGTGCTCCCGTGGGTGACCCCGGAAAGTGGTGGTTTGGCTTGTGGCCCACGGGCAAGGAGGTGGTGGTTCCCGCAGGTCGCGCGGGGTGTCTCCGCCGTGATCGGCGGCGTGGGGGATGGCGCGAAGGTGTGTAACCCAGGTCCCTGTGACCGGGGCCACGTCCCGGGCTGTCACAACGTCCCGGCGCGGGTCGTCAAGAGGGTGACACCGACGAAGGGAACGGTCATGGAAGCGCGTTTCAACATGTTCGAGAACGAGGTCACGAGCAAGTTCTTCAAGCGCCTGATCGCGGCGTCCCGTCCGATCGAGGAGTCGTCCCTCCCGAAGGCGACGCAGGAGCTCGTGAAGATCCGCGCGAGCCAGATCAACGGCTGCGGAATGTGCCTGGACATGCACACGAAGGACGCGGCGGCGGCGGGCGAGACGGCGGTCCGCCTGGCGCTGGTGGCAGCGTGGCGCGAGGCAGTGGTGTTCACCGAGGCGGAGCGCGCGGCATTGGCGCTGGCGGAGGAGGGAACCCGCCTGGCGGACAACCACACCGGCGTCACGGACGAGACGTGGGCTGCGGTCCGCAAGCACTTCGACGACGAGCAGATCGGCGCGCTGGTCTGCCTGGTGGCGGAGATCAACACGTGGAACCGGCTGAACGTGATCGCCCGGAATCCCGCTGGGGAGTACCAGCCGGGAATGTTCGGCTGAAGTGTTCGTTCGGAGGGGCTTCGTTCGCTGGGGTGTGCGAGCGAGGCCCCTTCGGCGTCAGGCGTACAAGGCCAGCCAGATCGCGATGTAGTGCGAAACAGCCGCAAGCACCGTGCAAGCGTGGAAGTACTCGTGGTACCCGAAGGTATCCGGCCAGTGGTTGGGCCACTTGAACCCGTAGAACGCCGCCCCCAGCGTGTAGAACAAGCCACCCACGCAAAGCAGCACCACAGCCGCGACCCCGGCGTGGGCAAAGAGTTCCGGAAACACGAACACCGCGACGTAGCCCAGTGCGATGTAGATCGGTACCCCGAGCCACCGCGGCGCGTGCGGCCACAGCATCTTCAGCGCCACACCCGCGACAGCCCCGCCCCAGACGATCGACAGGACCACGTAGCCCGTCGGCTTGGACATCGCCAGCAACGTGAACGGCGTGTACGTGCCCGCGATGAACAGAAAGATCATCGAGTGGTCCGCGCGCTTCATCCACTTGTACGCGCGGGGGCTCCACAGGCGGCGGTGGTACAGCGCGCTCACGCCGAACAGGCCCAGCACCGTCAGGCCGTACACCGAGGTCGCCAGAGTCGCGATCGAGGACACTGTGGACGCCGCCACGCTGATCAGCGCCGCCGCTGCCGCGAGGGCGCCGAAGAACGTCCAGAAGTGGATGTGCCCGCGCAGCCGGGGGCGGAGATCCACTACGGGCTCGGGTGGTTCCGTCGTCAGGCTCACCCTTCAAGGTTAAGCGACCCTGGGTTCTCCGGCAGCGGTCGAGTCACACGCCTCACACCGGGTGCGTAGGCTTCCTCGACGTGAGTGTGCGCTCCTTCTTGTCCGACGTCGTGTACAGCGCCTACGGCCGGCGCCTCATCCAGCAGGCCGCCGGCCGGCATCCCCGGCACATCGCCATCATGCTCGACGGCAACCGCCGCTGGGCTCGTGAAGCGGGCTTTTCGGACGTCGCGGACGGGCACCGGGCCGGCGCGAAGAAGATCGCGGACTTCCTGAGCTGGTGTGAGGAGGCCGACGTCGAGGTCGTCACCATGTGGCTGCTCTCGACCGACAACCTCAACCGCGACCCGGACGAACTCACGCCCCTGCTGAAGATCATCACCGACGTCACCGACGAGCTGGCCGCGCCCGGCAAGAGCTGGCAGCTGCGCATCGTCGGCGCCCTCGACCTGCTACCCGCCGAGGTCGCGAAGCGACTCAGCGAAGCCGCCGCGCGCACCGAGGGGCGGACCGGGATGGAGGTCAACGTCGCGGTCGGTTACGGCGGGCGCCAGGAAATCGCGGACGCCGTGCGGAAGCTGCTGCTCCAGCACGCCGACGAGGGCACGACCATTCACGAGCTCGCGAAGATCCTCGACGTCGACCACATCTCCGAGCACCTCTACACGTCGGGACAGCCGGACCCGGATCTCATCATCCGCACCTCCGGCGAACAACGGCTTTCCGGATTCCTGCTCTGGCAGTCCGCGCATTCGGAATTCTGGTTCACCGAGGCGTATTGGCCCGCATTCCGCCGTGTCGACTTCCTGCGCGCCATCCGCGACTACGCCTGGCGGCACCGCCGGTTCGGTTCGTAACGGACCCCGGAAACGTCGAAGGGCCCCGGAGCGAACTCCGGGGCCCTTCGCGCTCCGCACTCAGTGGTGGTGGTGCTCCAGCGAGTGGAGGATCAGCGCCGGGGTGGTGGCGATGCCCGTGTAGGCACCGGCGACCAGGGAGGCCGCACCGTAGCCGAGGGCGCCGCCGCCCTCGATGAACGTCGCGTAGGCGTCGCCGAACGTCGGGTCCGGGGTGCCCGTCGTGTCGCCCGTCGCGGCGAACGCGGTGCTGCCGATCATCATGAGGCCCGCAGCGGTGGCGGCCACGAATCCAGCCTTCTTCAGCACTTCGCACACTCCTAGGTAGAACTATTGGGATCCGGGGCACCGGAGGACCGGTGGTGTGTCCCGCAGTGAGAAAATTACCCCTCTATCAGGCAGCTCGTACGGCTTGTACGCCCATTGTGTGAGCCTGATGCAGGTGCTTTCACTCGGACCGGTTCTCTTTCGGTTGCCGAAAATGCGCGGCGCAATCCAACGTGGTAAAAGCCGTTCAGTCGATCTTGTGAATACAACGGGTCAGCAATTTCGGCAAGATCATTCCGACGAGTGTGCATCGATCGAGGGGACAGTGACACAGGGTGAGCATCACCGGGCGTCGATGTCGGACGACCGACAGTGAGGTGACGATCTGGCGAATCACCGTGTTGGCTCCCTGCGCGATCCGGCATTCGTAGGTACCTTCCGAGGTGAGGGCACGCGTTCCGTGCGAGTCCTCGCGGGAGGCCCTGGTCGTGACGGTGATCGAGGGGGCGGCGCAGCCGCCCACGAGACGCACGAGGGGGCCGGCACCCGGCCCTCGTGGCCGCGCCGACTGACCCACCGGTCAGGAGGAACGGTCCAGCCAGGGAGGTGCCCGGCCCAGCGAGTGCGGGCGTGAGGTGCACACGCCCTCGAGGGAGATGCCGTCGTGACTGCGCAGCGTTTACCCCGTAAGGCCTCTGGCCGTTCTTCGACCGGTGCCGCTCCTGGCCCGGAGAAAGCCTCGACCTCGCCCCAATCCCAGCAGCACATGTACGTGCTCGACACGTCGGTCCTCCTTTCGGACCCGTGGGCGGTGACCCGCTTCGCCGAGCATGCGGTCGTGCTTCCGCTGGTCGTCATCAGTGAACTGGAGGCGAAGCGCCACCACCCGGAGCTCGGCTGGTTCGCCCGGGAGTCCCTGCGCATGCTCGACGACCTGCGCCGGCAGTACGGCAGGCTCGACGCGCCGCTCCCCATCGGGGACCACGGCGGCACGCTGCAGGTGGAGCTGAACCACTCGGACCCGACGGTGCTCCCGGTCGGGTTCCGGACGGACTCCAACGACCACCGGATCCTCGCCTGCGCGCTCAACCTGGCGGCGGAGTTCCCGGCGGTCACCCTGGTGACGAAGGACATCCCGCTGCGGGTCAAGGCGGGTGCCGTGGGCCTGGAGGCCGACGAGTACCGCGCGCAAGAGGTCACGCCGTCCGGCTGGACGGGCATGGCGGACGTCGACGTCGAGCAGGACGTGCTGGACACGCTGTTCGGCGGCGGAACCGTCGACCCGGTCGAGTACGGCATGGACGAGCTCGCCGAACTGCCCTGCCACACCGGGCTGCGGCTGCTCGCGGGCACGGCCAGCGCGCTGGGGCGGATCACGGCGGACAAGCGCATCCGGCTGGTCCGGGGCGACCGCGAGGCCTTCGGGCTGCACGGTCGCAGCGCCGAGCAGCGCGTCGCGCTCGACCTGCTGCTCGACTCCGACGTCGGCATCGTTTCGCTGGGCGGACGGGCCGGCACCGGCAAGTCGGCGCTCGCGCTGTGCGCCGGGCTCGAAGCCGTGATGGAACGCCGCCAGCACCGCAAGGTCGTGGTGTTCCGGCCGGTCTACGCGGTCGGCGGCCAGGACCTCGGCTACCTGCCCGGGTCCGAGAGCGAGAAGATGCAGCCCTGGGCGCAGGCGGTGTTCGACACCCTCGGCGCGCTGGTCAGCCAGGAGGTCCTCGACGAGGTCTTCGACCGCGGCATGCTCGAAGTGCTCCCGCTGACGCACATCCGGGGCCGATCGCTGCACGACGCGTTCGTGATCGTCGACGAGGCGCAGTCACTGGAACGGAACGTCCTGCTCACGGTGCTTTCGCGGCTCGGCACGGCGTCGCGGGTGGTGCTCACGCACGACGTCGCCCAGCGCGACAACCTGCGCGTCGGCCGGCACGACGGCGTCTCGGCGGTGATCGAGAAGCTGAAGGGCCACCCGCTGTTCGCGCACGTCACGCTGACGCGCTCGGAGCGCTCGCCGATCGCGGCCCTGGTCACCGAGATGCTGGAGGACCACGGCTAGGAGTAGTTCGTGAAGGCCACCTTGAGGAACTTCAAGTTCCGCAAGGTGGCCTTCACGGCGTTTTACCAGCCGGAGGGGAGGGGACGGCCTTCGGCGAAGCCGGCCGCCGACTGGACGCCCAGCAGCGCGCGTTCGTGGAACTCTTCGAGGGTGCGCGCGCCCGCGTACGTGCACGAAGAGCGGACGCCCGAGCCGATCGAGTCCAGCAGGTCCTCGACGCCCGGCCGGGCCGGGTCGAGCGACATCCGCGATGCCGAGATGCCCTCCTCGAACAACGCCTTCCGGGCGCGGTCGAAGACGTTGTCCGTCCGCGTCCGCGCGCCGACAGCGCGCTTCGACGCCATGCCGAACGACTCCTTGTACGGCCGGCCCTGCTCGTCGAACCGCAGGTCACCGGGGGATTCGTAGGTGCCGGCGAACCACGAGCCGACCATCGCCGCGGACGCGCCCGCGGCCAGCGCCAGCGCGACGTCGCGGGGGTGGCGGACGCCGCCGTCGGCCCAGACGTGCTTGCCCAGCTCGCGCGCGGCGGCCGCGCAGTCGGCGACGGCCGAGAACTGCGGGCGGCCCACGCCGGTCATCATCCGGGTCGTGCACATCGCGCCCGGCCCGACACCGACCTTGACGACGTCGGCGCCGGCCTGGATCAGGTCGCGCGTGCCCTCGGCGGTGACGACGTTCCCGGCGACCACCGGGACCTGCGGCGACACCGACCGGACGGCCTTCAGCGCGGCGATCATCTTCTCCTGGTGCCCGTGCGCGGTGTCGACGACCAGCACGTCGACGCCCGCGCCGAGGACGGCTTCGGCCTTCGCCGCGACGTCGCCGTTGACGCCGACCGCGGCGGCGACGCGCAGCCTGCCGTCACCGTCGACGGCCGGGGTGTAGATGTCCGCGCGCAGCGCCCCGACGGCGGTCAGCACGCCTGCGAGGCGGCCGTCCGCGTCCAGGCCCAGGGCGAGCTGAGCGCCGTGGCTGTGGAGCTGCTCGAAGACCTGACGCGCCGGCGTGGCCAGCGGCACCGCGACGGCCGGGGGCTGCGCGACGTCGGCGAGACGCGCGAAGCGGTCGACACCCGCGCAGGCCGCCTCGTCGACGATGCCGACCGGGCGGCCTTCGCCGTCGACGACCACGACAGCGCCGTGAGCACGCTTGTGGACCAGGTTGAGGGCGTCGGCCACCGCGTCGCCGCCGGTCAGCACCAGCGGCGTGTCCCACACCGTGTGGCGGCTCTTGACCCAGCCGACGATCTCGGCGACGGCGGTGCTGTCGACATCCTGGGGGAGCACCACCAGGCCCCCGCGGCGGGCGACGGTCTCGGCCATCCGCCGGCCGGCGACCGCGGTCATGTTGGCGACGACGATCGGGATGGTCGCGCCGGTGCCGTCCGCGGTGGAGAGGTCGACGTCGAAGCGGGACTCCACGTCCGAACGGTTCGGCAGCAGGAACACGTCGTCGTAGGTCAGGTCGTGGGCGGGCCGGTGGCCGTCGAGGAAACGCACGAGTCCCCAGGCTACGTGGCTCTCCGGGAGACGGCGAACGCGGCCGGGCCCGTGGCAGGATCGGGGCATGAGCCGCCGCGACCGCGACACCGAGGGACGGGCCCGCAACGCACGCCCGCGCGACGGCCTCGGCCGGCCGCTGCCGTACGGCGCCGACGGCGTCGAGCGTCAGCCGGAAGGTATCGCGAGGACCCCGGCGCAAACGCTTGCGGAAGCCCAGCAGCTGCTCGACGACGGCAAGCCGTTCCACGCGCACGAGGTCTTCGAGGACGCGTGGAAGACGACCGACGGGCCTGATCGGGAGTTGTGGCGCGGGCTGGCGCAGCTCGCGGTCGGGTTGACGCACGCGGCGCGCGGCAACACGGCCGGGGCGGCGTCGCTGCTGGAGCGCGGGGCGGCGAACATCGAGCCGTTCCGGGGTGAGCCCCCGCACGGGATCGACGTGGCGGGGTTGCAGGCGTGGGCGCGAAAGCTGGCCGAAGAGGCGAAGCAGCGGGTGCGGGTGTCGCCGAGTGCGCCACGGCTGACGTGCTGACGGCGTTGAGTGCCGCGATCATCGCGGCCGTCGCGTCGCTGGCCGGTGTCACGTTGGGCGCGTTGGTCGAGCCGCTGAAGCTGAACGCGGCCCGGCGCGCGAAGCTGCGGCAGGACCGAGCCGACCGCTGCGCAGGGTTCATCGAAGCAGCCGCCCGAGCCCGGCAACACAACGTCAGCCTGAACGTGACCCACCGCCAGCGCGAGAACGCGGCGAGCGCCAAGGATGGTGCCGAGCACGAAGCGGAACTCGAGAACTCGTACTACACGGCTCGCGCCCAGATGCGGTCGTTCTTCGGGCTCCTGGTCATGAGCGGGCCGGATGAACTGGTCGACGAGGCCAGGAACGTTCGGAAGAAGGACATGGACCTGCACCACGTGCGCCACGAACTCGACGAGGGCGAGTTCGACGTGATCTACCTGCCGCCGGTCGTGCGGGAGGCCGTGCTCGAGCTGGACCGGGCGATCGAGGAGTTCGCCCTCGTCGCCCGGAAGCACACCTCTTAAGCCTGGTCCCAGCCGCTCGAAGCGGTCTTCTCCGCGCCCAGCGTCGTGCCCTCGCCGTGGCCGGTGTGCACCTTCGTCGCCTCCGGGAGCGTGAACAGCTTCTCGCGGATGGACTTCACGATCGTCGGGTAGTCCGAATAGGACCGTCCCGTCGCACCCGGGCCGCCGTGGAACAGCGTGTCGCCGGTGAACAGGACTCCGAGGTCTTCGGCGTACAGGCAGACCGCGCCCGGCGCGTGCCCCGGGGTGTGGATGACCTTCAGCGCCGTGCCCGCGATCGTGATGGTCTGGCCGTCCTTCAGCTCGCCGTCCGGGGCGCGGTCCGGATGCGTCTGGTCCCAGAGCACCCGGTCGTCCGGGTGTAGCAGGATCGGCGCGCCCGTGGCCGCGGCGAGCTCCGGGGCCGCGTTGACGTGGTCGTTGTGCGCGTGGGTGCAGACGATCGCGGCCAGCTTCCGCTCGCCGACGACGTTCTCGATCGCCTTCGCGTCGTGGGCCGCGTCGATCACGATCACCGCCGTGTCGTCGCCCACGATCCACACGTTGTTGTCGACGTCCCAGCTTCCCCCGTCGAGCTGGAAGGTGCCGGACGTCACCAGGTTCTGCACGATCGCCGTCATGTGCCCGACCCTAACGCGGTCAGCCAGGTCTTCGCGGGCCGGCAGACGAGTTCGCCGCCGACGACCCGGCACCACGTCCGGTAGTCGCCGGAGTAGAGGCGCTCGCCGACCCAGTGGTAGCCGGGTCCGGGCTCGGTGCGCGGCGTGAAGGGGACGAAGTCGGCCGCGTCGTCGGTGCTGCCGGTGCCGTCGTAGCGGGCGACCGCCGGGTACGGGAAGACGGGACGGCTGCGCGTCGCGTTCGACGCGACCACCTTGCCGGGCGGCTTGCCGCTCTCGGCCCAGGCCATCACCGGCGTCAGGACGTCGAAGGTGTTCGGGCCGTCGCCGCCGCCGCAGTGCGCGACGCCGGGGAACAGGTACAGCCGCGCGAAGCCGTCGACGCGGGTCTCGCGACGCAGGGCGTCCCAGTAGGCGAGCGTCGACTGCGGCGAGATGTGCTGGTCGTTCCAGCCGTGCCAGAGCAGCAGCTTCCCGCCGCCGCGCTGGAAGCGCGTCAGGTAGGGGTCCATCGCCGCCAGGTAGCTCGACGACTGGACGGTCTTCCAGAACGACGCCACCGTGAACTTCAGGTCCGACAGCTGGAAGTCCGGGTTCTGCGCGCCGGGGAACGCGAGGTAGCGCAGGTAGGACAGGGCGAAGTTCGCGCTGGCCGACGGCCCGGTCGGCGTCGCCGGGACGAACAGCGACCACTCGAGTTCCGAACCCCACTCGTGCGCGATCGCGGGCTCGAGGCGGCGGCCCTGCGCGTCGGTGGCGCCGTCGTGCAGCTTGCGGACGACGGCCGCCTCGGCTGGGCTGAGGCAGGTCGCCGGGTCCTGGCCGGACGCGCAGCCGAGCGTGGCGGGGTCGAAGTAGCACAGCCGGGGATCGTCGAGCTGGCCGTCACGCAGTCCGTCGAGTGCGTCGCACGCGTTGAGCACGGCGGTGTGGACGAGCGGGAGCTTGCCGGCGAGCAGGATCGCGTGGCCGTCCAGGTCGAGGTTGGCGACGACGTTCCACGCGTGGTGGAAGGTGTTCTGCACGGCCATGTCGTTGGCGGGCGCACCGGCGGCGATGCCGTCGAAGTCGCCGGGGTAGCGCTGAGCCTCCATGAGCGCTTCGCGGCCGCCGTCGGAGCAGCCCGTGAAGTAGGAGTAGGCCGGGCCGCGGCCGTAGAACCGGCTGATGAGCGCCTTGGCGACCTGCGAGGTCACGTGCACGCCGCGGTAGGCGAAGTCGATCTGCGCCTGGGGGTTGTCCAAGGCCCAGGAACCGTCGTTCCGGCCCTGGTGGCCCATGTCGGTGGTGGCGCTCGCGAGCGTGCCGTCGACGACGAGCGGGCACGTCGACGCCTGGCCGTAGTTGATGTTCGCGCTGCCGCACAGGCCGCCGCAGCCGGTCTGGACGTACCGCTGGGTCCAGCCGTCGATCGGCAGGCGGACGACGACGGTGTTCGCGGGCGCGACCGTGCCCTTCACCTCGCAGTAGGGCGCCGGAGTACCGGTGGTCACGACGGTCGCGGACTGGATCGTCACCTTCGCGTCGGTGACGCCGTCCAGGTCGAGCTTCGGGACGTCTCCGCAGGTCATCACGGGTCGTACGGCGGGGAGGTCCCGGAGTCCGTTCGAGGTCACCGGACGTGCGTCGGCGACGGCCGGCTGGGCTACGAGGAGAAGGAAAGCGGCGGTGAGGCAGCGCTTGAGACCCGGCATTGCACGTCTCCTCTGCACGGAGGGAAGTTGCCGGGTCGGGACGCTACGGCGTTGTCGCCGAGATTGTCAACGATTTCTTGGACAGTCGGCCGTCGAGGAGGAGCGCGCCGATGGCGAGCACGGTGAAGAACAGGCCGATGACGACGCAGTTGAGGGTCACGCGGCCGTAGCCGAGCGCGGCGGCGTCGACGAACGGGTACGGGTAGAAGCCGGTGATCGCGCCGCGCGGCAGCGTGAAGGCGAGCCAGGCCAACGGGTAGAGCAGCGACCACCAGACCGTGCGCCAGGTCAGGGCGCCGCGCGGGCCGGCGACGAGCCAGCCGAGGACGAACAGGATCGGCGTGACCTTGTGCAGCATGGTGTCGGAGAACAGCGAAAGCCCGTGCAGCTCGTACAGCCCGGCGAGGGCGACCTGGTAGACGATGCCCGTCACGATGATGCCGACGAGCGCGTCGAGCCAGAGGACGGCGAACAGCTTGCCGCGGTTGCCGGCGAGGGCGACCAGCGCCGAGGTCACGGCGACCAGCAGGTTCGAGTCGATGGTGAAGAAGCAAAGCAGGTTCGCGACTCGGCCACCGGGATCGGTCGCGGTCGCGATCACCTGGGTGACGAGCCCGGTCAGCGTGACCACGGCGGTGACCGCGAACCAGGCGCGGGTGAGCTTTTCGCTGCGCATCCCCGGAGGATAGTTCCACTGTGGACGAATGCGCCCGCCGTCGCCGGTGCGGGACGCGCCCCGGTGCGGTGACACCGGGGCGCTCGGTCGTCAGGCCGTGGTGAGGGCGTCCCGGAGGGTGGTGAACGCCTCGTACTCGGCTTTCTGCTCGACGGGCAGCTGGTAGCTGGCGGCGAGAAGCTTCGGGACGGAGGGGAGGATGCTGAGCTTGAAGCTCTGCCCGTCGGTCGTCTTGATCACGAACCGGCCCTGCAGATCACGCTTCTTCACGGACGCCCGGTTCGCGTCCGTGATCGTCAGCGGGGTGCCCGCCGTGATCGCTCCGCCCTTTTCTTCGACCGGGACGATGACGAGATCGGTCGATCCCGGCCGGAAACCGATAGCGAAATTGCTGACGGTGGTGGTGCGGAAAACGATGAAGTTCTTTTGCTTGATTTCCGCGGCATAAACCTTCGTGAATCCGGCGCCGCCTTCGACGGCCGAGTCGAAGGCGGCGTGGATGGCCGCTTTGAGCTGTTCCTTGCTTGCCACTTGTGCTCCTCCATGACCGCTCGGGGACTGAGCGGGTCTGCCAAGGAGCAGCATCGTACTGACGGACGACCCCGCGATCTGTGGGGAAAATTCCTGTCATGGCACGCGTCGAATAAACCGAATGCCGTTGATTCCGGTCAACCGGTCAGCACGGTGTTTGTCAACGCAGCGCTTTCACCAGAGCGGGAACGAAGACCGAAGCGTCGACCGTGCCCCAGCCGCTGGCGATGTCGAAGCCCTTCGCCGCGGTGAATCCGGTGACGCCGTCCTGGCTGTTGTCGCCTTCGGTGACGTCGACGATGCCCGCCTTGGCGCCCGCCGGGCCCAGCTTCGTGTACAGGGCCGGGTTGATCTGGCCGAGCTTGCCGTGCTTGGCCTGCACCGCGAGCGCGAGCACGCCGGCGAACAGCGGCGCGGACTGCGACGTCCCGTAGACGCCTTCCATGCTGATGTCCGGGAACGAGCGCATCTTGCTGCCGGTGATCTTCTTGACGCCGTCCTGCCAGTTCGGCCGCGCGTAGGTCTTCGACAGACCGGCGCCTTCGGAGAAGCCGTTGTCGGCGACGTTCACGACGTCGTCCGCCTTGGTGCGGGTGCCGCTCGCGTCGAGGTGCAGCTGCGTGCCGCCGAGCGTCGTGACGCGCGGGTCGGACGCCGGCCAGCTCGCGACGCGGTACGGGTAGTTGCCCGGGCCGTAGAGGTAGCCGCCGGTCGGGCCGTCGTCACCGGAGGACGCGACCATCGTGATGCCGGCCTTGCTCGCGCGCTCCAGCGCCGGGTCGAGCGTCTTGATCGAGTCGAACGACGGGAAATTCTCTTCCGTGGTGCCGAAGCTCATCGAGATGACGTCGGTCAGTTTGTGCTCGGTCAGGTAGTCGACCGCGTGCATCATCTCGGGCAGGCCGGTGAAGCCCTGCGTCTCGGCGACCGGCGTCGCCGCGACGATGATCTTCGCGTTCGGCGCCATGGCGTGCATCATCGTGACGTCGAGGTCGGTCTCGCCGCCCCAGCCCTGGCAGGTGGCCGTGTCGACGCCGGGGTCGGTGCACGCGGGCACCGCGCCGGACGGCTCGATGACCTCGACGTTCGCCGGCGGCAGGCCGTGGTTCTTCGAGTACGTGTCGAGGACCTGCTTGACCTGGTCGTCGCCGAAGGACACCAGCGTCGTGACGGTGCTGCCCGCGCCGGTGATGCCGGCGTTCCACAGCTTCGTCGCGTTGTACGCGGTGCTCTCCTTCGGCAGCGACGCCATCGCCGCTTCCAGCTTGGTGACGCGCTTCTGCACGGTGTCGGCGCCGACGAACGACTGCGCGGCCGCCGAGAAGTGGTGCTTCGACGGCTCGTGCCCGGCGTTCGGCGTGCTCGGCACGGGCGAGGCGCCGGCGGGCGCCGCGAACGCGGTCACGAGCAGGGTGGTGCTCGCGAGCAAGCCGGACACAGCGCGCAATCTCATGCTTTTCTCCCGTGGCTGAAGGAAACTCCGTCAGCCACTCTGCTCAGGAGCGGGAGAAGGCAACATCGACTTTCGTCTTTCCTTTTAGGAGGAAAGCACCCCGAAGACGCGCGATGTCGTGATCGATACTTTCGTAGTCAGCTCCCTTCCGAGCGGTCGCCGTGGAGCAGGCCGCGGACCGTGTCGATCGTGTCCGCGTCCGCCGGGTCCTTGTCCGGGCGGTAACGGACCACCCGCGCGAACCGCAGCGCGAGCCCGCCGGGATAGCGCGTGCTCACCTGCGCGCTGTCCAGCTCGATCTCCACCACGACCTCCGGCCGGACGTACACCGTCCAGTCGTCGCGGTGGGTCTCGATCTCCTGGAACGTCCTCGTCTGCCACGCCAGCAGCTCGTCGGTCATGCCCTTGAACGTCTTGCCCACCATGATCGGCGGGCCGCCGTCCGGATCGCGGGCGCCCAAGTGCAGGTTCGACAGCGAGCCCGTGCGCCGGCCGTGACCCCACTCCGCCGCGAGCACCACCAGGTCGATCGTGTGCACCGGCTTGACCTTCAGCCACGCCCGGCCGCGCCGCCCCGCCGCGTACGGCGACGCCAGGTCCTTGACCATCACCCCTTCGTGGCCGGCCTCCATCGCCGCTTCCAGCACCGCGTCCGCCCGTTCGGTGCCGACCTCGCCGGGAATCACGTGCGCCCCGGCGACCTTGCGCAGCGCCGCGTTGCGCTCGGACAAGGGGGCGTCCAGCAGGTCGACGCCGTCGAGGTGCAGGCAGTCGAAGAAGTACGGCCGCAGCAGCAGCGCCTTCACCTGCTCGTCACGCGTGCTGCCGAATCGGCTCATCGTGTCCTGGAACGGCCGCGGCCGTCCGGCGTCGGTGAGCGCCAGCGTTTCGCCGTCGAGGACCACGGACTCGCACGGCAGCGCCCGCACGAGCTCGACCAGCTCCTGGACGCTCCCGGTGATCTCGCGCAGCGTCCGCGTCCAGACGTGCACCTCGTCGCCCTGGCGGTGCACCTGGATCCGCGCACCGTCCATCTTGTACTCGACGATCGCTTCGGCGTGCTCGGCGACCGCTTCGTCCAGCGACTCCGCCGGCGACGCCAGCATCGGCTTGATCGGCGTGCCCAGCGTCAGCCGGAACTCCGCCAGCGCCGCCTGCCCGCCGGTCATGGCCGCGACCCCGGAGACGCCCAGCTTCCCGGACAGCATGAACGCCCGCCGCACGTCGACGGCCGGCACGTCGGCCGCCGCCGCGATCGCGTCGACCATCACGCCCTCCAGCGCGCCCTGCCGCAGCTCGCCGGTGACCAGCCGGAACAGGAACTGCTGCTCGGCCTCGGTGAGCCGGACGAACAGCGCTCGCAGGACCTCTTGCCGCCGCGTCGACGACCCCGTGCCCGCCGCCACCCCGGCGGCCGAGGTCAAGGCCGCGTCGACCTCCAGCACCGTGACCGCGGACTCGGCGGCGGGCGACGCGCCGAGCCCGGCGAGGGTGCGCCAGCCCGCACCCAGCCGGTCCTGCGCCGTCTGCCCGGTCAGGTACGCGATCACCGTGGCCAGCTCGGTGAGCTCGGCCGCACGCAGCAGTGCGGCCAGGATGGCGATCTTCGCCTTCCTGGACCTCGTCGCCGCCAGCTCGGCGGACGCCCGGACTATCTCGCTCAGCAACACCCGGACATCATGACCCGGACCACCGACAATTTCTTGCTGATCAGATGTCCGCCCTGGTGCAGACGGGGTCGAGCAGGCCGTCCTTGGCCACGCACGGCACAAATCCGGCGTCCTGCAGCTCGGCCCGCGCGGTCGGGCTCGCCAGGTAGTCCAGGAACCGCTTCAGCACGCTCCCGTTCGCCGGCACGCCCTTCGTGTAGAGGTACTCGACGGTCCAGAACCGGTAGCCGGCGTCGACGGTCGTGACGTCGGGGTAGTGGCCGTCGAGCTGCACGATCGTCACCTGCTGGTCGCGTGCCGCGGTTGTTTTGGCCGCCGGGACGTCGGCGTACCCGATCGCGCCCGGCACCGCGCCGACCTCCGTGAGCACCTCGGCGGTCGTGCCGCGCTCGCAGCGCGTGGTCGCCGCGGCCGGGTCACGCTCCGGCTTGCGGCACGAGTCCGACGTCAGCCGGTCCTCCGCGCCGCCGAGCACCTTCTGCTCGAACGTCTTGCGCGTACCCGACTCCTGCCCGCGCCCGACGATCCCGATCGGCACCGACGGCCCCGGCCGCAGCTGGTCCCAGTTCCGCACCCGGCCGCTGAAGATGTCCTTGACCTGCTGGGTCGTCAGCCGGTCGACGCCGGCGGCGCGGTTGACGACCAGGCTGTACACGACCACCGCGACGGCTTTGGCCTCGAGATCGGGGCCCGCTTCGCCGGACCGGCCGTCCGAGAGCACCGCCAGCTCGTCCTTGCCCGCCGCGTCTAACGGGGCGAGCGCGCGGACACCCGTGACGCTGCCGGTCGCGCGGGTCGTGATGGCCGCGCCGTCGCACTGGCCGTGGTACTCGGCAGCGACACTGTCGATGATCGGCACGAACGCGCTCGACCCTTCGACCGACAGCTTCCCGGTGGCGCACTGCGCGGAGTCGCTCGGCCGCGACCACGAGACGAGCAGCGTCGCCAGCAGGGCGCCGGTCAGCAGCACGCCGACCGCCGTCGTGATGACCGGCCAGCCGAACCGGCGCTGCTTGCGGTCGTCCTTGATCCGGCCGGCGGCGAGCCGGGCGTGGTGGTCGATCTCCTTGCTGATCTCGCCGTCGTGGCCGTCGGACTCCCGCAGCACGACGACGAGCTTGAATTTTTCCTTGCGCTTCAAGGAAAGCCGGGCGAACCGCACGCCGTGCCATTCCGGCGCCTCGGGCGGGACTTCGGACGCGGCGAGCCCGGCCAGCCGTTTCGGGAGCAGCGCGCGCACCCGTGAGAGCTTCACGCCTTCGACCGGCCGTTGCGGCGTCTCCCGCGTGAAGAACTCGAGGCCGTCGCGGACGTGCTGGCGCAGGCCGTCGTCGGTGGCGTCGGACACCCGCGCGTCCCAGACGATCCGGCTGCCGAAGGTGAACGACAGCGGGATCTCGAAGTCGCCCGGCGCGATGTCGAAGCCGCCGGTGTTGTGGATCCGGATGACGACGATGCTCATCCGGTTCAGCAGCCGCGCGGTCCGCTCCAGCTGCGGATCCGCTTGCGCGGACCCGTTCTCGCCGTCGTGCAGGTCGATCGGGGACAGCCCGATCTTGGAGTTGTAGAGCACGCGGAACGTCAGCCGGCGTCGTCGGATGAAGTAGCGGTCGATGAACGGCGCGGCGATCGCGACCAGCGCGGCGAGCCCGAGGACGAGGCTGCCCGAGTCCGAGCTCAGGATTTCGGCGAGTGACTGCATCGTCGCGCCGACGCCCACCGTGCCGCTCCTCTACCCCTGACTCCCCAGGTCAAGCAGCCTAGGCAGCGCTCACCCGGCGTGGGGTTGCGACGACCGAGTGTTCACCGGTCGTTCATCGGAGGCGATCCAGCTGGCCAGCAGGCCGAGCGCGCGTTCGGTCTCCGACCCCGGTTCGGCGTGGTAGACCACCATGCCCTGGTCGGGATCCTGGGGCAGGCGCAGCGTTTCGTAACGCAGCCGCAGCTCGCCGACGACGGGGTTCCGCAGCACCTTCCAGCCCTGTGCCTTCTCCTGCACCGCGTGCTCGGCCCACAGCTTCCGGAACTGCTCGCTGGCCAGCGAAAGCTCGCCGATGAGCTGGGCGAACCGCGGGTCGCCGGGGTGGCGCCCGCTCTCCGCGCGCAGGTTCGCGACGAGCTCGCGGCACACCGCGTCGTACTCCGGGTGCAGCTGCTTCGCGCGCTCGTCGAGGAAGATCAGCTTCGGCATGTTGCGCTCGTCCAGGTCGGCGAAGGCGAACGCGACCGCGCCGCCGAGCGCGTTCCACGCCAGCACGTCCATGTAGCGCCCGAAGACGAACGCCGGCGCCTGGATGGCGTCGAGCAGCTGCTGCAGCTCGGGCCGGACCCGCTGCGGCGCACGTTCGTCACGGCGCTTCGGCGCGGCGAGGTTGCGCAGGTAGGCCTCCTCATCGGCGTTGAGCCGCAACGCGCGGGCCAGCGCGTCGAGGACCGCGTCCGACACGTTCTTCGCGCGGCCCTGCTCCAGCCGCGTGTAGTAGTCGACGCTGATCCCGGACAGCTGTGCCAGCTCCTCGCGGCGGAGGCCCTTGACGCGCCGCTGCGTGATCCCGGGCGGCAGGCCCAGGTCGGCGGGGTCGAGGACGGCGCGGCGCGCCTTCAGGAAGGCGCCCAGCTCGGCTGCGTCACTCATGCCTCCAGTATCCCCGGCTCGCGGCTCCCCGCCTGGTACTGCCGGACCCAGGTTGAGCGTGACCTGGTCCGGCCCGCTCGCCGCTTCCAGAGTGGAGGCATGAAACGACGAACTTTGGGCGGCACGGGCATCTCGGTCAGCGAGTACGCGTTCGGCGCGATGATGCTGGGCAAGTGGGGCAACCCCGACCACGAAGAGGGCGTGCGGATGCTGCACACCGCGCTGGACGCGGGGGTCAACTTCTGGGACACCGCGGACATGTACAGCGAAGGCGAGAACGAGCAGATCGTCGGCAAGGCGCTGAAGGGCCGCCGCGACGAGGTCGTGCTGGCCACCAAGGGCTTCTTCCAGATGGGCTCCGATCCCAACCAGGGCGGGCTCTCGAGGCGCTGGCTGACCCGGGCGCTGGACGACAGCCTCCGGCGGCTCGACACCGATTACGTCGACCTCTACCAGGTCCACCGGCCGGACCCGACGACCGACATCGAGGAAACGCTTTCGGTGCTGACGGACTTCGTGCGGTCCGGCAAGGTGCGCGCGATCGGGTCGTCGGACTTCCCGGCCGAGCAGATCGTGGAAGCCCAGTGGGTGGCGGAAAAGCGTGGCCTGGCGCGGTTCCGCGCCGAGCAGCCGCCGTACTCGATCTTCAACCGGGCGATCGAGGCCGCGGTGCTGCCGACCGCGCAGAAGTACGGCATGGGCGTGCTGACGTGGAGCCCGCTCGCCAGCGGCTGGCTGTCGGGTCGCTATCTGAAACCGTCCGATGTGGACCTTTCCGAAGGCCGCCGGACGTTGCAGGCGCACAAGTTCGACCCGGCGCTGCCCGCGAACGCCGTCAAGTTCGAGGCGATCGCGCAGCTGAAGAAGATCGCCGACGACCTGGGCCGGCCGCTCACGCACCTGGCGACGGCGTTCGTCCGGGCCCATCCGGGCGTGACGTCGGCGATCATCGGCCCGCGCACCCCGGCCCAGCTCGACGACCTGCTGGCCGGCGCGGACCTCGTGCTGGACGACGAGGTGCTGGACCGGATCGACGAGATCGTCCCGCCGGGCACCGACCTGAACTCGGCCGAGAAGGACTACACCCCGCCGGCGCTGGCGGACGCGCGCCTGCGCCGGCGGTAGCGGGTCACTTGCCGCCGCGGGCCATGCGGAGGACGTCGAGCGCTTCGTCGAGCTGCTCTTCGGTGAGCTTGCCGTCCTTCACATAGCCGCGCTCGATGACGACCTCGCGGATCGTCTTCAGCTCCTTCAGGGCCTGCTTCGCGGTCGCGGCGGCTTCTTCGTAGCCGATGTACTTGTTCAACGGCGTCACGATCGACGGCGAACCCTCGGCGTAGGTGCGGGTGCGCTCGGTGTTCACGGTGATGCCCGCGAAGACCTTGTCCGCCAGCAACCGCGACACCGCGGCGAGCAGGCGCGCCGACTCGAGGACGTTGCGCGCGATCACCGGCAGGTTCACGTTCAGCTGGAAGTTGCCCGCGGCACCGGCGAAAGCGACGGCCGCGTCGTTGCCGATCACCTGCGCGACCACCTGCAGCGTCGCCTCCGGGATGACCGGATTGACCTTGCCCGGCATGATCGACGAGCCCGGCTGCAGGTCCGGCAGCGCCAGCTCGGCCAGGCCGGTGCGCGGGCCGGAACCCAGCCAGCGCAGGTCGTTGGCGATCTTGTTGAGCGACACGGCGAGCGTGCGCAGGTGCCCGGACGTCTCGACGACGCTGTCCTGCGTCGCCTGCGCCTCGAAGTGGTCGCGGGCCTCGGTCAGCGGCAGCCCGGTCACGGTGGCGAGTTCGGCCGCCACGCTCGAGCCGAAGCCGTCCGGCGCGTTGAGGCCCGACCCGACGGCGGTGCCGCCGATCGGCAGCTCGCCGAGGCGCGGCAGGCCCGACTTCAGCCGTTCGATGCCGAACCGGATCTGCGACGCCCACGCGCCGGCCTCCTGGCCGAGGGTGATCGGGACGGCGTCCATCAGGTGCGTGCGGCCGGACTTCACGACGTCGGCCCACTCCGCGGCGCGGACCTCGATGGCGCCGGCGAGGTACTCGAGCGCGGGGATGACGTCCTTGAGGACGGCTTCGGTCGCGGCGACGTGGATGGTCGTCGGGAAGGTGTCGTTCGACGACTGCGACGCGTTGACGTGGTCGTTCGGGTGCACGTCCTTGCCGAGGGCGCGGGACGCGAGGGTCGCGATGACCTCGTTGGCGTTCATGTTCGACGACGTCCCCGAGCCGGTCTGGAAGACGTCGATGGGGAAGTGCGCGTCGTGGGCGCCCTCGGCAACCTCGTCAGCGGCTTTGGCGATGGCCTCAGCGACGTCGGCGTCGAGTACACCCAGCTTGAGGTTCACGCGCGCGGCGGCGGCCTTGAGCAGGCCGAGCGCGCGGATCTGGGCGCGCTCCAGGCCCCGGCCGGAGATGGGGAAGTTCTCGACGGCCCGCTGGGTCTGCGCCCGGTAGAGCGCGTCGGCCGGCACGCGGACCTCGCCCATCGTGTCGTGTTCGATCCGGTATTCCTGGTCAGCCATGACACCGATTCTGGACCTGTTCGCGAGTCACCGCGTGGTGGCGTTGCGCACCCTCTTACGGAGTGCTCGGGTTCGCGGATCGGCTGGAGAGGCACCCTGCGCCGCGGCAGGTGTGCGGCCACAGGGGTGCGTGACGGCCGCTCCGCCGGAGGTCTTGAATGACTCATTCAAGACCTCCGAAGACCTGGATGAGTCATTCAAGACATCGCCGGCGCAGTGGTCGGCGCTCAGCACCGTCCGACGCACGCCCCACGGTGGCCGCCGGTCGACGGGACGCCTGTGTCGCACGCCGTCGAGTGAACTCCGATCCGGCTAGGATCGGATGTGTTCTCGATCACCGCCATCCACCACTGGCTGGAGCGAGCATGACTGAAGTCCCTGGGGACTCCTACGACCTCGTGATCATCGGCGCGGGCCCGACCGGCCTGTTCGCCGCCTACTACGCCGGGTTCCGCGGCCTGTCCATGGCGGTGGTCGACTCGCTGCCCGAGCCCGGCGGCCAGGTGACGGCGATGTACCCCGAGAAGATGATCTACGACGTCGGTGGGTTCGCCGAGGTCCGCGGCCGCGATCTCGTCGACGGGCTGGTGAAGCAGGCCGCGCCGTTCAAGCCGAAGTACCTGCTGGGCCGGAAGGCCGAGAAACTTGAAACCGTCGGCGACAGTGTCGAGCTGACCCTCGACGGCGGCGAGACGCTCAAGGCCCGCGCGGTCCTCATCACCGCGGGCATCGGCGAGTTCACCCCGCGCCCGCTGCCCGCCGGCGACGGCTGGCTCGGGCGCGGCATGGTCCACTTCGTCCCGTCGCTGCAGGTGCACGCCGGGCAGCACGTCGTGGTCGTCGGCGGCGGCGACTCGGCGTTCGACTGGATCCTCGCCCTGCACCCCGTCGCGGCGAGCGTGACGCTCGTGCACCGCCGCGCCAAGTTCCGCGCGGCCGAGTCGATCGTCCGGCAGGCGCGCGAACTCGGCACCCGGATCATCACCGACGCCGAGGTCACGCGGTTCGTCGAGAACGAGAGCGGCGCTCTCGAAGCCGTCGACCTCTCGATCAAGGGCGCCGGAGACGAGCGGCTGCCGGCCAACGCCGTCGTCGCGGCGCTCGGGTTCACCGCCGACCTCGGCCCGATCGAGAGCTGGGGCCTGGAGATCGACCACCGCGCCATCGCGGTCGACTCGACGATGGCGACCGCGCGCGAACGCGTCTACGCCGCCGGCGATGTCGCCGCGTACCCGGGGAAGGTGAAGCTCATCGCGACCGGCTTCGGCGAGGCCGCGACGGCTGTCAACAACATCGCCGTCGCGCTCGACCCGGACGCCCACCTGTTCCCGGGCCACTCCAGCAACGCGGAGTAGTAATCCGGCACAGTAGGTCAGACTTTCGTCTTCTCCGCGATCCACGGCGCGTACGCGACGACGGACGTGTAGATCGACGGCGCCGACGCGCACACCGGGTCGTTGTTGCCCGGCCGGCTCGTGACGCCGACGAGCAGCCAGTGGTCGCCGTCGCGCACGACCTCGGGGCCACCGGAGTCGCCGAAGCACGCTCCGGCCTTGCCACCAGGGTTGTCCGTGCACAGTTCGGCCGTGCCGTCGAACACCGACGTGCACTTCGTGCCCTCGACGATGTGCGTGTCGAGCTGCTGCAGCGTCGCGGGGATCTGGCCGCAGTTCACCTTCGGGCAGGTCTGGCCCCAGCCGAGGATCCGCGTGGCCGTGCCGGGCGCCGCGGCCGTCGCCAAGCCGATCGGGGCCGCCGTCGCAGGCGTCGCCAGCCGCAGCAGCGCGATGTCGCCCGCTGGGCTCTGCGTGTTGAACGCCGGGTTCACGACGATGTCCGCGACTTGGGCGACTTCGCCGCCCTGGCCCACATCGGTGGTCCCCGCCCGCACGGAGATCCCGGCCGGGGTCTTGTCGAACGCGCAGTGCGCCGCCGTGACCACCCAGGCCGGGGCGATCAGCGCGCCGGCGCAGAACAGCTTGCCGGTCGAGGAGTGCAGCGACACCGCGAACGGGTACGGCTGGTCGGCGTCGCCGCCCCCGACGATGGCGGGTTCGGCCGACGCGGTGGCGGGGACCAGGGCGAACACCAGGACCAGCAGGGCCAGTAGTCGCCTGGGCACGGAACTCCTTCTACGGCAGCGGGGGAACGACGTCGTCGTCGGGCGCGTCCAGGTGGCCGTCGAAGTTGACCGAGGAGTACGCCCGCAGCTTGGTGAGCCGGTGGTAGCCGTCGATCATTCTGACGGTCCCGGACTTGGACCGCATCACGATGGACTGCGTCGTCGCGCCGCCCTCGCGGTAGTGGACGCCGCGCAGCAGGTCGCCGTCGGTGACGCCGGTGGCGCAGAAGAAGACGTTGTCGCCGGTCACGAGGTCGTCGTTCAGCAGCACGCGGTCGAGGTCGTGACCGGCGGCGATGGCCTTCTCGCGCTCGGCGTCGTCCTTCGGCCAGAGCCGGCCCTGCAACTCGCCGCCGAGGCACTTCATCGCGCAGGCGGCGATGATGCCTTCCGGCGTTCCGCCGATGCCGATCAGCATGTCGACGCCGGTGGTCGGCCGGGCCGCGGCGATCGCGCCCGCGACGTCGCCGTCGGAGATGAACCGGATCCGCGCACCCGCGTCGCGGATCTCCTTGACGATCTGCTCGTGGCGCGGCCGGTCGAGGACGCACACCGTGACGTCGCCGACGCTGCTGTTCTTCGCCTTGGCCACGCGCCGGATGTTCTCCGCGATCGGCGCGCCGAGCTCCACCTTGCCCGCGGCCTCCGGCCCGACGGCCAGCTTCTCCATGTAGAACACCGCGGACGGGTCGAACATCGCGCCCCGCTCGGCGACCGCCAGCACCGCGAGGGCGTTCGGCATGCCCTTGGCCATCAGCGTCGTGCCGTCGACCGGGTCGACCGCGACGTCGCAGTCCGGCCCGTCGCCGTTGCCGACCTCTTCGCCGTTGAACAGCATGGGCGCTTCGTCCTTCTCGCCCTCGCCGATCACCACGACCCCGCGCATCGACACCGTCGACACCAGCTGGCGCATCGCGTCGACGGCCGCGCCGTCGCCGCCGATCTTGTCGCCGCGGCCGACCCAGCGGCCGGCGGCCATCGCGGCGGCCTCGGTCACCCGGACCAGCTCCATCGCGAGGTTGCGGTCGGGCGCTTCACGGTGTCGTGGGGCGCTGGGGGTCGTCATGCGGGCCTCCCGGGGAAGCGGAGTTCGGCGGACGACCAGTCTCTCAGATACCGCGAGTCGATCCAGTCGCCCACGGCATGGCAAACGTCACTGGCCGTCGCCGGTTTCGTCCTCGACGGACGCCAGAGCGGCCTCGATGCGTTCGCGGGCGCCTTCGAGATGGCGCTCACAGACCTTCGCGAGCTTCTCGCCCTTCTCCCACAGCGCGAGCGACTGCTCGAGGGACAGACCGCCGGCTTCGAGTTCGCGGACGACCTCGACCAGCCGGTCGCGGGCCTGCTCGTAGCCGAGTTCCTCGCTGGCTGCTTCGCTCACGCTGGGCGTTCTCCGACCTTCCGGGATGGGTAGCTGGTCGCGCACACTACCGCGCTCGCCATCGCGTGGTCGTACCCGACGAACGCCAGCGCGAACTCCTGTCCGTCACCCTCCGCGATCGCCTCTTCGAGGTTCTCCTGCGCGCCCGCCACCCGCATGCGGTGCCCGGCGCCCTCGGCGAACCACCAGCGCGAGCCGACCTGCGTCGACGTCGCTTCGGACAGCCGCCGCAGCTGCGGGCCCAGCTCGCGGCGGGCCGCGCCGCCGCAGCCGGCGAGCAGCGCCGTCCAGCATTCCGCCGCCGCCCGGTCGGTGCGCATCGCCTGGTCCAGCAGCGGACGCGAGCCCGAGCGCCGGGCCGCGTCCATGGTGAGGGGGAGGAACGTCGCCGCCTTCAGCGTCACCCCTGTTCTCCTTCCGCCACCGCGCCGATCGCACCGTCGCCCACGCGCACGCGCAGCTGGGCACCGGCCTCGACTTCGGAGACGGAGCGGAGTACCTGGAGGTTGCCTTCGGCGTCGAGGAACTGCACGACCGCGTAGCCGCGGGCCAGCGTCGCGGCCGGGCCGAGCGCGGTGAGCCGGGCCCGTGAGCTCGCGAGCTCGGCCTGGTCCTTGGCGAGCAGCGTCAGCATGGCGCGGCGCGCGCGTTCGCGATGGACGTCGACGTCGTCCTGGCGCCGCTGGACCGGGCCGAGCGGGTCGGCCAGCGACGGGCGGCTGCGCAGCTGGGTCAGCAGGCGCGTCTGCGTGTCGACCCAGCCGTGGAGGGCGCGGCGCCCGCGGTCGCGCATCTGCCGGACCCGCTCGGTCTCCTCGCGGTGGTCCGGCACGATCCGCTTGCTCGCGTCGGTCGGCGTCGAGCACCGCAGGTCGGCGACGTAGTCGAGCAAGGGGGTGTCGGGCTCGTGCCCGATGGCGCTGACCACCGGCGTCCCGGCGGCAGACACCGCGCGGCACAGGGCCTCGTCGGAGAACGGCAGCAGGTCCTCGACGCTGCCGCCGCCGCGGGCGATGACGATGACGTCGATGTCCGGGTCGGCGTCGAGGATGCGCAGCGCGCGCATCACCTGCGGAACGGCCTGCGAGCCCTGCACCGCGGTGTTGATGACCTTGAACCGGACGTGCGGCCACCGGGTCTGGGCGTTGACCAGGACGTCCCGCTCGGCCGCCGACGCGCGGCCGGTGATCAATCCGACACCCTGGGGCAGGAACGGGATCGGTCGCTTGCGCTGCGCCGAGAAGAGGCCTTCGGCGGTCAGCAGCTTCTTCAAGCGTTCGATCCGGGCCAGCAGCTCGCCGATGCCGACGGCGCGGATCTGGTCGGCGCGCAGGCTGATCGTGCCGCGACCGAAGAAGAACGACGGCTTCGCGTGCACCACCACGCTGGCGCCTTCGCGCAGCGGCGGCTCCATCTCGCGGATCAGCCAGTTCGGGCAGGTCACCGACATCGAGACGTCCGCCGACGGGTCGCGCAACGTCAGGAACGCGGTCTGCGTGTTCGGCCGGGAGTTGACCTGCGTGACCTGGCCTTCGACCCAGACGCTGCCGAGCCGGTGGACCCAGTCGCCGATCTTGCGCGCGACCGTGCGGACCGGCCAGGGCTTTTCGGCGGTGCTCGCTTCGGTTTCGGTCACCGGCCTTCCGCGCCGTTTTCCTTGCCGTCGTCCTCGGCCGGCTCGTCCTGGGCCTGCTCGGTCTTGCGCGCGTTGGCGATCCGGCGGGACAGCATCCCGGTGAAGGACGAGCGGTCGGCGTGCGCGCGCTCGTACTCGAGGATCGTCTCGAGCTGGGGGATCGAGAGCTGGCGCAGGCGGGCCCGCAGCTGCGGGAGGGTGAGCTGGTCGTAGCCGGTCAGCCCGGCGGGACCGTCGTACCCGCCGGCGCTGGTCCGGGGGGTTTCGCTCTTGGCCTTCTTGTCGATCTTGGGCGTGCCGGGCTTGGGGGTGCGGGGCGCCTCGTCCGGCTCGTCCTGCTCCTCGGGGCCGCTGTCGTTCTCGCCGTCGGCGTGGTCCTCGGCGAGCGCGCGTTCCTCGTCGGCCCACGGATCGCCCAGTTCCGCTTCGAGTTCGGCCGCTGACGGAATGTGACCATTGATTTCCGAGCGCGGCTCCGGCACGTCGGCGACCGGCGAGAGGTTCGGCCGCGACGGCGGGACGTCGACGTCCTCGTCGAAGGTCGCCCAGCTGGGCGTGTCCTCGACGGGGCGCAGGCTGGAGAGGGCGTTGTCGCCCTTGATCGCCAGCTCGGTGACGTGCTGCTGGACGCGCATGGAGGCCTGCAGGACCTGGCTGACCACGGTCACCGGGAGCCCGGCGAGCTGCCGGGGAAGCTCACGAACCCGCTCGGCGGTGGAGACGGCGAGGCCCGCGGCGACCCGGAGGGGGAGCGGGAATGGCTTCATGCGTCCAGCCTGCCGCATATCGGCCATCCTGCCCAACCGAAAGAGTGGGTTCGGGCGCGTTGCGTGACGTCGCGCACAGCACGGTAGGGGGACGAAGCTCACCCGAAAGGGACTTCGAGTTCGTCTCGGGACTGCCCGTACCCTGGGTGGCATGAGTTCAGCGAGTCCCGGAATCGAGCCCGCGGGTACCCCGACGATCACCGGCACCGCTTCCGGCAAGCGGGTGCTGCTCGCCAAACCCCGTGGTTACTGCGCCGGGGTCGACCGCGCGGTGATCGCCGTCGAGAAGGCCCTCGACGTCTATGGCGCCCCGGTGTACGTCCGCAAGGAGATCGTGCACAACCGGCACGTGGTCGAGACGCTGCGCGAGCGCGGCGCGATCTTCGTCGACGAGACGTCCGAAGTGCCCGAGGGCGCGTTGGTGGTGTTTTCCGCCCACGGCGTCTCGCCGATGGTGCACGCCGAGGCCGCGGACCGGAACCTGCGCACGATCGACGCGACCTGCCCCCTGGTGACGAAGGTGCACAAGGAGGTCAACCGCTTCGCGAAGGACGACTACGACATCCTGCTGATCGGCCACGAGGGCCACGAAGAGGTCGAAGGCACGGCCGGCGAGGCGCCGGACAAGGTCCAGCTGGTCGACAAGGCGGAGGACGTCGACAAGGTCGAGGTCCGCGACCCGTCGAAGGTGATCTGGCTTTCCCAGACGACGCTGTCGGTCGACGAGACGATGGAGCGCGTGGACCAGCTCCGCGAGCGCTTCCCGGGCTTGGCGGACCCGCCCAGCGACGACATTTGCTACGCGACGACGAACCGCCAGGTCGCGGTCAAGGCGATGGCGGCGGAGTGCGACCTGGTCCTGGTGGTCGGGTCGACGAACTCGTCCAACTCGAAGCGCCTGGTCGAGGTGGCCCTGAAGGCCGGGGCTCGCGCGTCGTACCTGGTCGACTTCGCGCACGAGGTCGACGAGGCCTGGCTTTCCGGCGTGACGACGGTGGGGGTCACGTCGGGGGCGTCGGTGCCGGACGAGCTGGTGATGGAGCTGCTCGACTGGCTGGCCGAGCGGGGTTACGGCGACGTGAATGAAGTCACCACGGCGAACGAGAAGATCACCTTTGCGCCGCCGAAGGAGCTTCGGAAGGTCTGAGGTTTGTAGGTCGGTTCGGCGGCGGGTCGCGGGTGCGGCTCGCCGCCGAACTGCGTTGCGGGGCTGGGTGGGCTGCGACCGCCACCCGTGTTGCGGGCCTGAGCGGACTGGGCCGCCTGCGCCGCGCGGCCGCGGATGGATCACCGCGCAGCGCCGCCGACATGAGTTGGGCACCCGCCCGTCGCTGATCTGCTGCCGTTCGCGCTGACTTGCCACCGCTCGCGTGCCTCGGTGCGGTGCAGCCTCCGCACCCCGCGTAAGCGAAAAAGGCGGTCACCTTCCGCGGAAGGTGACCGCCTTTCGGTGGTCGTCAGCGCTCGTCGTCGTCCCAGGGGCGGCTGCGGCGCGGTGGGGCTCCCCGGTCGCCGCCGGAGGGGCGGCGGGGCGGGGGTTTGTCGCGGCCGTCCTCCGCGGGTGGGCGGGGACGTCGACGGGGGGCGTCGCCGCCGCGGCGGCGTGGGTCGCTGTCGGCCGGAGGCGGAGTCCGGCGGCCGGCCGGGGGTGGCTTGCGGGCGCCGCGGTCGCGTTCCCGTTCGGCCGGTGCGCCGGCGCGCGGGGTGCGGCGTTCGCCGTCCGCGGGCGGGCGCGGGCGACGCGGGGGTTCGCCGTCCCGAGCGCGGCGGGCGTCCTGGGGCAGCGGCGTCTGGCCGGTGCGGTTCGACCCGGGCGGTCGCGGACGACCGCCGGCCGACGTCGCCGCGGCGCGCGTCGACGGCTTCTCGTCGTCTTCGTCCGCTCGGCGTCGGTCGGCCGCCTTGCCCTTCTTGGGGGCGTCCGGGTCGCGTTCGCGGAAGATCCGGACGAACCCGATCAGCAGCGTGATGCCGGTCGTGATCGCCATGATCGGGAAGCCGTTGATCAGCGGGGTGCCGATGCTCAGCACCTTCGACAGCATGTCGTCGCCCTCGGACCCCGAGGTCAGCAGGATCACGCCGGGCACGGTCACGGCCAGCACCAGCGGCGGCATGACCATCGGCCCGAATATCCCGCGGCGTCGCACCGCGCAGACCGCGATGACGGCCCCGGCGATGTAGCAAACCGTGAAGATCACGGGGATGCTGGCCTGGCTCGGCTTGCCGATGAGGGCGCCCACGACCGCCAGGCCGAGGCCCACCAGCACCGCCGCCCACCACGGCAGTCCGCGCCTCGAACCGACGACAGGACGCTCGTCCCACGGTACGGGGACGTCGTCGGCATCTGGATCGCTCTGGCGATCGCGAATCGCGGTCACAGCACAACACCGTATCTCGTGGTTGTGAAGATCTTGCCAGCACCGCCGCCGACGTGGGTGTATCACCACCCGGCGGCGTGACCCGAGAGGTCCGCCGGGTGCTGCTGTGGTGTGGTCCAGTCTTTTGGGAACGCTGCCGGTTTGTCTCCTTTCCGTGGCTGGGGTGCGCAGGTCGTCGCAGGTGGGAGGCTTGCGGGCGGAGCCGGCGCAAAGTCGAGAACCGACGCGGGCGTAATCCGGTGGCACCGCCGCGAGCGCCCGCGTTCGCCGTCACAAGCCGCGGACGCCTGCGGGTCGACGTGCCGCGCCTCACCGCCGGCCCGGCTCTCCCGTCACCCGGGGCTGACCGACTCAGCTCGCCGCCAGTTCGTCCCCCTTCCGCACCTGCGGAACCTGAGCCGGGCTGCCCGCAGCGTCCGTCAGCGGTGCCACCGTCGCCCGGAACGTCTCCAGTGCCTCCAGCTCGCGCCGTCGCGCCGACAGGAACCGCTGGAGGTGCGTGCTCGAGAGGTTCAGCGCCTCCACCGCACCGCCCGCCGCCCGGTGCGCGGCCGCCGCCCCGGCTCGCACCTGCTCGACGTCGGCCTCCAGGGTCCGGTCGCTCGCCGCGAACAGCGCCGCCGAGGCCAGCACCCCGAACCCGGTCGGCCCGCACAGGAACACCCGCCGGTCGATGAGCCAGCGCAGCAGCTCCGGGTCGGTGTCCAAGGCCGCGACCACAGCGGCGTCGGACGGGACGAACATGATCGTGCCGTAGATCGCGTCCGCCCAGCGCTGGTAGCCCTTGCCCGCCAGCTCGGCCGCCCGGGAGCGGACCTGCCGGACGTGCGCGCGCAACGCGTCGATCCGCTCGTCCGGGTCGTTGGTCTCCACCGCCTCGGCCCAGATCGCCATGCTCGCCTTCGCGTCGACCGGCACCGTGCGGTCGCCGCCCACCCGCAGCACCATGTCCGGTTTCGCCGAGCCGCCGCCCGCCACGTCGGTCTGGAGCGTGAAGTGCAGGTTTTCGCGCAACCCCAGTGCCCGCGCCGTTTCGACCAGCACTTGCTCGCCCAGCTCACCGCGCCCGCTGATCGAGGCGAACGCGACTTCGTAGCGGCGCAGCGCCAGCTGCTGCTGGTCGGCCTTCGCCCGCTCGGCCGCCACCTGCCGGGCCGCCGCGTCCGCCCGGCGCATCCCGTCGTTGTAGAGCCGCCACAGCACCGCGACGGCGAACAGCAGCAAGACCGCGAGCACGATCGCCGCGGTGGTCAGCACTGTCGCCACTTCGCCTCCTCCCTCCGGGCCGCCTGGATCGGACCGCGCAGACATCATGGCGGACCCCACCGACAAAAACCGCGCCCGATCCGTCGCTCTGGGTAGCTGACCTGCGAACAAATCGGATCCACGCAGGGCGTGTCCGAATCGGCACGCTCGTGTTAGTACACACGTTCGAGTGAGGAGACGGCGAGCCTTCGCGATTTGTTCGGGGCCGGGTCGTACCTTGGGCCCCGTGCGAATCCTCCACACCTCCGACTGGCACATCGGCCGCACGTTCCACGGCGCCGATCTGCTCGCGGAACAGGAAGCGGTGCTCGGGCACCTCGCCGGCCTCGTCGCCGGCGAGGCGATCGACGCCGTCCTGGTGGCAGGCGACATCTACGACCGCGCGGTGCCGTCGGCCGAGGCCGTCCGGGTGGCCACCGCGGCGGTCGCGCGGATCCGCGCCGCCGGCGCACAACTGGTCGTCACGCCCGGGAACCACGACTCCGCACCGCGGCTCGGCGCCTTCGCGGAGTTCGCCGCGGCGGGCGGGCTGCACCTGCGCACCACCGTCGGCGGATTGGCCGATCCGGTGCTGTTCGACGACGGCCACGGCCCGGTCGCCGTCTACGGAATCCCTTACCTGGAGCCGGAACCGGCGCGTCACGCGCTGGGCGTGCCGGACGCGCGCGGCCACACCGGCGTGCTCAGCGAGGCCATGCGCCGGATCCGCGCGGACCTCGAAACCCGGCCGGGCACGCGGTCGGTCGTGCTCGCGCACGCGTTCGTCACCGGCGGCGAGCCGACCGAGTCCGAGCGGACGATCGCGGTCGGCGGGGTCGAGCAGGTGCCCGGCTGGGTCTTCGACGGCGTCGACTACGTCGCGCTCGGCCACCTCCACGGCCCGCAGACGCTCGCCGAGCACCTGCGGTACTCCGGCAGTCCGCTGGCGTACTCGTTTTCCGAGGCGCGGCAACGCAAATCGGTCTGGCTGGTCGACCTGGACGCGAGCGGGCTCGGCGAGGTCCGCCGGCACGAACTGCCGGTCCCGAGAGCGCTGGCCACCCTCCGTGGCCAGCTCGAAGACCTGCTCGTGGACCCGGCGCACGACGCGTTCCTCGAGCACTTCCTGTCGGTCACGGTCACCGACCCGGTCCGCCCGGTGGACGCGATGCGGCGGCTGCGCGCGCGGTTCCCCCACGCGGTGCACCTGGAGTGGGAGCCCGAAGGCGGCTACAGCGGTGCCCCGCTGCGGTACTCCGACGCCGTGCGGGGCCGGTCGGACATCGAGATCTCGCGCAGCTTCCTCGACGACTGCCGCGGTGCCGCGCCGACCGAGAGCGAAGAGCAGCTCCTGCTCAAGGCCCTGGAAGCGGCCGATCGGGAGGCCCTCGCGAAATGAGGCTGCACAGGCTGGAGGTCGAGGCCTTCGGGCCGTACTGCGCACGCGAAGTGGTCGACTTCGACGTGCTCGGCGCCGACGGCCTCTTCCTCCTGCACGGCGAAACCGGCGCGGGCAAGACCACGTTGCTCGACGCGATCGCGTTCGCGCTGTTCGGCGTGGTTCCCGGCGCCCGCAACGAGGCCAAACGGCTGCGCTGCGACCTCGCCGAGCGCGACCAGGTCACCGAGGTCGCGCTGGAGCTCACCGTGCAGGGTCACCGGCTGAAGATCGTCCGCAACCCGGAGTACCAGCGGCCGAAGCGGCGCGGCGAGGGCACGACCACGCAGCAGGCGAGGGTGTCGCTGAGCTGGGTCGGCACCGCACCGGCCGGGCTGGCGCCGGAGGGCCTGATTCGGATCGAGGAGGTCGCGCGCACCGTCGAGCGGCTGCTCGGGATGACCGCGGCCCAGTTCTTCCAGGTCGTGCTGCTGCCGCAGGGCGAGTTCGCCCGGTTCCTGCGCTCGGACACAGCCGAGCGCGAGAAGCTGCTGGAACGGCTTTTCGGCACCGAGCGCTTCGCGGACGTCGAACGCTGGTTCGCCGACCTGAGGGCCGAGCGAGGCCGGGAACTCGAGCAGCAGCAAGGAAAAGTGCGCGAGCTGCTGGCGCGCTACGCGCAGGAGGCACAGCAGGAGCCGCCCGAAACCGACGTCGGCGAGTGGGTCGGCACCGTGCTGGCGGCGTCCGCCGAACGCGCCGGGCAGGTCACGGCGGAAGAGGAGCGCACGCGCGCGGCGGCCCAGCGCGCGGACGTCCACCTGCAGGAAGAGCGTGCCGACGCGGAGAAGATCCGCCGGGTCCGCACCGCGCACCTGCGGCTCGTCGAGATCACCGAGCAGGCGCCGCAACGCGCCGAGTGGGCCCAGGAGGTCGCGGCCGCGCGGCGGGCCGCCGGGGTCGCCGTGGAGGCCGACCTCCTGGACCGGCGCGCGGCGGAGCTGACCGAAGCCGAGCAGGCGGAGAAGTCGCTCGGCGCGCAGCTGCGGGAGTTCGGCACCCGGGCGACCGGCGACCTCAAGGCGCGGGCGGCCACCGCGCGCGAAGAGGCCGGCGCGGTCGCGGAGCTCGTCGCCGAGGCCGAGCAGCAACAGCTCGACGTCATGCGGCGGGACGACCGGAAGCTGGCCGCCGTCACGGCCGGGCAGCAGGTCGAAGAGCTGACCACCGAGCTGGCCGCCATCCCCGGCCAGCTGGCCAAGCTCCGGGCCGACGCCGTCAAAGCGGCCGAAGCCGAGGCGAAGCTCGAGGGCGCCAAGGCCAAAGTCGAGGAGCTGCGGGCCTTCGCGCGTGATGCGGCAGAGCTGCCCGAGGCTCGAGCGAAAGTCGAGCGAGGCGAGGCGAAGCTGCGCGAAGTCGTCGACACGCACCAGTCGGCCCGGCAGCACCGGCTCGACCTGCGCGAGCGGCGGCTCGACGGGATGGCGGCCGAACTGGCCGCCGCGTTGCCGGACGGCGCGCCCTGCCCGGTCTGCGGTTCGGCCGAGCACCCGGCGCCGGCGAACCGGGACGTCGAGCTCGTCGACCCCGCCGAGGAACGCGCCGCCGAGGAGGCCGAGCAGGCAGCCGACACGATGCGGCAGCGGGTCGTCGTCGCGCTGGAAGAGGCGAAAGCGCGGCTCGCGGGCTTGCTGGAACGGCTGGGCGAGCGCACGGCCGAGTCGATCACGGCCGAGCTGACCAACGCCCGCGCGGCGGTCGCTTCGCTGACGCAGCAGGCGGCCGGGAAGGCGAAGCTCGGCGAACAGGTCGTCCTCCTGGAACGCGACCTCGAGCTGCGGACCGAGCGCCGCCGCCGGGCCGAACAGGCGGCGACCGAGGCCACGACCGACGTCCGGGCGCTGGAAGAACGGCTGGCCGAGCGCGAACGCCGGCTCGTCGCCGGGCGCGGCGAGTTCGCGGACGTCGGAGCCCGGCGGGAGCACCTGGTCGGGCTCGCCGAGGCCCTCGAAGGGGTCGCCGAGGCCCGGACGGCCGTCGCGGGCGCTCGCGAACGCGTCGCCCAGCAGCGCACGCTCGTCGAGGCCGCCGTCAAGGCGAAGGGGTTCACGTCGCTGAAGAAGGCGCGGGCCGCGATGCTGCCGGACGAGCAGATCGAGAAGCTGGAGCAGGGCATCGCCGAGGCCGAGGCCGCCGCGGCGGGGGCGCGGGCGCTGCTGTCCGAGCCGGACCTGTTCGGGATCTCGCCGGACGACGTCGCGGACGTCGGCCGCGCGGCCGACTCGGCTCAGCTGGCGCGGGCGCGCGCCGACTCGGCGTACGCGGCGTTGCGGGTGGCGACCGCTCAGCACGACGAACTGACCCGGCTGGCCGGCCTGCTGCGCAAGGCACTCGCCGGCCTCGCACCGGCCGAAGCGGCGTACGCCGAGCTGCGCGCGCTCGCGGATGTCGTCAACGGGCGGGGGCAGAACAGCCGGAAGATGTCGCTGCGCTCGTACGTGCTGGCGGCGCGGCTCGAAGAGGTGGCGGTCGCCGCCACCCACCGGCTGCGGACGATGAGCCAGGGGCGGTACTCGTTCGTCCACTCGGACGCGGCGGGGGCGCGCGGCACTCGCGGTGGGCTCGGCATCGACGTGCTCGACGACTACTCGGGCACCATCCGCCCGGCGAAGACGCTCTCCGGCGGTGAGTCGTTCCTCGCGTCGCTGGCCTTGGCGCTGGGGCTGGCCGACGTCGTCGCCGGGGAGACCGGCGGCGCGCTGCTGGACACGCTGTTCGTCGACGAGGGGTTCGGCACGCTGGACGCCGAAACCCTCGACGTCGTGATGAACATCCTCGACGAGCTCCGCGCGGGCGGCCGGGTCGTCGGCCTGGTGTCCCACGTCGAGGAGCTGCGGCAGCGCATCCCGACGCGGCTGCGGGTCCGGAAGTCGCGCACGGGCTCGACGGTGGAGGTGCGCGCCGGCCGATGATTCGGACAAGATGAAGCCATGACGGACCAGCCGCCGAACGGCCTGCCCCGCTACCGCCTGCTCACCGGCCCGGACGACGCGAAGTTCTGCCACCGGGTCAGCGAGGCGCTCGACCTCGGCTACCGCCTGCACGGCTCGCCGGCCGCGACCTTCGACGGCGACCACGTGGTCGTCGCCCAGGCTTTGCTGTGGCGAGGCGAGCAGGGCTGACGCCGGTTCAGGCCGCGCGCCTCAGGTACATCCCGGCGTAGGAGCACCACGGCGTCCACGCCCGGGCTCGCTCGGGCAGCGAAGCCGGCGAGATGCCCAGCGCTTGGGCGCCACGCCGGACGTCAGCGTCCGCGGGCAGCAGGATGTCCGGTGCGCCGAGGACGCGCATCAGCACGTAGTCCGCCGTCGCCGCGTCGACGCCGGGGCACGTCAGCAGCTCCTCCCGCAGATCCGCCGCCTCACGGCCGACGTGCACGTCCAGGCGGCCTTCGGCCAGTGCGGCGATTCCCGCGTGGTCCGGCAGCGCCGCCGCGACCTGGGCCGCGGTGGGGAACAGGCGCGTCACGCCCCACTCGCCCGTCACTGCCTCGCCGAGCGTCGCGGGGACCTGGTCCGCGAGCAGGGCGCGGATCACCAGCTCGTCACCGTCGACCGTGCCGGGAACCCGGATCCCTGGCACCGCCTCGACCACCGAAGCCAGCGCCGCGTCGGCGCCGAGGACCCGGGTGACCGCCGCCGGGTCGGCGTCGAGGTCGAGCAGCCGGCGCACCCGGCTGACCGCACTGCCGAGGTCGCGCAGGTCGGTGAGCAGGAGCTCGCAGCGCACGTGGTCCGGCTCCGGCGTCAACCGGACGATGCCGGTGCCGTGGGCGAGCCGCAACGTCCGTGCGTAGGACGTCGAAGTCACCTCCTCGACGCCCGGAACCGCGTAGGCAGCGAAGAAGCGAAGCAGCCCGACAGCGTCGAAAGGCGGCCTGAACGGCAACCGCAGGCTGAGGCGCGTTCCCCCGACGTCGCCCTGACGTCCGCGACGCGAAGCGGCGAAGGCGCGAAGCTGTGACGGCGTCGTCGCGAACACTTCGCGGATCGTCTCGTTGAACTGCCGGACGCTGGAGAAGCCCGCGGCGAACGCGACGTCCGTCAGCGGCAGCCCCGACATCTCGATGAGCAGCCGGGCCGAGTGCGCGCGGTGCGCCCGGGCCAGCGCGAGCGGGCCCGCGCCGAGCTCGGCGGTCAGCACCCGGCCGAGCTGACGTTCCGAGTAGCCGAGCCGTCGCGCGAGGCCCGGGACCCCTTCGCGCTCCACTGTCCCGTCGGAGATCAGGCGCATCGCCCGCGCGGCGAGGTCGGCGCGCACGTTCCAGTCCGGCGAGCCCGGCACGGCGTCGGGCAGGCAGCGGCGGCAGGCGCGGAAGCCGTTGGACTGCGCGGCCGCCGACGTCGGGAAGAAGCGGACGTTCTGCACCTTCGGCGTCGACGCCGGGCAGGACGGCCGGCAGTAGATGCCGGTGGTGCGCACCGCCATGATGAACTGGCCGTCGAAGCGCGGGTCGCGGGCGGTGACGACGCGGTAGCAGCGCTCGGCGTCGCGCCAGAGTGCGAGCGTTTCGGTGGCCATGAATCCGAGCATGCCAGCAGGTCAGCGCCGTCGCTGGCGGAAATCCGACGCGGCGTTGGGCGCGTGGGCCGCGGCCGGGTACGGCACGTAGACTGCGGGGTCGTGAGCCTCACCCTCGGTATCGTCGGCCTGCCCAACGTCGGCAAGTCCACCCTGTTCAACGCGCTGACCCGCAACAACGTGCTCGCGGCGAACTACCCGTTCGCGACGATCGAGCCGAACGTCGGCGTCGTGCCGCTGCCGGACCCCCGGCTGGACAAGCTGGCCGAGCTGCACAAGTCGGAGAAGATCGTGCCGGCTGTGGTGTCCTTTGTGGACATCGCGGGCATTGTGAAGGGCGCGTCCGAGGGCGCCGGGCTGGGCAACAAGTTCCTGGCGAACATCCGTGAGGCCAACGCGATCTGCCAGGTCATCCGAGTGTTCGACGACCCGGACGTGATCCACGTCGACGGCCGGATCGACCCGATGAGCGACATCGAGACGATCAACACGGAGCTGATCCTGGCCGACCTGCAGACTCTCGAGAAGGCTGTCTGGCGCCTGGAAAAGGAAGCGCGGACCAAGAAGGAAGCAAAGCCCGCGCTCGAGGCCGCGCAGAAGGCGAAGGAGATCCTCGACAGCGGCCGCACGCTCTTCTCCGCGCAGAAGGACGTCGACCTCGAGCTGCTTCGCGAGCACAGCCTCCTCACCACGAAGCCGTTTCTGTACGTCTTCAACGCCGACGAGGCGATCCTGACCGACGACGCCCGCCGCGAGGAGCTGACCAAGCTGGTCGCGCCGGCGGACGCGGTGTTCCTCGACGCGAAGGTCGAGCAAGAGCTGCTGGAGCTGGACGACGAGGAGTCGGTCCGCGAGCTGCTGGAGTCGGTCGGCCAGCCGGAGCCGGGGCTGTACTCGCTGGCCCGCGCGGGTTTCCACACGCTGGGGCTGCAGACGTACCTGACGGCGGGCCCGAAGGAGTCCCGCGCCTGGACGATCCCCAAGGGCGCGACGGCACCGCAGGCGGCGGGCGTGATCCACACGGACTTCGAGCGCGGCTTCATCAAGGCGGAAATCGTCTCGTACGACGACCTGATGGCGGCGGGCTCGATGGCGGCGGCCCGGGCGGCGGGCAAGGTCCGCATGGAGGGCAAGGACTACACCATGGCCGACGGTGACGTGGTGGAGTTCCGCTTCAACGTCTGAGGCAGGCGTTCGCTACTGGTTGTTACTTTCATTGGGCGCAGGATATACTGCGTCCAATGAAACCGTCGCCGAGCCTGCTGCCCCTGCTGCGATCGCGCATGCAGGGTGAGCTGCTCGCGCTGGTCCTGCTGCACCCGGATCGCGAGTACAGCATCACCGAACTCGCCGAGGCCTGCGGCGTCACGCCCACGGCCGTGCTGCGCGAAGTCGAGCGGCTGGTCGGCGGCGGCATCCTGGAAGACCGGCGGGTGGGCCGGAGCCGGCTCGTCAAAGCCCGGACCGACACTCCGCTCTACCGTCCGCTGAGTGACGTCATCGCGGTCACGTTCGGGCCGATGTCGCTGCTCACCGAGGCCCTGTCCGGGCTGGCGGGCGTGAGCGAGGCCTACGTCTACGGGTCCTGGGCCGCGCGCTACAGCGGCGAGCCGGGGCCGCCCCCCGGCGACGTCGACGTCCTCGTCGTCGGTTCGCCCGATCCGGACGAGCTCTTCGACCTGGCCGAGGGTGTGTCGCGACGGCTGGGCCGCGAGGTCAACGTGCACCGGATCTCGCCCGGGTCGTGGGCGGCGGACAGCGCGGATCCCTTCCTCACCAGCGTTCGTGAACGTCCGCTGGCCCGGCTGAACCTCGACCAGGAGTCCTGATGCCGCAGTGGAACCAGGGGCGCGAACGGATCGACGCCTTCATCGCGCGCGGCGCCATCGAGCACGTTCCGGCGTCGCGGGAAGCTGCCGAGGCCGAGCTGGTCAGGGCCCGTACCCACCTCGCTTCGGCGCGGCAGCTGCAGGACACGGACCCGGAAGGCGCCTACACGCTGGCCTACGACAGCGCACGCCGGGCGTTGGCGGCCGTCTTGCAGAACCAGGGCCTGCGGGTGACGAGCCGAGGTGGCCACGTGACCGTCTACGAGGCGGTCCTCGCTCAGCTGGATCCGCCGCTGGGGCCGATTTTGCGGCCCTTCAACCGGATGCGGGCCCGTCGCAACGAAGTCGCCTACCGATCCACGGAGGCTCCTCCGGTGACTGCCGAGGACGTGGCGGCCGATGTGCCGAAGGTGCTGGCGCTCATCGAAGTGGCCGAAAAGGCCATTCCGAACATGCCGCGCTACTGATCGCCGGGGAAGTCCGGCCGGCTTGACCCGAAAGCCAGGCAGCCGGCGGCCTCCCGCGGATCAGCCGAGCAGGCCCATGAGGGCGATCGTGATCAGCACCACGGCGGTGGCGAGGGCGTTGATCCAGGCGCGCTGGGCGGGGGTGAGGGCGGCGGTGCTGTTCATGGCGTGTCCTAGGGCCGAAAACCGATGCTTCCGCCCTGCTCAGCGCGCTGATCATGCCCTTTGTTAGCTGCTGTGATCGAACTCACCACCGGCGCTCAGCCGTCCGAGTGACGACGGCCCCGGATCGTGAACCAGAGCACACCGCCGGCCGCTGCCACCATCGTCGCGAATGCCGCTGTGCCGACCACGATCGCCTGCGTCATAACCGTCTCTCCCAGCAAAGTCGTTTACCGAGAGACGTCGGAACCAGGAAAAAGTGCACTCAGCGTAACCGGGATCACAGAGCGCTGATCACCGAGTCGATCTGCGAAGCCAGTGAAAAGTCCTTCGCCGTCAACCCGCCCGCCGAGTGCGTGCTGAGGCGGAACGTCAGCGTGCGCCAGCGGATGTCGATGTCCGGGTGGTGGTCGGCGGCTTCGGCCAGTACCGCGACGCGGTCCACCACCTCGATCGCCTGCGGGAAGCTCGCCAGCTCCACCTCGCGGGAGATCACCGTCCCGGACCGGGTCCAGCCCGGCGTGAGCCTTTCGTCCGCCGCGGAGTCGCTCAAGATTTCCGTCATGTCTCCATCGTCCTGCGTCCTGGACTACGCTGCACGGTTGCCACGGGAGTCCGGTCGAGCCGGGCTGAGAGGCGGGGTCACCCGCGACCGTTCGCACCTGACCGGATCATGCCGGCGAAGGGAGGGCTTTCCCTCCTCGTCCGGTGAAGTGCAGGAGGGTAGATGAAAAGCAGGGCTGTGCGCGCCGCGACGGCCATCGCCGCCGTCAGCGTCGTCGCCGCTGGGTGCTCGCTGTCGGACGGTGACGGTGGCACGCAGCAGACGCCCACCGTCACCCTCGTGACGCACGACTCCTTCCTCGCGCCGCAGGAGGTGCTCGACGCGTTCCAGAAGCAGTCGGGCATCAAGGTTTCCGTGCTCAAGCAGGGCGACGCCGGTTCGCTGACCAACAAGCTCGTGCTGACGAAGGCGAACCCGATCGGCGACGTCGCGTACGGCGTCGACTCGACCTTCGCTTCGCGCGCGCTCAAAGAAGGCGTCTTCGAGCCCTACACCAGCCCGGAGGCGGATCGCGGGCCGCAGCGTTACGCCGTCGACCCCGAGCACCGGCTGTCCGCGGTCGACGTCGGCGACGTCTGCGTGAACGTCGACACGAACTACTTCACGTCGAAGGGCATCCCCGCGCCGGCTTCGTACGACGACCTCGCCGACCCCAAGTACAAGGACCTGCTGGTCGCCGAGGACCCGGCGACCGCGTCGCCCGGACTCGCGTTCCTCCTCGGCACCATCGCGAAGTACGGCGAGGCCGGCTGGAAGGACTACTGGACGAAGCTGAAGGCCAACGGGCTCAAGGTGGTCAGCGGCTGGGAAGAGGCCTACACCAAGGACTTCTCCGGCTCGTCCGGCAAGGGGCCGCGGCCGATCGTCGTCTCGTACGCCTCGTCGCCGGCCGCCGAGGTCGGCGACGACGGCAAGCCGCGCACCAAGGCGCTGCTCGACACCTGCTACCGGCAGGTCGAGTACGCGGGCGTGCTGGCCGGCGGCAAGCAGACCGAGAGCGCGCGCAAGGTCGTCGACTTCCTGCTCTCCCAGCAGTTCCAGGCGACCGTCGCGGCGAACATGTACGTCTACCCGGCGCGCCAGGGCGTCGACCTGCCGGCCGGCTGGGCGCAGGTCGCGCCGCTGCCGCAGAAGCCGCAGGCGCTGACGGCGGACCAGGTCCAGGCCGGACGCGAGAAGTGGATCGGCGAATGGCGCACGCTCGTGCAGTGACATCCGGGCCTCCGCCCCGGGCCGGGGGCTCCGCCACCCGGAGCCCCCGAAGAGCAGCAGTCGTAAGCCCGCCGCGGACCGCCCGAGGGCTGGGACTGGCGCTGCTGGGGCTGGCCCCCATCGGCTTCCTGGTGGTGTTCTTCGCGTGGCCGGTGCTGGCGATCATCGGCCGCGGGTTCGCCGCGGGCGGGCTCGACGTCGTCCTCGGCGACGCGCGGACCTGGCAGCTGGCCGGGTTCACCGTGGGTAGCGCGGCCGCGTCGACGCTGGTGGCGGTGCTCGCCGGGCTGCCGGTGGCGTTCCTGCTGGCCCGCGTGAAGCTGCCCGGCGTCGGCCTCGCGCGGACGCTGGTGCTGGTGCCGTTCGTGCTGCCGACCGTCGTCGTCGGCCTCGCGTTCCGGGCGCTCTGGCCGGACGGCGGGGTGCTGCCGATCGTGCTGGCCAACGCGTTCTTCAACGTCGCCGTCGTCGCGCGGACCGTCGCCGGGCTCTGGGCGCGGCTGGACTCGCGGACGACCGACGCCGCCCGCGCGCTGGGCGCGTCGCCGTGGCGGGCGTTCCGCTCGGTGACGCTGCCCGCGCTGGCGCCCGCGATCGCGTCCGCCGCGGCTGTCGTGTTCCTGTTCTGCGCCACCAGCTTCGGGGTCGTCCTCATCCTCGGCGGTGCGAAGTACCGGACGCTGGAGACCGAGATCTACCTGCGGACCGTTGACCTCCTCGACCTCTCGGGTGCGGCGGCGCTTTCGCTGATCCAGTTCGCCGCCGTGGTCGCCGCGCTGGTCCTCGGCGGGCTCGCGCGACGGCGGAAGGACGGTGCCAGGATCGGCTCCGGCGGTGCGCGGCGTCCCCGCGGCGGCGAGTGGTCGGTGGTCGGCGCCGCGGGTGTGGTGCTGGCCTTGGTTTTGACGCCGATCGTCGCGCTGCTCGCCGAGTCGGTGTCCGGTTCGGACGGCTGGAGTTTCGCCGGTTATCGAGCGTTAACAAGCACCGGCGAAAAGGGGGCGCTGCAGGTGTCCGGCTGGGACGCCGCCGTGAACTCGCTGAAGGTCGCCGTCGACGCGACGCTGCTCGCGCTGGTCGTCGGCGTGCTCGCGTCCGTCGTGCTGGTCGCGCTGCGCCGGTCGCCGGCCAGGCCCGCGCGCGGGCTCGGCGAGGCCATGGACGCCGTGCTGATGCTGCCGCTCGGGGTGTCCGCGGTGACCGTCGGGTTCGGCTACCTCGTGACGCTCGACGCGCTGCCCGGCGACCTCCGGACGTCGCCGTACCTGGTACCACTGGCGCAGGCGCTGGTGATCATCCCGCTGATCGTGCGGATGTTGCTGCCGGTGCTGCGCTCGGTCGACGTCCGATTGCGGCAGGCCGCGTCGACGCTCGGGGCGAGCCCGCTGCGGGTGTGGCGGGAGATCGACCTGCCGCTGACGCTGCGGCCGCTGGTCGCGGCCGCCGGCTTCGGGTTCGTCGTCGCGCTCGGTGAGTTCGGCGCGACGAGCTTCCTCGCCCGGCCGACGGCGCCGACGCTGCCGGTCGCGATCGCCTCGCTGATGGGACGTCCGGGGGAGCTGAACAACCAGATGGCGTACGCCGCGTGCGCGCTGCTGATGCTCGTGACGGTGCTGGCGGTCGCGCTGATCGACCGGCTGGGACACGACCGGCTGGGACGCGGCCGGGTGGGAGAGTTCTGATGGCGCTGTCGGTGCGGGACCTGACCGTCCACTACGGATCGTTCGCGGCGGTCCGCGACGTCCGCCTGGACATCGCCGACGGCGAGGTGCTGGCGCTGCTCGGCCCGTCGGGGTCGGGGAAGTCGACGCTGCTGCGCGCGATCACCGGCCTCGAGCCGTCGGCGCGCGGCTCGGTGAGCTGGGACGGCGACGACCTCGGCGCGGTGCCGGTGCACCGGCGCGGGTTCGGGCTGGTGTTCCAGGACGGTCAGCTGTTCGGCCACCGCGACGTCGCCGCGAACATCGCGTTCGGCCTGCGGATGCACGGCGTGCCGCGCTCGGCGTGGGCCCCGCGCGTCGCCGAGCTGCTCGAGCTGGTGGGCCTCTCCGGCTTCGAACGACGGCGGGTGACGGAATTGTCCGGCGGGCAGGCCCAGCGGGTGGCCCTGGCTCGTGCTTTGGCGCCGAAGCCGCGGCTGTTGCTGCTCGACGAGCCACTGTCCGGGTTGGACGCCGGGTTGCGCGAACAGCTGGCCATCGACCTGGCGGACCTGTTGCGCCGCAGCAAGATCACGGCGTTGCTGGTGACGCACGACCAGGAGGAGGCGTTCACGCTGGCCGATCGGGTCGCGGTGCTCGACGCCGGTGAAGTCCGGCAGGAGGGCGCGGTCCGGCGCGTGTGGCGCAACCCGGCGGACGACGACGTGGCCCGGTTCCTCGGCGTGACCACGTTCGTGGACGGGGTCGTGGCCGGTGGGGTGGTGCACACGGCGCTGGGTGACGTCGCTTTGCCGGACGTCGACGACGGATCGGTGCGGCTCGGGTTGCGGCCGCACGCGCTGCGGGTGGCCTCCGAAGGCGTGGCGGGCGAAGTTGTCGCGGCGGTGCACCGCCGCGAGCATGTGCGGCTCGTCGTGAAGCTCAAAGAGTCCACTGTGGACGCGGTAGCGCCGGCGGCTTCGGACCTGCGGGCCGGGGACGCGGTGAAGCTGGAGTTCGACCCGGACGGCGTCGCGCTGGTGGGCTGACGCCGTCCGGAGGGAACTCAGCCGTCGCGAGTGGACAACCGCGCGTAGGCCAGCGACAGCCCGATCACGATGTAGCAAGCCGCTCGCAAAGCACCTTCGCCCAGCATCTGCGTGCCCATCGGGTCCTGCAGCACCTCCGCCGGCGCCATCGACCAGTCCTTCGTCAACAGGAACGGGTGCAGCCAGTCCAGCGACGTCAGGAACCCGAGGATCGTGAACACGATGTCGGCCGCCAGGACCGACGCCACCACCAGCATCGGGTGCTCGGTCCAGCTGGAGATCGCCAGCGCCACCGCGCCGACCGCCCACAGCTGCAGCACCACCCAGCCCGCCATCAGCAGGATCCGGGCCAGCGCGCCGCCCAGGGACAGCGTCGTGCCCGAGAGCGTGAACAGCGAGTCCGTGCCGTTGATGATCAGCCCGGTCACCACGCCCGTCACGCACATCGCCAGCACCGAGACCACCGACACCGTCGCGACGCCGAACGCCTTGACCGCCAGCAACCGGCCTCGGCCGACCGGGGCGATCAGCCAGCCGCGCAGCGTGCCGTGCGCCGTCTCGCCGGCGATCGCGTCCGCGCCCGCCATCGCCGAGGCCAGCGGCAGGAGCAGCGCCAGCGACATCACGACCGCCGCGATCGGGAGCACGAACGCGTTGTTGACGGCGGATGCCAGCAGCGCGCCGCCGCCGTCGTCCGGGCCACCACCGGCCGGGTTGTCGTCCACCAGCGTCAGGCCGATGCCGATGATCACCGGGATCAGCGCCAGGAGCCCGAGCACGGCCAACGTCCGCGGCCGCCGGAAGATCCAGCGCAGCTCCGCGGCCAGCAGGCGGGTCAGTGGCACCGTGTCGTGGCCCGTGCGGGCCGCCGGTGCTTCGAGAACCGCTGTCATTCCGCCCCCTCCGTCAGCCGCGCGAACAGGTCTTCCAGCCCGGTGCGGGCCCGCGTCGCCTCGTGGACCGCGACCCCCGCGCCCACCAGGACCTGCAGCACCCGCGGCGCTTCCGTCGCCGTAAGGTCGGCCCGGACGCCGTCCGGCGTGAGCCGGGCGCCGATCCGGTTCTCCCGCAGCACTTCCACGGCCTGCTCGGCGTCCGGCGTGCGGACCAGCAGGGCCGCGTTCCCGGACTCCAGCAGCTCGGTCAGCTCGCCCTGCGCGACGACGTTGCCGGCCTGCAGCACGGCGACGTGCGTGCACGTCGCCTCCACCTCGGCCAGCAGGTGCGACGACACGAGCACGGTGACACCGGCCGCGTGCAGCTCGGCGACGATCCTGCGGATCTCCCTGGTACCCGCAGGATCGAGGCCGTTGGTCGGCTCGTCGAGCACGACCATCTTCCGCGGCACGAGCAACGCCGAAGCGAGCCCGAGCCGCTGCTTCATGCCGAGCGAATAGCCCTTGTAGCGCCGGCGTGCGGCGACGGTCAGCCCGACGCGTTCCAGTGCCGAGTCCACCGCCGACGGGATCCCGGACGACGCGAGCCGGGGCTCGGCCGCGGCGAAGCGCAGCAGGTTGTCACGCCCGGACAGGAACGGGTGGAAGCCCGGCCCCTCGACCAGCGCGCCGACGTCCGGCAGCGCGTGCGCGGCGGCCTCGGGCATCTTGCGCCCGAGCAGCTCGACCTCGCCCTCGGTCGGCCGGACCAGGCCGAGCAGCATCCGGATGGTGGTCGTCTTGCCCGAGCCGTTCGGCCCGAGCATCCCGACGACCGCGCCCTCCGGGATGTCGAGGTCGACGTGGTCCACCGCGACGGTGCTGCCGTAGACCTTGCGCAGCCCCCGCGTGCGCGCGGCCAGGGGAACCGCCGGGGCGGACGCCTCCGAAGAGACGTCCGCCCCGGACTCCACGGTCGTGCTGGTCACTTCTGACCCAGCGCTTCGTAGAGGACCTGCTCCGGCACCGCACCGGCCGCGAACCGGCCGTCGTCGGTCAGCACCGCGGTGCCCACCTTCGTGGTGACGAGGTAGCCGCTGCCCCAGGTGCCGCTGACCTTCTTGGCGAAGCGCTCGAGCAGCGCCTTCGGGTCGGCGTTGCCCCGGCCCTCACGGCCGGACTGCTGCTTCGGCGCCGCGTTCAGCGCGTCGGCCGGGACCTTGCCCGTGACGACGGTGTCCCAGCCGTCGCCGACGACCTTGACGTCGTCCTTCGCCTGCTCGGCCAGGTCCTTGGACTTCTGGTCGATCGTCGGCGCCTTCTCCTGCACCTTGGCGCCCTTGGGCGGGGTGAAGGTGAAGAGGTCGGCCGGCTGCTGGGTGAACTCGATCTCGCTGAACGCGACCTCGAGCGCCGGCGTCGACGTGCCGTTGCTCAGCACCGACACCCGCAGCGGCATCCGCGTCTGCGAGTCGACCGCGACGCGGATCTCGCGCAGCAGCGTCCGCTCGCTCGGCTTCGGCGTCAGGACCAGCTCGTAGGCCGGGCGGTCGGCGACCGTCGCGGTGCCGTCGACCGACACCGTGCTGCTCTCGCGGACCTTCGCGAGCAGTTCGGTCGAAGCGGCGATCGGGTCGGCCGTCTTGTCGCTGCCGGCGCCCTTCTGCTTGGCGACGTCGGCCGGGATGGTCACCTTCGTCGCGGTGTTCGTCTTGGAGCTGTAGTCCCAGACGGTCGTGCCGTCGTGGACCACGGTCTCCTGGCTGGCGCCCTGCGTGGCGGCCAGGCGGCTCTTGCCCGCGCCGTCGCTGAAGATGTGCGCCGAGTCGATGTTCAGCGCCGACGCCCCCGGCAGCGCGCTCCCCACCGACGGCAGCCCCAGGTCGTTGCTGACCTTGACCGTGCCGTCGAACGCGCCCGGCTTGGCCTTCATGACCGACTGGACCAGGTCCTCGGCGCTCACCTGCGGCAGCGCCGGCTTGTCGTCGGCGCTGGCCGGCATCGCGATGAACGCGAGCCCACCCGCACCGAGCGCGGTGCCGACGACCGCGGCGGTGATGCCCTTCGTCTTCGGTTTCATGCGTCTCTCCCTGTGGTGTTCCCGAGCCCGAGTGTGCCCGGCTCCCTGGCTCCGACGCTTCCCTCTCGAGACTGAGATACCCCTGAAGGTTCTCCCCCTCCGCCTGAGATCGTGCTGAGAGATCCCCCGGGACCTGCGCGAACCGGCCATGATGAACCTCGTGAAACCTCGGGTGCTGGTGGTCGACGACGAACCGGGCGTGCGGAAGGCGCTGCAACGCGGGCTGCGCGCGGAGGACATGGACGTGGTCACGGCCGCGGACGGTCCGACCGGGCTGCAGCTGGCGAGCACCGGCTCGTTCGACGTGATCCTGCTCGACATCATGCTGCCGGGACTGTCCGGTTACCGCGTGCTGGAGCGGCTGCGCAAGGACGGCGTCACGACGCCGGTGCTGCTCGTCTCGGCCAAGGACGGCGAGGTCGACCAGGCCGACGGCCTCGACCTCGGCGCCGACGGCTACCTCGTCAAGCCGTTCTCCTTCGTGGTGCTGGTCGCGCAGGTCCGCGCGACCCTGCGCCGCGCCGGGCCGGAGGCGGGCCGGGGGACGCTGCGGCTCGGCGCGCTGGCGGTCGACCGCGGGCTGCGGCAGGTGCACTGGAACGGCGAGGAGGTCGGGCTCAGCCCACGGGAATTCGCGCTGCTCGAGGTGCTCGTCGGCCGGGCCGGCACGGTCGTCACGAAGGACGAGCTGCTGCGCGCGGTCTGGGGCGAGGAGCAGGCCGTGACGCGCAACCTCGTCGAGGTGTACGTCGGGTACGTGCGGCGCAAGCTCGACGCGGTCGGCGCCGGTGCGCTGCTGCGGACCGTGCGCGGGCACGGCTACCTGGCGTCCGACGCGCAGCTCGACGAGGTCATCACCCCGTGATCTCGTGGTGGCGGGGCCGGTCCCTGCAGGTCCGGATCACCGTGCTGGCCGCGACGATCACCCTGGGCTGCCTGCTCGGGCTGGCCGCGCTGGCCGCGGCGAAGCTGTCCCCGCTGCTCATCGACTCGGTCGACCGCGAGCTTTCCGGTGCCCTGGGCCCGGCGGGGGCCGAGGTGAGCGCCGGGCGGCCGCTCGCCGGTGCGGCGCCGGTGACACTGCGGGTGCTGGACATCGCGGGCGCGCCGGCCGACGGCGGCACTCCGGCCGGTCTCTCGCCGGCGGACGTCTCGACGCTCAAGGCCGGGCAGCCGGTCCAGCGCGACGGCGCGCGGTACCTGGCCACGGTCGTCAGCGCGCCCGACGGGTCGCAACGGCTGGTCGTGGCGGGCGCGGGCCTGGTCGGGTTCTCCGCCGCCGTGCACTACGGCGGCGTCTGGCTGGTGGTCGTCGCGTCGGTCGGAGCGCTGGTGGCCGGGCTCGCGACGTGGCTGGTGGTGCGGCTGTCGCTGCGGCCGGTGGCGCGCATGCGGGGTTCGGTGCGCGCGCTGCCGCCGGGGGCGCGGCTGGCGCTGCCGGACTCGCACGACGAGCTGCGCGCGCTGGCGGAGGAGTTCAACGCGCTGCTGGAGCGGCAGGAGCAGGCCAGCGACCGGCTCCGGCGCTTCACCGGCGACGCGGCGCACGAGCTGCGGTCGCCGGTCGCGTCCATCCGGGTGCAGGCCGAGGTGGCGGTGACGAACCCGGATCCGGAGCTGTCCCAGGAGACGCTGTCGGACATCTTGACCGAGGCCGAGCGGCTTTCGTCGCTGCTGGACGGGCTGTTGTCGCTGGCCCGGTCGGACGCGGGGGAGGTGCCGCCCGCGTCGCCGGTGGAGCTGGTGAGCGAGGTCCGCGCGGCGGTGGCGCGGCTCCCGGCGGGGGCGCCCGAGGCCCGGGTGAGCAACGCGGTCGCGCAGGCGTGGGCGTCGTCCGCGCACGCCGAGGTGGAGCTGGTGCTGGACAACCTGCTGCGCAACGCGTGCCGCTACGCGCGCGGCGAGATCGTGGTGTCGGTGCTGGCGTCGCGCTCGTCGGTCCGGGTGGTGGTCGACGACGACGGCCCGGGCATCGCGCCGGAGCACCGCGAGAAGGTGTTCGACCGGTTTTACCGCATCGCCGACGACCGGGCCCGGTCGTCCGGCGGGACGGGGCTGGGGCTGGCGATGGTCGCGGAGACGGTTCGGCGGCGCGGCGGGTGGGTGCAGGTGGGGGAGTCGCCCGACGGCGGGGCGCGGTTCGTGGTCGTCTGGCGCGCGGCCACGGGCGGCGACGGCTGAGGGCTCGGGGCAAGCGCCCCAATGTGGCCTTCGGTGCGTTCAACGCACCCAAGGCGGCCTTCGGTGCGTTGAACGCAACCAAGGCCACATTGGGGCGGCGGGGCGCGGCCGGAAGTGGGGCTTCCGGGTAGATTCCGGGGCTGTGAACGGTGTGATCGTGGGCGCCGCCCTGGTGCGGGACGGCAAGCTGCTCGCCCAGCAGCGGGCCTGGCCCCCTGGGCACGCGGGCCAGTGGGAGCTGCCCGGCGGCCGGGTCGAGGAAGGCGAGTCCGAGGCCTTCGCCCTGGCCCGGGAGTGCAGCGAGGAGCTCGACGTCGTCATCGAGGTCGGGACACGCGTGGGAGAAGACGTCCCGCTGCCCGGCGAGAAGGTGCTCCGCATCTACGCCGCGAAGCTCGTCTCGCCCGGCGAAGAACCGCGTGCGGTGGAGCACCTGGCCGTCCGGTGGCTCGGGCCCGACGACCTCGACGACGTCGACTGGCTGCCCGCCGACCGCATCCTGCTCCCGGCCTTCCGGGAACTGCTCGCCTGAGCCGGGAGCAGGACGGCCTCCTTCAATTCGCGCCGATCATCCGCAACGCCGCGTCGAGGCGGTGCGAGCCGCGCTCCCGGGCCCGCTCCGCGCCCGCCTTGCGGACGCGGCCCAGCTCCGCGACGTCGTCGAGCAGCGTTAACGCGCGTTCACGCAGCGGGCGCAGCTCCTCGATCACCGCGTCGGCGACGGCGTCCTTCACCGCTCCGTACGACGAGAACTCTTCCGCCAGGTCGGCCGGCGAGCCATCCCGGCACGCGGCCAGGATCTCCAGCAGGTTCGCCATCCCCGGGCGGGTGTCCGGGGCGTGCACCGGCACCGTCCCGCCGTCGGTCACCGCGCGGCGGATCTTGCGGCGGATCTGGTCGGGCTCGTCGAGCGCGAACACCACGCCCACCGCGTCCCGCGTCGACTTCGACATCTTGCGCGCCGGGTCGGCGAGGTCCTTCACCCGCGCTCCCGCGGGCGGGAGCACCGCCTCCGGGATCGTGAACACCTCGCCGTAGGTGCCGTTGAACCGCTTGGCCAGCGTCCGCGTCAGCTCGACGTGCTGGCGCTGGTCTTCGCCGACCGGCACCTCGCTCGCGCCCTGCAGCAGGATGTCCGCGGCCATCAGCGCCGGGTAGGTCAGCAGCGACAGCCGCACCCCGGCCTGGCCCTTGGACTTCTCCTTGAACTGGATCATCCGCGCGGCTTCGCCGTAGTTGCAGGTGCACTCCAGGACCCACGTCAGCGCGCCCAGCTCGCGGGCCAGGTCGGACTGGACGAACACCCGCTCGGGGTCGATCCCGGCGGCGATCAGCACGGCGAGCTGCTCGCTCGCCAAGGATCGGAGTTTCGCCGGGTTGTGCGGGGTCGTCATGCCGTGCAGGTCGGCGACGAAGTACAGGTCGTCCGCGCCGCCCTCACGAGCCCAGCGGCGCACGGCACCGAGGTAGTTGCCGAGGTGGACGTGGCCGGACGGTGTGATGCCGGACAGCTTGCTCATGGGTCTTCCTTTCCGAGGGGGACCACCCCGGAGAAGGCATGAAAAAGGCCGCCCGTCCGGGGCGGCCGCTGGTGATCAGCGCAGGACTAGACGGCCGCCGAGGGCGGCCACCAGCTGGACGTCTGCGCATGCATACGGCGAGCATAGCCGACGTCCATCACCACTCGGTATCGTCCGGACGCGCGAACGGGCTCGCGGGTCTACCGTCTTAACCATGTATGTCGTCCTGCTGAACTACACGGCTCCGATAGAGGAAATCGACTACGCGCTCCCGGACCACGCCGAGTGGCTGAACAAGCAGTACGAGCACGGCCACTTCCTGGCGTCCGGGCGCCGGAACCCCCGCGTCGGCGGCGTGATCATCACGCGCCCGCTGAACCGCGGGAAGCTCGACGCCATCCTGGCGTCCGACCCGTTCTGCGTGCGGCACCTCGCGCAGTACGAGGTCATCGAGTTCTCGCCGACGAAGACCGCTCCGGAGCTGCGGCAGATCAACGAAGCGGTGACGCGCTAGGCGGCGAGGTCCAGCTTGGCCTTCTTGAGGGCGAGCACCGGGCACTTCTTGCAGCGCGGCTTCGACCGGCAGCACTTCTTCTTGACCTTGCCGGCCTTCATCAGCTTGCGCACGACCTTCCGCGGGTCGGCCGGCTTCTTGCCCACGCGCACGCACCTTCCGAATCGGCGACGTCACCGGGTTTCCACGTTAGGTCAGGCTAACCGACCTGGGGGCGTGGGGCCGCTCACAATGGGGTGGCAGGTATCCTGGGTGAGGTCCGCGTGTGACCAGAGCCGGTCACGGGATGCCTGACGGGCTTACGCGGCCATCCAACCCTTGAAGTTCAGGAGTTCTCGCGTGCCCGCAGCCAGCGCTACCGTCGAAACCGGCCGGCCGACCGGTAAGACCCGGCCCGACCTGCGCAACGTCGCGATCGTCGCCCACGTCGACCACGGCAAGACGACCCTCGTCGACGCGATGCTGCGCCAGTCCGGCGCCTTCGCCGAGCGGGCCGAGCTCGTCGACCGGGTGATGGACTCGGGCGAGCTCGAGCGCGAAAAGGGCATCACGATCCTCGCGAAGAACACCTCGATCCACCGCCAGACGCCCGACGGCCAGGTGACGATCAACGTCATCGACACCCCCGGCCACGCCGACTTCGGCGGCGAGGTCGAGCGCGGCCTGGCCATGGTCGACGGCGTCGTCCTGCTGGTCGACGCCAGCGAGGGCCCGCTCCCGCAGACCCGGTTCGTGCTGCGCAAGACCCTCGAAGCCGGCCTGCCGGTGATCCTGCTGGTCAACAAGACCGACCGCCCGGACGCCCGGATCGCCGAGGTCGTCGAGGAGACCCACGACCTGCTGCTCGAGCTGGCCAGTGACATCGAGGACGCCGACCACGACGCGATCCTCGACCTCCCGGTCGTCTACGCCTCCGCGCGCGCCGGCAAGGCGAGCCTGGAGCAGCCCGCCGACGGTGAGATCCCCGAGAGCGAGAACCTCGACCCGCTGTTCGACACCCTGCTCCGGCACGTGCCGCCGCCCGCGGCCGACCTCGACGCGCCGCTGCAGGCGCTGGTCACCAACCTCGACGCGTCGAACTTCCTCGGCCGCATCGCGCTGATCCGCATCCACGCCGGCAAGCTCCGCAAGGGCCAGACCGTGGCCTGGATGCGTGAAGACGGCACGGTGCAGAACGTCCGCATCTCCGAGCTGCTGGTCACCGAGGCGCTCACCCGCGTCCCGGCGACCGAGGCCAGCGCGGGCGAGCTCGTCGCCATCGCGGGTATCCCCGAGATCACCATCGGCGACACCCTGGCCGACGCCGAGACGCCGGTGGCGCTGCCCCGGATCACCGTCGACGAGCCCGCGATCTCGATGACCATCGGCGTCAACACCTCGCCGCTGGCCGGGCGCAACGGCGGCGACAAGGTCACCGCGCGGCTGGTCAAGGCTCGCCTCGACCAGGAGCTGATCGGCAACGTCTCGATCCGCGTCCTGCCGACCGAGCGCCCCGACACCTGGGAGGTCCAGGGCCGTGGCGAGCTGGCGCTGGCGATCCTCGTCGAGCAGATGCGCCGCGAAGGCTTCGAGCTGACCGTCGGCAAGCCGCAGGTCGTCACCCGGATCATCGACGGCAAGGTGCACGAGCCGTTCGAGCGCCTGTCGATCGACTCGCCGGAGGAGCACCTCGGCTCGATCACCCAGCTGCTCGCCTCGCGCAAGGGCCGCATGGAGCACATGGGCGGGCACGGCTCCGGCCGGCTCAAGCTCGACTACGTCCTCCCGGCGCGCGGCTTGATCGGCTTCCGCACCGACTTCCTCACCGAGACCCGCGGCACCGGCATCGCGAACCACGTGTTCGAGGGCTACTTCCCGTGGGCGGGCGAGATCCGCACCCGCCACAGCGGCTCCCTGGTCGCCGACCGCACCGGCCCGGTCACCGCGTACGCGATGATCCAGCTGGCGGACCGCGGCACCTTCTTCGTCGAGCCGGGCGCCGACGTGTACGCGGGCATGGTCGTGGGCGAGAACCCGCGCTTCGAGGACCTCGACATCAACATCACCAAGGAGAAGAAGCTGACGAACATGCGTCAGTCCTCCGCCGACGTGATGGAGACGCTGGCCCGCCCGCGCAAGATGGGCCTGGAAGAGGCGCTGGAGTTCTGCTCGGTCGACGAGTGCGTCGAGGTCGCGCCGGAGGTCGTCCGGGTTCGCAAGGTCACGCTGGACGTCAACACCCGCGCGAAGGAGCGTTCGCGCGCGAAGAGCCGCGACAACGGCTGAATCGGTCGATAATCGCAAAAACCTGCCGGTGTACCGCACCGGGAGGTTTTTTGCATTGCCCGCCGGTCACCCTGGGTGGATAATCGACCGACGCGAAGTCACGAATTCCGCTGTTCTTCTCCTTATATCTTTATAGGGGCTTTTGCGGATTCGGCGCCTGGTGTTCACCACCGGGTCGAACCCGTCCCGTGTCCCGGGCGTGTTCGTTCCGCCGTTCCGGAACGGTCCGGGAACCCGGACGGTGCTCCGCGCGTCTTTTTCCATAGCGGCACCACGGGGCGCCGGGCCCGCCCGATCCGGGTACGGGAATCCCGGTTCCGGCCGCGGACGCGGTCGTGGGAGCATGGCTGACCCGATCGGGGAGAATCTGGGAGGAACGGGGCGTGCGGGTGAATCGCAAGGCGGTGCCGGTACTGGCGCTCACGGCCGCGCTGGTCACCGCTTGCTCGAACACCCCGCCACCCCCGGTGGTGTCGTCGTCGGCGGCGCCGGTGTCGACCACCGGGAAGACGCCGTCGCAGATCGTCGTCGGGGTCGACGACGTGCTCGGCGGGTACAACCCGCACAACCTGGCCGACTCCTCGCAGGTCACCTCCGCGCTGTCGCAGCTGCTGCTGCCCTCGGTGTTCCGCCAGAAGGACGACGGCAGCACCCAGCTCGACAAGAACCTGATGAAGTCCGCCGAGGTGGTCTCACAGCAGCCGTTCGTGGTCGCCTACGAGATCCGCCCGGACGCGTCCTGGTCCGACGGCGCGCCCATCGCCGCCGAGGACTTCGACTACCTGCGCACCCAGATGCGCGACCAGCCCGGCGTGATCGGGCCGGCCGGCTACCGGCAGATCACCGACCTGCAGTCCCGCGAAGGCGGCAAGCGCGTCGAGGTCACCTTCGCCAAGCCGTACCCCGGCTGGCAGACGCTGTTCTCGGACCTGCTGCCCGCCCACCTGCTCAAGGACGCGCCCGACGGCTGGCGCGGGGCCCTGGCCTCGAACTTCCCGGCCATCGCCGGCCCGTTCTCGATCAAGAGCCTGGACACCGCCCGCGGCGAGGTGATCCTCGAGCGCAACGAGCGCTACTGGGAGAAGCCCGCGGCGATCGACCGGATCGTGCTGCGCCGCTCGGACCAGAGCACGCTGCTGGCGGCGCTGCGCAGCGGCAACGACCAGTTCGCCCTGGCCAGGACCACCGGCGACGAGCTCAAGCTGCTCGGCGAGCTCGGCTCCGCCGTGCAGCTGCACACCGTGGCCCGGCCGCTGGTGGCCGACGTGCTGCTGCGCCCGGTCAGCGCGACGCTCCACGACACGCAGGTGCGCGCGGGGGTGGCCGCGCTGATCGACCGGTCCAAGCTGATCACCGAAGGCGTCAACGGCGGCCCGTCGTCGCAGCTGCACGCCGACGCGCAGGTCAAGGCGCCGTCGGTGAAGGGGTACGCGGCGACCATCCCGCCCGGCCCGCCCACCGCGCCCGACGTCGCCAAGGCGGAGGAGTCGCTGAAGGCGGCCGGCTACGCCAAGACCGCGGGCACCTGGCGCAAGAACGGCAAGGCGCTTTCGCTGGTCATCGCCTCGCCCGGCACCCAGGAGCCGTACGCGACGATCGCCAAGGAGCTCACCGGTCAGCTGACCGCGCAGGGCGTGGAGGTCAACGCGATCACGCCGCAGCCGCGCGACCTGTTCAGCGGCCTGCTCGCGATGCCGGTCAGTGGCGGGGTCCAGCAGCCGGCCGGCGACTCGGCGGGCAGCGTCGGCATCGACATCGCGGTCGTGCCGCAGGCGGTCGGCGGCGACACGGCTTCGGTGCTCGCGTCCACCTTCGGCTGCCGCCCCGAGCAGACGGCGGCGGGGACGGACCCGGCGAAACCCGTCGTTCCGGGCAATTCAGCGGGGTTCTGCGATCCGGCGCTGCAGCCCTCGATCGACGCGGCGCTGTCCGGGGCGACGCCGATCGACGAGGCGCTGACCACTCTGGAGCCTGAACTTTGGCGCCAGAACGTGGTGCTCCCGCTGTTCCAATTGGCTGACACCCTGGCGATCGGTTCGGGTATCTCGGGAGTAACCCCCGGTCCTCCGATGGTGGGCCCGTTCGGGTCGGCCGTGAACTGGACTCGCGGCCCGAAGTAATCGCGCGACTACGCATTCAGTACTACCGGGTGATCTTGACGCACGCCTTCGAGTGGGCTTCGGTGAATCCGTGAGGTAACCGTCGTATTTCTGGATGTCCACTGGAAGTCACCCTTTGGTCACGATCGACCCTGAACTGGTGACTGTCGGTACTTTTCCTTTCTAGCGTGCACCCGCAGTGCGCCAGTTGAGTGTCGCTTGGCGTGTCGTAGGCTCCGGCACCAAACCGGAGCGGTGTGGGTCCTTGTCACAATTCAAGGACTCAGTGCTAGGAGGGCACACTTCATGAGGAGAACCAAAGCAGTCTCCGCCTTGTCGCTCGTCGCAGGCGCCTCGCTGCTGCTGAGCGCCTGCAGCGGTGGCGACTCGGGCTCGGGCAGCACCGACCAGAACGGCTCGTCGACCGACGTCAAGTCGATGGCGGTCGGCAAGGCCGAGCAGGGTGACACGTTCAAGCTCGCGGACGTCCAGGGCTGGGACGGCACGGTCACGGTCGGGATCGACGACGGGTACTCCGGGTACAACAACAACACCCCGGACACCAACAGCTCGTACAACACCTACATCTTGACCGCTGTGCTCGAAGACGCGTTCGTCCTCGACGGCAACAACAAGATCCTGCTCAACAAGGACATCCTCGACTCGGTCGACGTGACCTCCAAGGACCCGCAGGTCGTCACGTACAAGATCAAGCCGAACCTGAAGTGGTCGGACGACGCCCCCTTCGACTGCAAGGACTTCTACCTGGCCTGGCTCGCCCAGAGCGGGCAGGCGAAGGGCTCGGAGGGCAAGAACCCGTTCGACTCGGCCTCGACCACCGGCTACGACAAGATCAAGACGGCGACCTGCAAGGACAACCTGACCCTCGAGACGGACTTCAGCGAGCCGTACCTCGACTACAAGGGCCTGTTCAGCGGGGTCCAGATCCTGCCGGCGCACATCCTCGAGCAGAAGACCGGCATCGCGGACATCACCAAGCTCGCGCCGACCGGTGACCCGGCCCAGCTCTCCAAGGCCGGCGACTTCTGGACGAACAAGTGGAAGGGCTTCGACAAGTCGATCATGCCGGCCTCGGGCCCGTACATGATCGACTCGTTCGACGCGAACCAGAAGTCCGTCACGCTGGTGAAGAACCCGAAGTGGGCGGGCGGCAAGGGCGGCCCGGCCAAGCTCGTGGTCCGCGCCATGGAAGACACCAAGGCCATGGCGACCGCGTTGCAGAACGGTGAGATCGACGTCGCGGCGTCGACCCAGCCGGACGCCACCGCGGCGACCACGATGAAGGGCCTCGCGGCGCAGGGCGTGACCTACGGGTCGGCCTCGCAGCTGACCTACGAGCACCTGGACCTGCAGTTCAACCGCATGTTCAAGGACGACGCGCTCCGCAAGGCGTTCTTCGAGGTGGTGGACCGCAAGGCGATCACCGACAAGCTGCTCAAGGAAGTCCAGGCCGACGCGGCTCCGCTGAACTCGATCGTGTTCTTCCAGGGTGAAGAGGGCTACACCGACCTCTACGGCAGCAAGGCCGGACTGGGTGCCGAGGCCGCGGCCAAGACCCTGACCGAGGCCGGCTGGGCCAAGGGTGCCGACGGCATCTTCGCCAAGGGCGGCCAGCGGGCTTCGTTCAAGATCACGCACAACCAGAACGCCCGCCGCAGCCAGACCGTCGAGATCATCATCTCGCAGGCCAAGGCGGCCGGTATCGAGGTCAAGGACGAGACCGACGCCAACTTCCTCAAGGGTGGCCGCGTCTCGACCGGTGACTACGACATCGCGCTGTTCGGCTGGTCTTCGCCGCCGTTCAAGTCGCAGTCGCGCTCGATCTACGTCTGCCCGAACGCCGGTGGTGACCAGAACTACCAGAACCTCTGCGACCCGAAGATCGACGAGGCGTTCAAGACCGCGGTGGGCGCGACCGACGAGCAGGTCAAGCTGCAGAGCTACCAGGCCGCCGACAAGGCCATCGCGGACAAGTACGCGACGCTCCCGCTGTTCCAGACGCCGAGCATGTGGGCGTTCAAGGGCATCGACCGCGCGTACATGCAGTCCTACAACGGTGTCCTGTGGAACGTCGGCGAGTGGGAGCAGAAGAAGTAGGGCTCGTCCCGCCTCTTCGTTTCCCTCGTTCCAGATGACCTGGGAAGTACCGGGGTCCGGCCACGAGCCGGGCCCCGGTACCCACCGGAAGTAGCTGTTGACCGTAGGGTTACCCCCATTACGGTAGACAACCGGGCAGCGGTCCAGCGCACTTCTGACGACCAGGCCCGGATGAGGAGCAGTTCGTTGAACCTGGTGATCTACATCCTTCGCCGTCTGGCGATATCGATTCCCGTCCTCCTGGTCGGGACCTTTCTGTCGTTCGTGATGGTCGCCGCCACCGGTGACCCGCTCGGCGAGCTTCGGCACAACCCGAACATCAGCAAGGCAGCCCTGGACTCCCTCTCCCACAAGCTGGGCCTGGACCAGGGCATCGTGCCGCGGTACTTCAGCTGGCTCGGGGACTTCCTGTCGGGTGACTGGGGCACGTCCATCGCGCAGGGCAACGCGCTCCAGCCGGTCGCGCCCAAGGTGATGGCGGCCTTCGGCGTCACGTTCAAGCTGGTCGTCGGAGCCGAGATCCTCGCGCTGATCATCGGCATCATCGTCGGCGTGCTCGCCGCGGTGAAGCAGTACTCGATCGTCGACTACCTCGCCACCACGCTCGCCTTCCTGCTGTTCTCGATGCCCATCTTCTGCATCGCGATCGTCCTGAAGAACTACGCGATCGAGATCAACGGGTGGGTGCGCGACCTCGGCCTCCAGGACGTGCTCGGCAATCCATGGCTACGCACGACGAGCCCGGAGCAGCTGAAAACCGACGGCGTCGGGGACTTCATAACGAGCACGATCGGCGCCTACCTGCTCCCGACGCTGTCCATCATGGCGATCAGCTTCGCCGCGTACAGCCGGTTCCAGCGGGCCTCGATGCTCGAGGTGATGAACTCGGACTACGTGCGCACCGCGCGGGCCAAGGGCCTCGGAGGTGGCCGGGTCATCTTCCGGCACGCGTTCCGCAACGCCCTGATCCCCGTGACGACGCTGTTCTCGGTGAACTTCGGGTCGGTGCTCGCCGGCGCGATCATCACCGAAACGGTGTTCAACTGGCACGGTATGGGCACATTGCTGGTGGAAGCCGTCAACAAGAACGACACTCAGGTGATGATGGGCTGGCTCGTGGTCATCGCCACCAGCGTGATCGTCGCCAACCTGATCGCCGACCTGGTGTACGGCATCCTGGACCCGAGGATTCGCGTTGGCTGACTTGAACTCCCTTCTCGCGAGCGAAACCGCGACCAAGGACGGCACCCTCCCGCCGGAAGCCCTGCCCGAACCCCGGAGCCAGGGCAAGCTGGTGCTCCGGAAGTTCCTGCACCACAAGCTGGCCATGGCCTCGACCGCGGTGCTGGTGCTGATCATCCTGCTCAGCATCCTGCTGCCGCTGTTCTGGAAGCACAGCTACGAGGACAGCTCCTTCCCGTCCTTCGCGAAGCCCAACGGGGACTTCCCCCTCGGCACCACGCAGGTCGGCAAGGACATGGTGTCGCAGATCCTGCGCGGCACCCAGTTCTCGCTCCTGATCGCGCTGACTGTGTCGATCCTGTCGACGGTCGTCGGCGTCGTGCTCGGCGCACTGGCGGGCTACCTGCGCCGGTTCACCGACTCGGCGGTCTCGCGGGTGACGGACCTGTTCCTGATCATCCCGCAGATCGCCGCGGCGGCCATCCTGGCGAAGGTGTTCGGGAGCGGCTCCTGGTACATCGTCGCGCTGGTGCTGGCGTCGTTCGGCTGGATGCAGATCGCCCGGATCACCCGCGCCGAAGCGATGTCGCTGTCCCAGCGCGAGTTCGTCGACGCGGCTCGCGCTTCGGGTGCCGGCACGTTCCGGATCATCTTCAAGCACCTGGTGCCGAACATGGTCGGCAGCATCACGGTCAACGCGACCCTCGCGGTCGCCCAGGCGGTGCTGGCGGAAGCCGCGCTGTCGTTCATCGGCCTCGGTGTCCAGCTGCCGGACACCTCGCTCGGCCGCGTCATCCTGGAGAACTACGCCCAGCTGCAGACGCGGCCGGCGCTGTTCTTCGGGCCGTTCATCGTGCTCGTGCTGATTTCACTGACGATCAACTTCATCGGTGACGGTCTTCGCGACGCCTTCGACCCGCGCCAGCGGAGAATGAAGGCCTGAACGCGTGACGCGGGGGTGACCGGTTCCGGTCGCCCCCGCGTCCGTTTTCGCGCGAGGATCGCCGGACCTGGGGGTTTCGGATGAATCTCGTGCTCTACGTGCTCCGCAGGCTGGCCATCTCCGTCCCGGTCCTGCTGATCGGCACGTTCCTCTGCTTCGTCATGGTCGCCAACACGGGCGACCCGCTCGGCGAGCTGCGCAACAAGCCAGGGGTCAACCTCCAGGCGATCGCCGCCACCGAGCACAAGCTGGGCCTGGACCAGGGCGTCGTCGCGCGGTACTTCACCTGGCTCGGCCACTTCCTCAGCGGCGACTGGGGTATCTCCATCGCGCAGGGCAACGCGCTGCAGCCGGTGGCGCCGAAGGTGCTGGCGGCGTTCCGCGTGACGCTCGAGCTGGTGCTGGCGGCGTCGGTGCTGGCGCTGGTCTTCGGCGTCCTGGTCGGGGTCCTCGCCGCCGTCAAGCAGTACTCGCTCTGGGACTACCTCGCGACGACGCTGGCGTTCCTGATGTTCTCGATGCCGATCTTCTGCATCGCCATCGTCCTCAAGGGCTACGCGATCCAGCTCAACGGCTGGGTGCGGCAGCTGGGCCTGGCCGATATCCTCGGCAACCCGTGGCTGCGCACGACGAGCCCGGAGAGCCTCTCGGCGACCGGAGTCGGCGACGCGCTCGCGAAGTACGTCGGCGCGTTCCTGCTGCCGACACTGTCCATCATGGCCATCACGTTCGCCGCGTACAGCCGGTTCCAGCGCGCGTCGATGCTGGAGGTCCTGGGCGCCGACTACGTCCGCACAGCGCGCGCCAAGGGCGTCTCGAACAGCCGCGTGATCTGGCGGCACGCGTTCCGCAACGCGCTGATCCCGGTGATGACGCTGTTCTCGGTCAACTTCGGCGCCACAGTGACGGGCGCGATCATCACGGAGACGGTCTTCAACTGGCACGGCATGGGCACGCTGCTGGTGGAGGCGGTCAACAAGAACGACCCCCAGGTCCTGATGGGCTGGCTGGTGGTGATCGCGGCGAGCGTCGTGGTGGCGAACCTGGTGGCCGACCTGATGTACGGCATCCTCGACCCCCGCATCCGCGTGGGCTAGCAGCGCCCCAATGTGGCCTTGGGTGCGTCTGACGCAACCAAGGCGGCCTTCGGTGCGTTGGACGCACCCAAGGCCACATTGGGGCGCTCGGGTCAGTCGGCGACGGGGGCCAGCCTGCCGGCCTCCCAGGCCGCGCGGCGCTCCGCCTGCAGCACCGGGTCCGCGACCGGCGCCGCCGACAGGAGACGGCGCGTGTAGTCCTGCTGCGGCGAGTGCAGCACCTGGTCGCGGGTGCCGACCTCGACGAGCTTGCCGTGCTGCATCACCGCGACGCGGTCGGCGAGCAGGTCGACCACCGCCAGGTCGTGGCTGATGAACAGGCACGCGAACTGCAGCGACTGCTGCAGGTCGAGGAACAGGTCCAGCACGCGGGCCTGCACCGACACGTCCAGCGCCGACGTCGGCTCGTCCGCGATGAGCAGCGCCGGGTCGAGCGACAGGGCCCGGGCGATGGCCACGCGCTGGCGCTGGCCGCCGGAGAGCTCGTGCGGGTAGCGGTTCATGTAGTGCCCGCCCAGCTCGACCTTGTCGAGCAGCGAACGCACGCGGGCGGACAGCTCCTTGCCGGCCAGCACCTTGTGCAGCACCATCGGCTCGGCGATCGACTCGCCGATCGTCATCTTCGGGTCCAGAGTGGACGCCGGGTCCTGGAACACGATCGAGAAGTACCGGCGAAGCGGACGAAGTTCCTTCGCGGACATCTTCGTGATGTCCTTGCCCGCGATCGCGATGGTGCCCTGGGTGGCCGAAAGCAGGCCGACGGCGCAGCGGCCGACGGTCGTCTTGCCGGAGCCGGACTCGCCCACCAGGCCGACGATCTCGCCCTTGGCGATGGTCAGCGAGACGTCGTCGACCGCGCGGTTCTTGTTCTGCCCGCGGCGGCCGGGGTACTCGAGCACGAGGTTCTTGATCTCGAGGGCCGGCGCGGCCTCCTCGATCACGGCCTCCAGCTCGGCGTCGGCCAGCCGGATCTCCTCGGCGATCTTGGCCGCCTCGGTGCTGTCGGAGGAGATCCCGGCGTCGTCGAGCAGGCGGCGCCCCTCCGGGCGCTGGCCGAGCACCGGCACCGCGGCCAGCAGCCGCCGGGTGTAGTCCTCCTTCGGCGACGCGAACAGCTCGCGCGACGGGGCCTCTTCGACGATCTCGCCCTGGTACATCACGATGACGCGGTCGGCCATGTCGGCGACCACGCCCATGTCGTGGGTGATCAGCACGATCGCCGTGTCGAGGGTGTCGCGCAGCTTGCGCAGCAGGCCGAGGATCTCCGCCTGCACGGTCACGTCGAGCGCGGTGGTCGGCTCGTCGGCGATGATGACCTTCGGGTCGCACGAGATCGCCATGGCGATGACGACGCGCTGGCGCAGACCGCCCGAGAGCTGGTGCGGGTACTGCTTGAACCGCAGTTCCGGGTTCGGGATGCCGACCATGTCGAGCAGCTCGATCGCGCGCTTGTCCGCGGCGGCCTTGGAGATGTCCAGGTGCGAGCGCAGGGCCTCGCGCAGCTGCCAGCCGACCGTGTAGACCGGGTTCAGCGCCGTCATCGGCTCCTGGAAGATCATCGCGACCTGGTTGCCGCGGATCTTCTGCATGTCCTTCTCTTTGAGATCCGCCAGGTTGCGCTCGCCGAGGCGCAGCTCGCCGGCGATCCGGCTGGTCTTGGGCAGCAGGCCCAGCACCGACATCGACGTGACGGACTTGCCGGACCCGGACTCCCCGACCACGGCGACGATTTCGCCGGGCTGCACGTCGAACCCGATGCCCTTGACGGCGTCCACGACGCCGTCCTCGGTCTGGAACGACACGCTGAGGTCGGAGATCGACAGAACGGATCCGGACACGCCGGCGACGTCCGCCGATGTTGCTTCAGTGCTCACCAAGATGCCCTTCGTGGGGGTACAGACGATCGCGACGCGGCGGTCGCGACTCGCGCGAGGATAACCGAGGGTGTCCCCGACGAAGGTCGGAGCACGGGAATTACGCTCAACCCGTGATCTCCCCGGTACCGCGCAGACTGCTGCTCGTCCACGCCCATCCCGACGACGAGAGCATCACCACCGGCGCCACGATCGCACGATACGCCGCCGAAGGTGCCGAAGTGACCGTGGTGACCTGCACGCTCGGCGAAGAGGGCGAGATCATGGCCGGCCTGCCCGAGCTGGCGGGGCTGGGCGCTTGGGCGGCCGACCAGCTGGGCGGCTACCGCGTCGCCGAGCTGAGGGCCGCGTGCGCCGCGCTGGGGGTGTCACGACATCGTTATCTGGGCGGGATCGGCCGGTGGCGCGATTCGGGCATGGCGGGCACGCCGTCGGCCGCGCACCCGCGGGCGTTCACCGGGGGGAGCGCCGAGGAGCAGGCCGCGCAGCTCGCCGAGATCCTCGACGAGGTGCGGCCCCAGGTCGTCGTCACCTACGACGCCTTCGGCGGCTACGGCCACCCCGACCACATCCGCGCCCACGAGATCACGATGGCGGCGGCGCCGCGTGCGGAGTCGGTGGCGCGGGTGTTCCACACCGTCACGTCGAGTGAGGCGATGCGCACCGGGCTGGCCGCGCTGCGGGCCGCCGGCCCCGAGTTCGCCGTGCCGCCCGACGACGAGCTGCCGGCGACGCCGGAGGAGGAGATCACGACGACGCTCGACGTCGCCGCGTACGTCCCGGCGAAGCTGGCCGCCCTGCGCGCGCACGCGACGCAGCTGGCCGTGGCCGGCGGCGACGTCCCGTACTTCGCGCTGACGAACGAGCTCGCCCAGCCGATCCCGGCGCACGACTCCTTCGTCCTGGCCCACGGCCCGGCCGAGGGTGCGGCGGACGACCTGTTCGGCGGGCTGTGACCGTGCCGGAGCCGTTGACCTGGGAACAGCGGCTGTTCCTGCTGCTGCTCGCCGTCGACACGGTGCTGCTGGCCGTGCTGGAGCTGTTCTTCCTGCCGCTGCGGGTCGGCGTCGTGCCGCTGCCGCTGACGGTCGTCGTGGGCGCTGTCACCACGCCGTGGCTGGTGTCGACGACGGCGAAGCTGGTGCGGCCCGGGCTTTCGTGGGTACCCCTGGCGGTGTGGGTGGTCGTCGTGTTCGGGTTCGGCCTGCTGGGCCCGGGCGGCGACCTGGTGCTGATCCAGGACTGGCGCGCGCTGGTGCTGCTCGGCGCGAGCGCGCTGCCGGGCGCGCTGGTGCTCGGCAGCGGGCTGGGCCGTGCGGCGGGAAGGAGCCGGGGACGTGGCTGAGGCGATTTCCGACAAGCAGGTCGTGGCGGTGCTGCGGCCGTTCGTGCGAGCGTGCGGGCCGATGCTCGACGCGCTGCGCGAGTCCGACCCGTTCGGCCTGCAGGAGCGGGCCAAGCGGACGGACACCGACGACCTGGCCGAGGTCGAGTCCGGGCTCAAGGCGAAGCTGATCCACGGCGTGACGTCGGTGAAGGTGCCCGGCACCGCCGCGTGGGCGCGGATGACGGGTTACGACCGGTCGAGCTGGTGGATGAACCGCGTCGGCCGGTTCACGGCGCTGCTGACGTCGATCCCGGGCCTGGGCGGCGCGCTGGCCGACCGGCTGCCGGTGCAGGACACGCTGGGGGCGGCGTCACAGGGGCTGCTGCTGTGCGCGATCGCCGGCGAATACGGCGTGACGGACGTCGGCACGCGGGTGCGGCTCATCGCGTCGGTGCTGTTCGAGCGCGAGATCGACGCCGACCTCGCGGCGGGCAAGCACCCTGAGCACGACGAAGCGGCGGAGGCGGACGAAGCGGCGAAGCTGACCGAAGAGCTGACGGCGTCGGAGAAGAAGCACGGCAAGGCGACGGTGAAGGCGGCGGCCGGCACGCTGTGGCGCCTCGGGCGCGGGCTGCTCGGGATCACGGGGGAGCTGGAGAAGCGGCCGCGGGGCAATTTCCTGCACCGGGCGATCGGGATGCTCCCGGTGGTCGGCGCGGCGGGCGACTACTTCGGGGAGCGGTCGGGGCTGAAGGAAGTCTGGAAACGGGCGCACGTCTGGCTGACCGAGCACCGCGCGTGATCTTCCCGCGCGGCGCCCGGCCCCGACCTCAGTTCCAGAACTGGAACACGCTGAACCCGATCTGGGCACCGTCCACATAGCCGCCGAAGGCGCCGAAGATCGAGTACGAGGCCTCCCACAAGGCGGTGTTCGCCGGGCGGAAGAACCACAGGATCGCGAACAGGATGATCGGCGCCCACGGGCGCACCTTGGCTCCGATCTCCCGCGCCCGCGGCGGCAGGTACGGCTCGATCGCGCCCCAGCCGTCGAGGCCCGGGATCGGGAGGATGTTCAGGAGGAAGGTCACGATCTGCAGCAGCGCCAGGTAGGACATCGCGATCACCAGGCCGCCGGCCATCGGGACCAGCGAGACCACCAGGGCCAGCGCCGCGCCGACCGCGAGGTTGCTCAGCGGGCCGGCCAGCGACACCCATGACGACGTCCCGCGCGACCGCAGTGCGCCGCGGTTGATCCACACCGCGCCGCCCGGGAGCGGGATGCCGCCGATGATCAGGAAGATCAGCGGCAGGATGATCGACAGGACCGGATCGGTGTACTTCCGGACGTCGAGGGTCAGGTAACCCTTGTGGGCGACGCTGTAGTCGCCGCCGCGGTAGGCGACCATCGCGTGGCCGAACTCGTGCAGCGACAGCGACGCCACCCAGCCGGCGGCGACGAAGATCACGACGCCGGCGATGAGCAGCGGGTCGCGGTCGCGGACGAAAACGGTGTTGATGTCACCGAACGCGGCCATCGCGCCACCGGCGACGGTGAGCGCGAGGATGCCGAGGAAGACCGGGCTGGGGCGCACTGCTGACTTCTGCACGTCTCCAGTCTTCCGTATGCCCGGTGTGAAGTTACCGGCGTGTCCCCTTGCGCGATCGGGCCCGAACGTCCCCCGAACTCGCTACTCCGCTTGACCTGACCGCACTACACGGGTGTAATCACAGTGATGTCATTCGTTGTCGAGGGGACAGCGAGTGTCGTTTCACCACCGCCAGCCTGGGGAGTGCTAGGGAGCGAGGAGGCGGACGTGCGGTTGGAAGCCGATGGTAAGGAATGGGGGCACGTCATGAGTTGGGGCGAGATCCCGGAGCAGGCTCTGGGAGATCTCACCGAGCTCATCGATGCCACCGAGGAAGAGCAGGATTGGCAGGAACGCGCCCTGTGCGCGCAGACGGACCCGGAGGCGTTCTTCCCCGAGAAGGGCGGCTCCACCCGTGAAGCCAAGCGGATCTGCCTGGGCTGCGAGGTCAAGGACGAGTGCCTTGAGTACGCGCTGGCCAAGGACGAACGCTTCGGCATCTGGGGCGGTCTGTCCGAGCGGGAGCGCCGGAAGCTGAAGAAACGGGCTGTCTAGAGGGGGACTCACCGGTGATGCGTCGCGTCACCGGTGATTCCACGAGGTGAACACTCGGCGTGGGTTCACCATCGGGTGACGGACCGGGGCCGTAGGGTGGCCGCACCGATCCGCCGCCTGATCTGGAGCAGTCGTTGCCCCGCACCGCCACGCCGCCCGTCCTGCGCACCGCGCCCGTTCTGGCCATTGTGGTCTGTCACAACGGCGAGAACTGGCTGCCGCTGGCGCTTTCTTCGTTGCGCCGCAGCACTGTCCGGCCCCGGCACGTGCTCGCCGTGGACACCGGTTCCACCGACGCGACCCCGCGGCTGCTCGCCGAGGCGGCCGCCGATCCCGGCCCGGATTCCGCGCCCGTCCTCTCCGGCGTCATCACACTGCCGGGTGACACCGGGTTCGCCGCCGCGGTCGCCGGCGCCGTCGAGCACGCCACCGAACGCTGGGGCGATCCCGGTTCGTGGCTGTGGCTGCTGCACGACGACTGCGCGCCCGAACCCGACTGCCTCGACGAACTGCTGCGCGTCGCCACCAAAACACCGTCGGCGACCGTGCTCGGCTCGCTGGGCCTCGACTGGACCGACCCGCGGCTGATCGTCGAAGCCGGCCTGTCCACCGACGCGTCCGGGCACCGCCAGCAGGTCGCCGCGCTCGGCGAAGAGCCGGCCGAGGTGCTCGCCGTGCCCAGCGCCGGCTCGCTCGTGCGCCGCGACGCCTGGGACGAGCTCGGCGGCTTCGACCCCGGTTTCCCGTTGCTGCGCGAGGATCTCGACTTCGGCTGGCGCGCGAACGCCGCCGGCGGGCTCGTCCTGTCCGTGCCGACCGCGCGGGTGCGCCACGCGCGCGCCGTCACCACCGGCCAGCGCACGGCGGACGCCGTCGCCGTCCCGCTCGCGGCCGCGAACCGCGCTCACGGGCTGCGCGTGTTCCTCGTGAACTGCTCGCCGTTTTCCTTCTGGCTGGGGATGATCCGGCTCCCGCTGCTGTCCCTACTGCGCGCGCTGGCGTTCGTCCTGCTGCGCCGCACCGGGGAAGCGCGGGCCGAGTTCGCCGCCGCGACGTACCTCCTCAGTGGACACGGCGGATTGCGCGCCGCACGCGCCCGCCGGCGGCGGAATCCGCGGCCTGGCACGGTTCGCGGGCTCTTCACCGGACGCGTGACGCGCTTGCGCAACGCCGTGCGCGCCGGCGTCGTCGGGCTGGTCCGCCGCGGCGTCGAGGAAGACGTCGCGCTCGGCCGCGTGCCCGAGACCGTCGAAACCGAGTCGGCGTGGGTGACGCCCGAAGCGCTCGACGCGCGCGCGATGCACTCCCAAGCGGGCCGTCCGGTCGGGCCGGACGCGCTGCCCGCCGGCGCCCTGCGCGGGCTCAGCTCGCGTGGTTCCGGGCTGCGGCGGCCGGGCACGCTCGTCGCCGTCACGCTGCCGGAAACCGCGGCGCCCGAAGCTGTTCCCGCCACCGAAGACACTGAAGACACCGAAGTCGCCGTCGAAGAGCCGGAGATCGTCTTCGTCGAGGTGAACCGGCGCCGCGTGCTGGCGGCGACGATCTTCGCGCCGCCGGTGGTGCTGCTCGTCGTGATGACCGCGCTGGGACTGGTCGTCAACCGCGCCCGGCTTGGCCTCGACCTCTTCGGCGGCAAGCTCCTGCCGGTCGGCGGGCTCGGCGAACTCTGGTCGTCGTACCTGACGCCGTGGCACGCGATCGCCGGCGGCACGGGCGCGCCCGCGTCGGCGACGCTGCCGGTGCTCGGCACGCTCGGCGCCGTGTTCGCGCCGATCGGCGGCCCGGCCGCACTGGTGGCGATCCTGCTCCTCGGCGACATTCCCCTGGCCGCGCTGAGCGCGTACGCGGCGACGCGACGGCTGCGCGTGCGCCGCTGGGTTCGCGCGGTCATCGCCGCGACCTACGCGCTGCTGCCCGCCGCGACCGCCGGGGTCGCGCAGGGCCGGCTCGACGTCGTCGTGGTGCACCTCGTGCTGCCGCTCGTGGCCGCGGGCATCGCCGGGCTGCTGATCCGGGCGGACACGCGGTGGCTGCACGTGTCGGCGCTCTCGGCGTTCGGGGTGGCGCTGCTCGGCGCGTTCTCCCCGCTGGCGCACGGGCTCGCGCTCGCCGGGCTGCTGATCGGGTTCGTGGTGCTGCCCGCGCCGACCGGGCTGGCGCGGCGGATCGCGTCGGTCGGCATCGTCGTGCTGCTGCCGCTGGCGTTGCTGCTGCCGTGGCCGACGGTGTTGCTGCGGCACCCGGAGCTGCTGGTGCAGGGACTCGGCGGGGCGGCTTCGGCGGTGTCCGGCACCGACCTGGCCGGGCTCGACCCGGGCGGCCCGGGTGCATGGCCGATCGGCGTCGCGGTGATCGCGGCGGCCCTGATCGCGATCGTCGTCCGCCCGACGAAGCTCGCGGCGGGCGGGCTCGCGCTGGCCGCGCTGGGAGCCGGCGGCCTGGTCCTCGTGCGGCTCGTGACGGCGCCGCCGATGCAGGGTGGCTCACCGGCTCACGGCCACGCCGGCGTGCCGCTGCTGATCGTCGGCGCCGGACTGCTGTGGGTCGTGCTCGGCTCGTGGCAGCGCGGCGGTTCGGCCGGGGTGCCCGCGACGTGGCTGCCGAAGGTGTTCGCGGTCGCCGGGGTCGGGGTGTTCCTCGCGCTGGCGGCGGGCGCCGTGGTCGTCGGCGGTCAGGGGCCGCTGCGCGCCGGCGAGCGGCCTTCGCTCGCTCCGGAGGTCTCGGCCGAGGTGTCCGCGTCCGGCCGGTCGGTGCTCGACCTCGCCCCGGACGCGACCCGCCAGATCAGCGGCCGCCTGCCCCACTACGGCGACGACGAGCTGGCCCCGACGCCCGGCACCCCGGCCCGGCTGGCTTCTTGGCGCCGAGACCTCGGCCAAGGCGACGCGGCGGCGGTCCAGCGCGCGTTCGCCGCCGCGGCCGCCGCGGGGGTGCAGTTCGTGGTGCTGCCGGGGGGCGTCGACCCGCAGGCGTACGTGCCGCTGGCGAAGGACCTGGTCTCGGTGGCCGCGCCGACGTCCGACGGCCGCGGCGTGCTTCGGCTGCTCCCGCCGGCCGGACAGGTGATCTTGATCTCGCCCGAACAGGCGAAAGCGGCGGTGACGGGCGGCGGCGCGCCTCGGAACGCGCCGGGCGTGGCGCCGGTCCAGGCGGGGCTGCCGGACGTGCGCGTCCGGGTGTCCGACGGGCCGACCGGACGGCTGCTGGTGCTCGCGGCGGAGCAGGAAGCGGGCTGGAAGGCGTCGGTGGGCGGGAAGAGCGTGCCGATCGTGCCGGCCTGGGGTCACCAGGTGGCGGTGTCGGTGCCGCCGTCGACGTCCGAGGTGACGGTGGAGTTCCCGGGGACGGAACGGAACCTGCTGCTGCTGGCCCAGCTGGCGGCGGTGCTGTTCACGCTGCTGACGGCGGTCCCGGCCCGCCGCCGCCCCTGAGTTCCCAGCGCCCCAATGTGGCCTTGGTTGCGTTCAACGCACCGAAGGCCGCCTTGGGTGCGTTGAACGCACCGAAGGCCACATTGGGGCGCTCGGGACCGGGGCTACTCGCCTTCGATGACGTCCGGTTCCACGCCGAGGTACCCGGCCACCTGCTCGACCAGCACGTCGTGCACCAGGTCGGCCAGCTCGGACGGGTCCTTCGCGCGCGCCTCCAACGGCCGCCGGTACAGCACGATCCGCGCCCGCGTCGGCAGCCCGGTCCGGTCCACCCCCGCCGGTACCAGCCGCGACAACGGCACCGCGCCGTCGTGCAGCACGCCGTCCGACGGCGCCCGGCCGTTCTCGCGAACCTCGGGTACGTCGTCCACTGCCACGTCGAGCTTCGTCAGCTCGTGACGCCACCGGGCCTCGATCGGCTCCAGCGCGTCGAGCACCAGCGCGTCGAACCTCTCCGCACGGCTCGCGGCGGCGGGCAGGGTCGCCGGGTACAGCGTCCCGCGCAGGCCCCGGCCGTGCCGGTCCCGTCGCGAGCGCCGCCGCTGTCGGTAATCACGAGCCGTCGCCACCCCGGAAGTCTATGCGGTCGGCACGTCCCAGCGCGTGTCGCTCCTACTAGCTTGCGGCGACGCGCTATCGTTTCGGATCGTGCGGAGCGTACGGAAGTGTTCGCGTACCGGCTGTCTCGAGCCGGCTGTGGCCACGCTGACGTATGCCTACAGCGACTCCACCGCCGTCGTCGGCCCCCTGGCCACCGCTTCCGAGCCGCATTCGTACGACCTCTGCGAAGCCCACGCGCTGCGGCTGACCGTCCCCAAGGGCTGGGAAGTCGTCCGGCACGAAGGCGCCTTCGCCGCGCCGGACCCGTCGGCCGACGAGCTGACGGCGCTGGCCGAGGCCGTGCGCGAGGCCGGCCGCCCCGGCAAACCGGCCCCCGCGCCCGAGCCCGAGGGCCCCTCCGGGCGCCGCGGGCACCTGCGCGTCCTCCCCGGTCGCGCCTGAACGCGTAACCCACCACCACCGCCGGTAGGCTTTCCGCGCGGCGCAGCGGGCGCCGGGACGACTATTCGCGGGGAGACGGCGTGCCAGACCTTTCGGGCATCGTGAAGGCCTACGACATTCGCGGCGTGGTCGGCGAGCAGCTCGACGCGGCGCTCGTCCGCGACTTCGGCGCCGCGTTCGCCCTGCTCATCAAACCGGAAGCGCCGGCGGTGGTGATCGGGCACGACATGCGCGACTCGTCGCCGGGCCTGGCCGCGGCCTTCGCCGAGGGCGTCACCTCGCAGGGGCTCGACGTCGTGAGCATCGGGCTGGCCAGCACCGACCAGCTCTACTTCGCCTCGGGTTCGCTGAACCTGCCGGGCGCGATGTTCACCGCGAGCCACAACCCGGCCAAGTACAACGGCATCAAGATGTGCCGCGCCGGCGCCTCCCCGGTCGGCCAGGACACCGGGCTCGCCGAGATCCGCGACACCGTCGAGCAGGGCGTGCCCGGGTTCGAAGGCCAGCGGGGCACCACGAGCGAGCGGGACGTGCTCGCCGACTACGCGGCCTACCTGCGCAACCTCGTCGACCTGTCCGGCAACCGGCCGCTGAAGGTCGTCGTCGACGCCGGCAACGGCATGGGCGGGCACACCGTCCCGACCGTCTTCGACGGGCTCCCGATCGACGTCGTCCCGATGTACTTCGAGCTCGACGGCAGCTTCCCGAACCACGAGGCCAACCCGCTGGACCCGGCGAACATCGTCGACCTGCAGGCGAAGGTGCGCGAGGTCGGCGCGGACGCGGGCGTGGCCTTCGACGGCGACGCCGACCGCTGCTTCATCGTCGACGAGCGCGGCGAGCCGGTTTCGCCGAGCGCGATCACCGCGCTGGTCGCCGTCCGCGAGCTGGCGAAGGACCCGGGCGGCACGGTCATCCACAACCTGATCACGTCCAAGGGCGTGCCGGAGATCGTCGCCGAGCACGGCGGCAAGCCGGTCCGCACCCGCGTCGGGCACTCGTTCATCAAGGCCGAGATGGCCCGCACCGGCGCCATCTTCGGCGGCGAGCACTCGGCGCACTACTACTTCCGCGACTTCTGGCGCGCCGACACCGGCATGCTGGCGGCCCTGCACGTCCTCGCCGCCCTCGGCGAGCAGGACGGCCCGCTGTCCGACCTGACCAGCGCGTACTCGCGCTACGCGGCCTCCGGTGAGATCAACTCCACCGTGGACGACCAGGTCGCGAAGATGATGGCCGTCAAGGACGCCTTCGGCGTCCGCTCCGGCGTCGAGCTCGACGAGCTCGACGGACTGACCGTCCAGCTGCCGGGCGGTGCCTGGTTCAACCTGCGCCCCTCGAACACCGAACCGCTGCTCCGGCTGAACGTCGAGGCCGCGAACGCCGAGGCCGTGCAGGGGCTGGTGGACGAAGTACTCGCGATCATCCGCAGCTGACCCGTCCCGTGGAGGGCGGCTTCCGGGCCCAACTGTGTCCGGAAGGTGCCCTTCACCACACCTCATCGCGTGGTATGGAGGAACCATGGCCCTCACGCTCGACGCCCAGCTCCTCGAGATCCTGGCGTGCCCGTCGCCCGATCACGCCCCGCTGCGTCCCGGTGCGCCGGACGACCCCGAGGCCGACGCACTGACGTGCACCGAATGCGGCCGGGTGTACCCGGTCCGTGACGGGATCCCGGTGCTGCTCCTCGACGAGGCCACCCTGCCGGGCGACGCCGGAAAATCCGATGCCGACAGTGCTTGACGACTCGCTGCTCGACGACGCCGCGCGTTTGGCCGAGGCCGACAGCGCGGGGCTGCTGCGAGCTGCCGCGATGGCCGGCGCCCAGGTGCGGGCGGCCGCCGAGCTCGCGGCCGAGATGGGGCTGGCCGACCGACTCGACGTGGGGCGCCCGCGCGCCCTCGTGCTGATCGACCGGCCGGGCGTGAGCCGGACGCTCACCCGGCTGCTCGCGGCGCTGCTGACGCCGTCGTGCCCGGTGCCGGTCGTCGTCGCCGAGGTGGTGCCGAGCTGGATCGGCGCGCTCGACGTCGTCTTCGCGCACACCGACGACCCCGGCGACCGCGAGCTCGCCGCGTCGCTGGAGCGCGCCGCGCGCTTCGGCGCCTCGGTCGTGCTCTCCGCGCCGGCCGAAGGTCCGGTCGCGGCCGCCGTGGCGGGCAAGGGCTTGCTGCTGGCGCCGCGCATCCCGGTGCCGCCGGAGCTGGCGTTCCCGCGCGGCCTGGCCGCGGGGCTGCTCACCGCGAACGCGCTGGGCCTGCTGGTCTCCGACGTCCAGGAGCTGGCCGACCAGCTCGACCTGGAAGCCGAGAAGGACTACCTGGCCCGGGAGTCGTTCGCGAACCCGGCCAAGGCGCTCGCGCTGCGCGTCGCGGACCGCGTGCCCCTGCTGTGGGGTCTGGACCCGGTCGCGGTCGCCGTCGGCGAACACGCTGCGCACGCGTTTGCTGCCCACGCTGCTACCGTCTGTGACGTCGAGGACTATCGTCAGGCTCTGGCGCGTCCCGCATTGCGGCGGGCCGCACTTTCGAGTGGCGCGGAACGTGACATCTTCGCCGATCCGGACGATCCATCAGGTGACATCCCGACTCGGGTGCTGCTCCTCTCGGTGCGAACCGGTCCGGCCACGGACGCGGCGCGCTTCCAGGCCGAGGATCTGCTGCCCGGGGCGGAGGTCATCGCCCCGGCCGAGGAGATCGAGGCCGACGAAATCGTGCGGGCCGCGGTGCTGGCGCTGCGGTTCGAACTGGCGGCGGTCTATCTCGGGCTGGCGGCGGGCAGCATCGGCGGCGCGGGCCGCTTCGCGCCCGCGACGGCGTGAGACCCGCCGAGCACCGGCCCCGGCCGGCGCCGAAGGAGTGGAGTTGAGGTGACAGTGGAGCTGCTGCGCAACGCGGTGCGGCCCTACGCCTGGGGATCGCGGACGGCGATCCCCGAGCTGCTGGGCCGTCCGATACCCGCGCCGCACCCCGAGGCCGAGCTGTGGATGGGTGCCCACCCGGGCGACCCGTCGCACGTCATCGGCCCCGACGGGACCGAGCGGAGCCTGCTCGAGCTGGTCGACGCCGACCCGGTGCGGCAGCTCGGCGAGCGGTGCGCGAAGCGGTGGGGCGGGCGGCTGCCGTTCCTGCTGAAGATCCTCGCCGCGGAGGAGCCACTGTCGATGCAGGCGCACCCGTCGGCGGCACAGGCCGCGGAGGGGCACGCCCGCGAGGAGAAGCTGGGCATCCCGCGGGACGCGTCGAACCGCAACTACCCGGACCCGACGGCGAAGCCGGAGCTCGTCTGCGCGCTGACGGAATTCCACGCGCTCGCCGGGTTCCGCGAGCCGGATCGCACGGTGAAGCTGCTGAAGGCGATCGAGACGCCCGGGCTGGCGAAGTACACCGGGCTGCTGGAGGCCCAGCCGGACCCGTTCGGCCTGCGGGCGCTGTTCACGACGTGGATCACGCTGCCGCAGTCGTCGCTGGACTCGCTGCTGCCCGAGGTACTCGACTCGTGCGTCGTGCACGTCCAGGAGCACGGTGAGTTCGCGGCCGAGTGCCGGACGATCCTGGAGCTCGGCGAGGCGCACCCGCGCGACGCGGGCGTGCTGGCGGCGTTGCTGCTGAACCGGCTGACGCTGCGCGCGGGCGAGGCGATCTACCTGCCCGCCGGCAACCTGCACCTGTACCTGCACGGCACGGCCGTGGAGATCCTGGCGAACTCGGACAACATCCTGCGGTGCGGCCTGACGCCGAAGCACGTGGACGTCCCGGAGCTGCTGCGCGTGGTCGACTTCGCGTGCGGCGAGATGCCGGTCCAGTGCGGCGACAGCGGCGACCGTCTGTCGGTGTACCGCACGGACGCGCCCGAGTTCGAGCTGTCGCGCGTCGAGTGGGCGGCGGGCCAGGACGACGAAATCTCGGTTGACAGCGTGGGCCCGCAGATCCTGCTGTGCACGGCAGGCGACCTGCTCGTGACGGCCGACGACGGCGAGAAGGTCGAGCTGCGCCGTGGCCAGTCGGTGTGGCTGCCGGCGGCGGACCCGCCGGTGCGCGTGCGCCCGCTGGACGGTGCGCGGGCCCAGCTGTTCCGCGCGACCGCGGGAAACTGCGAGGACTGACGGAGTTTGTTCGAAGGCCACCACCGGAGTTCCGGTGGTGGCCTTCGTCGTTCTGCGCTTGGTGGTTCTGTGTGCGTTCCGTGTGGCGGCATCGGCAACCATCGACACCAAGGGGGGGACCCTGGTGCGCCGACGCGCGCAGCCGGTCCGCTGGGGGTGGCGCCGGTCGGCAACGCCCGGCGCCCATGGGCTGGGGGTGGTGCCGCGAGGGGGCGGCACCACCCCGCGTTCTTGCCGGGTGCGCCGGGGCGGGGGTTGGTTCGGTGCCCGGTTGGGGAGGGCTGAGCCGGCGGCGCGGTGCGAGAGAGCTGCCTTCGGTGGTGTTTGGGGGCGGGTCTCGTGTGTTTGGGGGCGGGTCTCGCGTGTCTGGAGGGGTATCCCGCGCGTGGATCTCGCGTGACTGGGCGCGGGACTCGTGTGATTGAGGGCGGGTCTCGCGTGTCTGGGCGCGGGACTTGCGTGATTGGGCGCGGGACTTGCGTGATTGAGGGCGGACCTCGCGTGTCTGGAGGGGCATCACGCGTGATTGGCGGGGTATCTCGCGTGATTCGAGGGGCATCACGCGAGATCGGCGGACGACACGGTCGGGCGGAGTGGCGGGGTCAGGCGCGGTCCGCCAGTGCGAGCAACGCCCGTCGCAGGGCCGCTGCGCTCGCGTCGCGCGGATCGGCCAGAACCGCCGCTTCGGCGGCCGCTTCCGAAACCTCGTCCGGGGAACCCACCGCCTCGTACGCCCGCCGCAGAACCAGCCACGTCAAGCCGGTCGCGGACCTGCCGCCCATCTCGCGGAACTCGTCCAAGCACGCCCGGAGCACCGGAATCGCCTGCGCCGCGCGGCCTTCGCCGATCCAGCTTGCCGCCAAAGCGCGAGTGCAGGACAACTCCCGGGGCCGCTCGTCCAGGTCTCTGGCCAGGTCGCGGGCCTCCTCGAACGCCGCCGTCGCGCGGTCACGCGAGCCCGTCGCCGCCGAGATCGCGCCCAGCGTGCGCAACGACTTCGCCAAGGCCGAGCGGGCCATCGTCCCTCGCAGCAGCTCCACCGACTCCGCGATCGCCGCCACCGCCTCCGCGCCGTCGCCCGTCAGCAGGGACGACCACGCGAACCCGTGCAACGCCGTGCCGATCCGGCGCGGGTCACCCGTGGCCCGCGCCGATGCCAAGGCGACCCGGTCGACCTCGCGCGCGTCCGCCACCCGGCCCAGTCGCAACAGCGCCGCCGACTCCGCCTCCCGGACCAGCTGATCGTCCAGAGTGGACAGAGAGCGAGCGGTCTGCAGCGCCTCTTCGGCGCGGCCCAGCCCGATTAGGCAGTGCGCGAGATTCGCCGAAACCCACGCGTGCGTGTGGAGGTCGCCGTGGGCTTCGAGCTCCTTCGCGCATTCGCGGTACGCCGAGGCCGCCTCCTCGTACTGTCCGCGCGCGTGCTTCAACAGAGCCAGGTTCGCCTCGGCGATCGCCGCCGAAGGGCGGTCGTCCGTCGCCGCCAGGACCGTTTCGTACGCCGCCCTCATGTCGGCGTAGTGCCCGTGCAGGTACAAGTACACGCTCAGCTTGTCCAGCAACAGCAACGCTTCCCGCGCGTCGAGCGACCCGATGAGCCGCACGAGGTTCGCGCGCTCGGCCGCGAACCATTCCTCCGGACGTTCCAACAGCCGCTCGACCAAAGCACCCGGCAACGGCTGTGGGAACGGCTCGTGGGCCATCGCCGGCATCGGCACCGTGCGCGGCAGGCGGGCCGCGGCCGCGTCGGCCAGCGCGAGGGTCGCCGCCAGCACCGTCGACGCTCCGCTGCCCTGCTCAGGCGGCCCTTCCGCCGCGTACAGCCGGACGAGGTCGTGCATCCGGTAGCGGCCTTCGCCGGTGGCGTCCGGTCCGCGTGCCTCCAGCAGGCTCGCCTCGACGAGCTCTTCGACCGCCTCGTCGGCGTCGTCGCCGATGAGCGTCGTGACCGCCCACGCCGGCAGGTCGACGAGCCGGCACCGCCCGAGCAGCCGGAACGCGCGCCGCGCCGGCGGCCGGAGAGCTTCGTGGCTCAGCGCGATGCTGCTCCGGACGGCCAGGTCGCTCACAGTCAGCTCGTCGAGGCGGCGGACCTCGTCCTCCAGGCGGTCGGCCAGTTCGCCGAGCCGCAGGTGCGGGCGGATGGCGAGCCGGCTGCCCGCGATCCGCAGCGCCAGCGGCAGCCTCGCGCACGCCGCGACGATCCGGCCGGCGTCGGCGCGCTCCCGGGCCACGCGTGCGCCGGCGAGCCGGTTCAGCAGCTCGGTGGCTTCGTCGTCGGACAGCGGACCGAGGGACAGCCGGTGCGCGCCGGCCAGCCCGCTCAGGCGCTGCCGGCTCGTGACGAGCACCGCGCAGCCCGGGGTGCCCGGCAGCAGGGCGCGGACGTGTTCGGGGTCGCCGGCGTCGTCGAGGACCACCAGCACCCGCCGGTCGGTCAGCCGGCCGCGGAACACCGCGGCGCGGGCGCGGACGTCGTCCGGCACCGCCGGGCCGGGCACGCCGAGCGCGCGCAACAGGTCGGCCAGCACCTCGCCGACGTCACGCCCGCCCAGCGGCACGTACAGCTGACCGTCCGGGAACCGCGCCCGCAGCCGGTGCGCGGCGCGCACGGCCAAGGTGCTCTTGCCCGCGCCCGGTTCACCGCTGAGCACGGCGAGCGGGACGCCGGCGCCGCTGCCCAGCGCGGCCGTGAGCTCGGCGAGCTCGGCGTCGCGGCCGGTGAAGTCCGCGATGTCCGGCGGCAGCTGGCACACCGGCCAGACCGGCGGCGGCATGCGCGGGATCGGGTCTTCACCGCGCAGGACGGCCGCGTGCACGCGCCGCACCTCGGCGCCCGGTTCGACGCCGAGCTCCTCGATCAGCGTGGTCCGCAGCCGCCGGTAGATCTCCAGGGAGTCGCCCTGCCGCTCGGCCCGGTGCAGCGCGATCATCAGCTGCGCGGCCAGCCGTTCCCGTAGCGGGTGCTCGGTGATCATGGCCTGCAGCTCGCCGGTCAGCTCCCCGTGGCGGCCGGCGGTCAGTTCAGCGTCCACGCAGTCTTCGAACACGGCGAGGCGTTCGGACTCCAGCCGCGCGACGTCGGCGTCGAGCCGCGGGACGTGCAGCCCGGCCAGCACCGGCCCCCGCCACTGCGCGAGCGCCCGCCGGTAGTGCCCCGCCGCGGCGAGGGCGTCCCCGGCCCGCTGCCCGTCGGCGACGGCCGACCGGAAGACGAGCAGGTCGAGCTCGTCCGGCTCGACGCACAGCCGGTAGCCGAGCGGCCCGTGCTCGACGCGCAGGCCGTCGATCCGCTCGCGCAGCCGCGAGAGGTAGGTGTGCAGGTTCGAGGCGTAGGACTTCGGCGGCCGCTCCGGCCACAGCGCTTCGACCAGCACGTCGACGTGGACGTACTGGTCGGCGTTGAGCAGCAGCACGGCCAGCAGGGTGCGCTGCCGGTCGCCGCGCAACGCGACCCAGTGCCCCGGCGGGCTTTCGATCGCGAGCGGACCGAGGACGGCGAAGGACGCCATGTCACCTTTCCCCAGGCTGGTGAGCAGGGAGAGTCACGGTAGCGGAGGGGTACGACAGAAACCGGCGGTGCGGGGAGTCCGCCGCCGTCGCCCGGGCGGGACCACCGGCCGGCGGTCCCGCCGATCCACCCGGTCGGCGGCCGGTTAGCCCGGGCGGGACGGTCGCGGGCACGCCGTCCTATTAGGCTCCACCCGGACATTCAGGACCAACCAGGGGAGCGGTCGTGTCAGCTGGAGGCGGAACCAAGGCGATCATCGCCGCGCTCGGGGCGAACGCCGGGATCGCGGCCGCGAAGTTCGTCGGCTTCCTCGTCACCGGGTCGTCGTCGATGCTCGCGGAGTCCGTGCACTCGCTGGCCGACACCACGAACCAGGGCCTGCTGCTGCTCGGCCAGAAGACGTCGAAGCGCGCGGCCGACAAGGAGCACCCGTTCGGCTACGGCCGCGACCGGTACTTCTACTCCTTCATCGTCGCGCTGATGCTCTTCACCCTCGGGTCCGCGTTCGCGATCTACGAAGGCATCCACAAGATCGGCCACCCGGAGCCCCTGGAATCGCCGATCGTCGCCGTGATCATCCTCGTCGTCGCGGTCGGCCTGGAGGGCTACAGCTTCTACACCGCCATCGGCGAGTCCAAGAAGATCAAGGGCGACGCGAGCTGGTGGGGCTTCATCCGCCAGGCGAAGGAGCCCGAGCTCCCCGTCGTCCTCCTGGAGGACGCCGGCGCGCTGATCGGCCTGGTCCTGGCGCTGCTCGGCGTCGGGTTGTCCGTCATCACCGGCAATCCCGTCTGGGACGGGGTCGGCACCCTCGCGATCGGCGCGCTGCTCGGCGTCATCGCGATCATCCTCATCGTCGAGATGAAGAGCCTGCTCATCGGCGAAGGCGCGAACGAGCCGGTGCTCGCGACGATCGTCGACGAGCTCGCCGCGGGCAAGGTCGAGCGGGTCATCCACATCCGCACCCAGTACATGGGGCCGGACGAGCTGCTCGTCGCGGCGAAGCTGGCGATGGTCCCCGGCCTCGACACCGCCGAGCTGGCCTCGGCCATCGACGACGCCGAGGCCCGCGTCCGCGCCAAGGTGCCCGTGGCGAAGCTGATCTACCTCGAGCCGGATCTCGACCGCAGTCTCGCGAAGTAGGCCGATCGCTCGGCGAGCCGTCACGCGTCTGACCCGATAGGGTGACCTACCGCGATACACGCAGGCCAGCCGCAGGAGGTCAACGGTGCCCGGAACGGGATTGTGGCGCACTAAATCCATCGAGCAGTCCATTTCGGACACCGACGAGCCGGATACCAAGCTCCGGCGGAACCTGAGCGCGTGGGACCTCACGGTGTTCGGGGTCGCGGTCGTCATCGGTGCCGGCATCTTCACGCTCACCGCGCGGACGGCGGGTGACTACGCCGGCCCGTCGGTCTCGCTGGCGTTCGTCTTCGCCGCGATCGCGTGCGCGCTGGCGGCGCTGTGCTACGCCGAATTCGCCTCGACCGTGCCGGTCGCGGGCAGCGCGTACACGTTCTCCTACGCCACGTTCGGCGAGTTCATGGCGTGGATCATCGGCTGGGACCTGATCCTCGAGCTCGCCGTCGGCGCGGCCGCGGTGTCCAAGGGCTGGTCGGTCTACCTCGAAACCGTGCTGAGCTACCTGTTCGGCAAGGGCGCCAAGACGACGTTCGACATCGGGAGCGTGACCGTCGACTGGGGCGCGCTGGTCGTCGTCGCGATCCTGACGATCCTGCTGGCCGTCGGCACGAAGCTGTCTTCGCGGGTCTCGATGGTGATCACCGGCATCAAGGTCGCCGTGGTGCTGTTCGTGATCATCCTCGGCATCTTCTACATCAAGGGTTCCAACTACACGCCGTACATCCCGCCGGGCGAGACCGGCGGCGCGGGCCAGACCGGCGTCGACCAGTCGCTGTTCTCGCTGATCGCGGGCGGCGCGAGCAGCTCGTTCGGCGTCTTCGGCCTGCTGGCCGGCGCTTCGCTGGTGTTCTTCGCGTTCATCGGCTTCGACATCGTCGCGACTACCGCCGAGGAGACGAAGAACCCGCAGAAGGCCGTCCCGCGCGGGATCATGGGCTCGCTGGCGATCGTCACCGTGCTGTACGTCGCGGTCTCGCTGGTGGTCGTCGGCATGACGTCGTACAAGGACCTGGCCACCTCGGCGGGCGACGGCAGCCACAAGACGCTCGCCACGGCGTTCTCCGCGAACGGCGTCGACTGGGCGGCCAACATCATCTCCTTCGGCGCGCTGGCCGGCCTGACCACCGTCGTCATGGTGCTGATGCTGGGCCAGGTCCGGATCATCTACGCGATGTCGCGCGACGGCCTGATGCCGCGCGGGCTGGCGAAGACGGGCGAGCACGGCACGCCGAAGCGCGCGACGCTGATCGTCGGCGGCCTGGTCGCGCTCGCGGCCGGCTTCTTCCCGGCGGACAAGCTCGAAGAGATGGTCAACGTCGGCACGCTCTTCGCGTTCGTGCTGGTTTCGGCGGGCGTGTTGATCCTGCGCCGGACGCGCCCCGACCTGCCCCGCGCGTTCAAGGTGCCGCTGGTGCCGCTGATCCCGATCCTGGCGATCCTCGCCTGCCTGTGGCTGATGCTGAACCTGACGGTGCTGACCTGGCTGCGGTTCGTCGCCTGGATGATCATCGGCGTGGTGATCTACTTCGGCTACAGCCGGCGGCATTCGCTGCTCGGCAAGCGGCAGGCCGATGGTCTCGACGAGCAGCCCGTCAAGGCTCCGGAGGCCTAGTCTCACCCACCCGATCGTGAAGCCCCGTCGATCTGCGTTCGCGCAGGCCGACGGGGCTTTTTCGGGGGACTTCACATCGGACGATCTTGCGTTTCGTGCCTAAAAGGGGACCCGGTGTAGCCGGTCGAGTGACGTGCGATACCTTTCGATCCTTCGCGTGCCACCGACGGGTGAATTACAGCAGCGTGATTCACACACTCGGTGGCTTCGTGACCCCAGATTTCGCAAGTGCTCTCTCCCCGCCGGTATCAGGAGTTCCGAATGCGCAGACGTACCTTCCGCGGCGCCGTTGCGATCATGGCGCTGACCACCGCCGCCCTCATCGGCACCGCCGGCTCCGCGCTGGCCTGCTGGAGCCCCGACGACCGATCGAATCCGATCCCGGACCGCAGCCACTCGAAGTGCGCGGACAACCAGGACAAGATCACCCAGGACGACGTCGACTTCAGCGGTGGCGTGGGCCAGAAGACCCTGACGATCACCAAGGTCCACGAGGGTGTGACCGTGACCCGCATCGTCGTCATCGGTGGCGACGACGGGTTCAACGAGTACATCCCCGGCAAGAAGCAGCTGTCGCCGAAGGCCCCCTGGAAGGACCTGAAGCCGACGCTGACCAGCCACCGTCAGGAAACCACCATCGACAAGTGGTTCGTCTGTGGCACCAAGACCACGAAGCCGACCGACACCAAGACGCCGCCGACCAAGCCGTCGACGCCGACCACGAGCGTCAAGCCGACTGCCCCGGCGACCTCGGACACCTCGGTCTCGCCGACCAGCACCACCGCTCCGGCCGTCGTCCCGGCGGGCAACGAGTCCGGCACCGGTGGCGGCCTGGCCAACACCGGTTTCGACAACATGTGGCTGGTCTGGATCGCGGCCCTGCTGATCCTCGGCGGTGGCGGCCTGCTCGCGCTGCTGAAGTTCCGCCGCAAGGCTTCCGAGTGAGGCTGAGCTAGCCCGAAGTTCCACGAAGGCCCCCTTACCGGCTCAAGAAGCCGGGAAGGGGGCCTTCACGGCTTTCCGGAGAAGTCCCCGAAGAGCAGGCCCTGTTCGCCGCCGGACGGCTTGCCGAGGCCGGCGGCCATAGCGACGGCGTGGTCCCACTCCGCGTCGACGACGTAGTCCTGGTGCTTGAGCACCCCCGGCGCCCAGCGGTGCCGCCCGGTCGGGCCGCGCAGCGGGTCCGGCAGCCAGTGGTCGCCACCGAGGATGAGGACGCCGTTCGCGTCGGCCTTCGCCTTCAGGGGGCCGATGCCGCCTTCGGGCTGGTAGCCGACGCCGTAGAGCTGCCGGTCGGAGACCTCGTGGCGCCAGGTCGTCACGCCGCCGCCGAAGATGTCGGTGCCGCGGCACAGCGCGCGCCAGCGGCCGTCCAGGTCGGCGAAGAGCGTTTCGAGCGATTCCTGCGGCAGCAGCGCCGGGAAAGCGCGCTGGTAGCCCCACTGCAGCGGGGAGCCGGCGGTGAGGACGCCGACGCGTTCGAGGTCGGCCGCCGGCAGCTCGGCCGCCAGCCGGGCGGCGGCCATGACCGTGAGCAGGCTGCCGAGGTTGTAGCCGGAGAGCACGACTCGCGTCCCCGGTTCGGCGAGGTGCTCGCGCGCCCGCGCGGCCAGCTCGGGGACGACCTTCAGCGCGTAGCACGGCGGCACGGTCGGGTGCGCCGCCCGCGGCCAGAAGCAGACGAGGTCGGCCAGCGCCCCGAGGTGCCGGCTGCGCTGCGGGGTCCGCGCGGCCGTGTAGACGACGCGCAGCAGGCCCGCGGCGAGGGCGCCGAGCGCGACCACGCCGATCGCGGACAGCGGCCCGAACCAGCCGGGGACCAGCCCGAACCCGAACCGCAGCACCAGCAGCGCCGCGCCACCCGCGGACATCGCCGACGCGACCGTGAGGGCCAGGTGGTGCAGGTGCCGCCGCTCCCACGCCGAGCGCGCCCACGCCGCCGCGGCCTGGGCCTCCTGGCGCTCGTCGTGCTCCATCAGCTCGACGATCGCCGGGACGCCGCGACGCAGCCGGCGCAGCGGGACGGCGACCGCGAAGCCCAGCACGGCGAGCACCCCGGCCAGCGCCAGTCCGGCGCCCCACAGGACCGTGACCAGCAGGTACGTGTCGGGCACCCGCAGGTGCTCCGCGCCGGAAAGCCGCCGGAGCGCTTCGGCGAGGCCGGCGCCGAACCCGCCGCCGAGCAGGCCGGCCAGCGCGAGCACCGGCGCGGCCGCCCAGCCGCCCAGCCACGGCCGCAGTCGGCGCGGCTTGTGCACCCAGCCGGGCCGGGCCAGCAGCGCGGCCGGGGCCAGGAACAGCGCGAACAGCACCGTGACGGCGACCAGGGCCGCGCCGAGCCCTTCGACGACGCCGTTGGTCCCCGGCAGCGGACCCGGGCCTGGTCGCAGCCGCACCGCGGCCACCACGACGAGCAGCGCGGCCAGCCCGATCACGCCGGGGCGGGCGAACCGGCCGGTGTCGACGCCGATCGCGGCCGCGACGACCGTCGCGAGGACCAGCGCCAGCGTGACGATCCACACCACCAGGCCGAAGCCGTCGCCCGGCACCCGGAACGGCCCGCCGAGCAGCAGCAGCGCGACCGAGGCCAGCGCCGCGACGGTGTGCAGGCAGCGCAGCGCCGGCGTCTCCGGGTCGGCGCGCATCCGCAGCGGGCCCTGGGTCAGGTCGCCGTCGGCGTGCACCGCCCACGTCGCCGACGAGATCCGGTGCAGCACGAAGATCACGGCCAGCAGGGGCAGGACGCCGACCGCGATGCGCGCCGGCACCGAGCGGAGGACGTCGGGGACCACGGGCAGGCAGCCGGACCCGGGCGCGAGGCACTGCGTGGCGAACAGGTCGAGCGCGATCGCCGCGAGCTGGCCCATCAGCAGCATCGTCAGCAGCAGGGCGCCGACGCGCAGCAGGCCGCGGCACACCGCGCCGAGCACGCGCGGCAGCCGGCGGCCCGGCGGGACCGGCGGCAGCATCCAGAACGCGACGTTGGCCAGGGAGAACGGGAACAGCAGCGCCCAGGTCGCCTTCGCGGCGCCGCCGGACGTCATCCCGTGCCACAGGTAGCCTTCGAGGGTCCGCGGGATCGATCGGCCCAAAGCCGGCAGCACGGGCCCGGGCGCCGGCCGTCGCAGCCGGTCCGCCGGGCGGATCACCCGGCCCAGCCCGTCGCCGGCGACGTCGACGGTGGAGACCGCGTCGAGCAGGGTCTCTCCACTGGTGCCCACGAGCCCGGCTACGCGGATCTCGACGACGCGGGTGTCCGGGCCGGGCATGGGCACGGTGAAGGCCTCCTACGCGATCCTAGGGAAGGTCGAGCGGACAACGGTAGTGTTCGGACGTCATCGAGTCTTGGAGGAATCGCCACTATGACCCCCGAAAGCGTTGCCAAGCGGCACCAGACCCGCAACGGCATCGAGTTCGCCGTCGCCGACCTCGAGGCCGCCGAGTTCGGCCGCAAGGAGATCCGCCTCGCCGAGCACGAGATGCCGGGACTGATGGCGCTGCGGCGCGAATACGCGGAGGTCTACCCGCTGCGCGGCGCCCGCGTCTCCGGTTCGCTGCACATGACCGTGCAGACGGCCGTCCTGATCGAGACGCTGGTCTCGCTGGGTGCGGAGGTGCGCTGGGCGTCCTGCAACATCTTCTCGACGCAGGACCACGCGGCCGCCGCGATCGTCGTCGGCCCGCACGGTACGGCCGAAGAGCCCAAGGGCGTCCCCGTCTTCGCGTGGAAGGGCGAGTCGCTCGAGGAGTACTGGTGGTGCACCGAGCGGATGCTCACCTGGGACGGCGAGGGTCCGAACATGATCCTCGACGACGGCGGTGACGCCACCATGCTCGTCCACAAGGGCACCGAGTTCGAGAAGTCGGGCGTCGTGCCGACGCCGGACGAGAACACGTCGGACGAGTTCCGCGTGTTCCTCGAGCTGCTGCGCGCGTCGGTCGCTTCGGACACCGGCAAGTGGACGAAGATCGGCGAGGGCATCCGCGGCGTCACCGAGGAGACCACCACCGGCGTGCTGCGGCTCTACCAGCTCGCCGCGGCCGGGGAGCTGCTGTTCCCGGCGATCAACGTCAACGACGCGGTGACGAAGTCGAAGTTCGACAACCGCTACGGCATCCGCCACTCGCTGATCGACGGCATCAACCGCGGCACCGACGTCCTGATCGGCGGCAAGGTCGCGGTCGTCTGCGGCTACGGCGACGTCGGCAAGGGCGCGGCGGAGTCGCTGCGCGGCCAGGGCGCCCGCGTGATCGTGACCGAGATCGACCCGATCTGCGCGCTGCAGGCGGCGATGGACGGTTACGCGGTCCGCAAGCTCGAGACCGTGCTGCACGAGGCCGACATCATCATCACCACGACCGGCAACAAGGACGTCGTGCTCGTCGAGCACATGGCGAAGATGAAGCACCAGGCGATCCTGGGCAACATCGGCCACTTCGACAACGAGCTCGACATGGCGGGCCTCCAGCGTTACCCGGGCATCCGCCGCATCAACATCAAGCCGCAGGTCGACGAGTGGATCTTCCCGAACGGCAACACGATCATCGTGCTGTCCGAGGGCCGGCTGCTCAACCTGGGCAACGCGACCGGGCACCCGTCGTTCGTGATGTCGAACAGCTTCTCCAACCAGGTGATCGCGCAGATCGAGCTGTTCACCAAGCACGAGGAGTACGACAACGAGGTCTTCCGCCTTCCCAAGAAGCTGGACGAGAAGGTGGCGAAGATCCACTTGGACGCGCTCGGCGGTGAGCTGACGAAGCTGACCAAGGAGCAGGCCGAGTACATCGACGTGGACGTCGAAGGCCCGTTCAAGGCGGACCACTACCGGTACTGAGGTTCAGCGTTTCAGCAGGTCAGGGCCGCCCCGAAAGTGTTCGGGGCGGCCCTTTGTTCTGCGTTTCGGACAGTGATAGCTCGAATGGGTGATGCGCTATCATGGAGTCGTGAAACAGTTGATCACGAGGATCGACGACGAGCTGCACGCCCGGCTGAAGGCGAGAGCCGAAGCTGAAGGGCGCAGCATGAACGACCTGGTCACGGAAGCGTTGAGGGGCGTAGTGGCGAAAACCGAAACACGCGCGGAATGGAAGCGGCGACTGATCGCCGAGGGCAAGCTGATGACGTTCGAGCCCGAAGGTGAGGCGCCGGGACACGACGAGCTGGAAAGGCTCTCGCGCGGCTGGGGTACGGCCGTCAGTGAGGCACTCGACTGGACCAGGGGTGAATGGTGACCGTCCTCTACGCCGACACGAGTGCGGTGGTCGGTGCCTACCTCGTCGACGAGCCCGAACACGCCGAGCTGCGGAAGTTGCTGATCGACGGTGATCACGTCGTGCTCACCAGCGAGCTGACCCGGCTCGAGTTCGCGAGCGCGGTCACGGCGGCCAAGCGAGCCGGCCGGATTCCGGATGCCCGTGGGTTCCTGGCCCAGTTCGACGAGGACGCCCAGTCGGTACTCGGGGTCATCCCGTTGGAGCCGCCGCGGATCTTCGCTGCAGCACGACGGCTGGTCACCGACAACTACCCCGTCCGCACCCTCGACGCGATCCACATCGCGGTCGCGATGCACGACACGGCCGAGTTGACCGGCGGCGAACCCATTGCCTTCGTTACGCGAGATCAGCGTCAGGGTGAGGCCGCGAGGGCCAACGGATTCGAGGTGTGGTGAGCGTCGAACTCTTCGCCGGGATCGCCGTCCGCGATTTCCCCGGCGCACTCGCCTGGTACGAGCGCCTCTTCGGCTCCCCGCCGACGTTCGTCGTGCACGAGACCGAGGTGCTCTGGCAGGTCGCGGAACACGGCTCGGTCTACGTCGTGCTGCGGCCCGAACGGGCCGGGCTCGCCATGCACACCCTCTTCGTCGAGGACCTCGACGAGCGCGTCGCCGGGATCTCCGCCCGCGGCATCGAGCCGGTGGATCGGGAGACCTACGACAACGGCGTCCGCAAGATCATCTACCGCGATCCCGAGGGAAACGAGCTCGGCATCGGTGGCCCTCCCGCGTAATCTCAAAGGTCTTGAATTAGTCATTCAGGACCTCCCAAGACCTGAATGACTCATTCAGGACGCCACCGCGCCCCGATGCCGCCGGAAGACCGCCGAGCCGGGCGGCGCTCACAAGGCTCGTTGTCCTGCACGGGACAAAGCCAAGCACTGCGGTCACTGAGCCCGTCGTGAGCGGACGAACCCCCACACGACCAGCGCCGCCGCGACAATCGTGAGCGTCAGGCCGGCGACCGTGACAGCCTCCCGGAACTCCGCGGTCTGCTGCGCGCTCCAGTGCGTCGTGGCGATGTCGCCGGTGAACAGCGCGGCGAGGATCGTGCCGGTGGCGGCGATGCCGGCGCCGGACGTGACCTCGGTGGCGGTGTCGGTGAGCGCCGCGCCGATCGTCGTCCGGTTCTCCGGCAGGCCGCGCAGGACGTTGACGCCGGCGACGACGCCGAACACCCGCATCCCGGCGGCCACGAGCACCAGCGCGATCGCCACCCACGGGTAGCCGAACCGGCTCAGCAGGCCGTAGACGGCGAGCCCCGCCACGACCGCCGCGGCGCTGATCCAGGCCGCGTGCTCGAGGCCGACGCGGCGCACGAAGGGACTGACGAACACGCCGCCGGCGACCAGCACGACGACCTGCGGCAGCATCCCGGCGGCGGCGAGCGCGGGCGGCCAGCCCCAGTCGAGCTGCAGCTGCAGCGTCACCAGGTAGCCGAGACCGGCGGTCGCCAGGCCGGCGGCGGCCTTGAACGCCAGGCCGCTGGACACCAGCGGGTGCGCGACGAGCTTGAGGTCGAGCAGCGGATAGCGGGCCGAGCGCTCGCGGACGACGAACAGGAACCCGGCCACGACCGCCGCCGCGGTCGCCGCCCACGGTGCCCAGGTCTGGGCACCCTCGTTCACGAACAGCGTCGGGGCGACGAGCGCGAGCACGACGGTCGCCGTGCCGAGTGCCGCGCCGAGGATGTCCACCGGGTCGCGGTGAAGGCCGGCCGGGTCGTCCGCGGCGATGCCGAACCGCACGCCGGCGAAGGCGAGCGCGGCGACCGGCACGTTCACCAGCAGCAGGACCTGCCACGGCGCGATCGCGAGCACGAAGCCGCCCGCGGTCGGGCCGATCGCGAGCCCGACCAGGCCCACCGTCGAGATGAGAGTGGTCGCGCGGACGCGCAGGCCGTCGTCGGCGAACAGCCGGAAGGCCAGCGCCATCGAACCCGGGGTCGTCATCGCGGCCGCGACGCCCATCGCCACCCGCACGGCGATCAGCTGCTCCGCGGTGGTGACGAACGCGGTCGCGAGGCTCGCGACGCCGAGCAGGACCAGGCCGACGAGCATGATCCGGCGCCGGCCGAACCGGTCGGCCACCGCGCCGAAGGCCAGCATCAGCCCGCCGAACACGACCGCGTAGGCGCCCGTCACCCACTGCAGGACGGTCGTCGAGGCGTGCAGTTCGCGGCCGATCGTGGGCAGCGCGACGTTGAGGATCGAGTTGTCGAGCATCTCGAAGAGGAACACCGCGGACAGCCCCGCCAGGGCGATCCACGCCTCCCGCAGTGATCGGGGGGAAGGCGGTGCGGCGAGAATGCCGGTGGTCTGTTCGGAAGGCATGCCACTAAGTTAACTGACTAAGTTTAGTGAGACAAGGGAGTGTGACGGATGCCCAGGACCGGGGAGCGCGGCGGGCCGCAGACGCGGGCGAAGATCTCGCAGGTCGCCACCCGGTTGTTCCTCGAGCGCGGGTTCGACGCGGTCACGGTCGCGGAGGTCGCGCGGGAGGCCGGGGTTTCGAGCGTGACGGTCTTCAAGCACTTCCCGCGCAAGGAGGACCTCCTCCTGGACCGCCAGGTCGACGCGGCCGACGTCCTGCGCTCGGCGGTGCGCGACCGCGCCCCGGGCGTCGACGTGCTCGCGTCCCTGCGCGCCGCGACCCTCCGGCTCCTCGACGAGCGCCACGGGCTGTCCGGGGTCGCCGACGGGGCGATCCCGTTCTTCCGGACGGTCGCGGCGTCGCCCGCCCTGATCGCGCGGGTGCGGGAGATCGCTTCGGACCTGCAGCGGCTCCTCGCCGACGAGCTCGCGAGCGACGCGGCCTTCGACGGCGACGGGCCGCTGTTCGCGGCGTTCTTCATCGCCGGTTACGCCACGGTGCTGGTGCGGACCGCGAGCCGGCTCATCGACCGAGGCGACCCGGACGTCGTGGCGGACGACCACCGCGAACGTCTCGAGCGGCTGTTCACCGCGCTGCGGGACGGAGTGGCGTGATCAGTTCCACTCGACGGCGACGCCGGCCAGCCCCGGCCCGGCGTCGTTGAAGAACGCGCTGCTCACCCCGCCCATGTCGCACGCCAGCTCTTCGGCCACCACCGGCAGGGCGTCGTCGCGCGCGCGGACCTGGCGGGTGCAGCGGGCCGGCAGCGCGTTGCGGTCGAAGCGCAGCTGGACCAGGTAGCTCGCGCAGCGGTCGCGCAGCATCCGGTAGTACCCCGGCGACGCCGACCCCGAGTCGTCGCGGACCTCGAAGCAGAACACGTGGATGTCGCCCTCGGCGAGCTTGCGGTCGAACAGCAGCTCCGTCGCCATCGTGTCCGCGTCGGGGTTGCGGCGCATCCGCCCGACGCGGCAGCCCTCGTCGGTGATCAGCTCGACGTCGTCGATCCGGCACCCCGGATCGCCGTTGTAGACCGTCAGGTAGCGGTCCGGGCCGTGTCGGCGCGCCCGCGTCACCAGCCGCGTGCGAAGACTGACTTGGCGGTGCTCGGCGTCGAACGTGATCGTGTCGTGGACCGACAGCAGCTCGAGGTCGGCGTTGTAGTGGTTCGACGACGGGTACGCGCCGAGTTCGGCGAGCAGGTCCTCGACGATCGACCCCATGTCACCGGAACGCAGGTCGTGGAACGACGCCGCCGGCTGGTGGCCGCGGCGGACCAGTCGCGGTCCGATCAGCACCACGAGGGCGTCCGCAGGCAGCTGGAGGACCGATTCCAGGGCCCGGACCGCCGGGAGCGCCTTGGGCACCTCGGGCTGGCGCAGCCCGCGTTGCCAGTAACTCAGCGTCGACTGTCCGATTTGGACCCCGCGCAGCGCGAGGTGCGCGCGGAGCCGGGCGAGCGAGAGGCCGCGGTAGGCGATCGCCAGTCTCAGGGCGTGGTGGAACTCGCCGGTGCGGAGCGCCTCGGTCAGCTCTTTCGGCAGCTCGGCGACCGATGCCCGGGTCGTGCGGGCGCCATCGATGATCAGTGGGAGGTTCCCGTCTTGTGCCACCGCTCGTCCCTTCACCCGACCAGTGTGTGCGCTGGGCGTGAACACCGCGGAACGTTCACGTTAGCAGCGTAGAGTGGAGGTGCCGACCCCCGTTCAGGGTGGTTGGCCTCGTTATGGTGACTGTTCCGCGTTCCGGTCGGCCCCCGGAACGGTCCGTTCAGCCAGATGGCGTTCTTGCTCCTTGTGACCGCGTTGTTCACCGTTGTGACCACCGCTGGTTCGCCCACGTTCGAGCAGGAGGCCGTCCGTGCTGGTGAAGTCGAGCCGGGCCCACGCCGTACTGGCCGTGAGCCTGATGTTGTGCCTGGTCGCGCCGGTCACCGCCGGAGCCGCGCCCGGAGTGCCGTCGACCTTCCAGGCCCACCTCACGATGCAGTCCCAGCAGCGCAGCCAATGGTGCTGGGCGGGCTCGGGCGCCACCATCGCGGCCTTCCACGGCGCCGCGGTGAGCCAGACGCGGTTCTGCCAGCTCGCCCACGGCGAGACCGGAAAGGACTGCGCGAACCTCCCCGGCACCCTCGCCGACCCGCAGCGAGCCTTCGCGAAGCTCGGGTTCGCTTCGCCGGGCCGCTACCTCGACCGCCGCATCTCCTACGCCGACATCCGGACGCAGACGGCGGCGAACCGGCCGGTCGAGACCCGCGTCGGGTACCGCTCCGGCGGTGGCCACACCCACGTCCTCTACGGCTACGACACCAGCGGCGGCTGGGTGTCCTGGGGTGACCCGGGGCCGGCCCGGCGCTACAACTGGTCGACCTACGGCTTCTACACGCACAACTCGTCGTTCACCTGGACGCACACGCTCACCGGGATCGCCCGATGAGCAGGCGGGCGCTCGTGCTCGCCGTGCTGACCGGCGCGGCGCTGCTGATGACGGCCCCGGTGTCAGGCGCGGCCCAGGCCGCCGGCATCAGCAGCGCCGACGCCGTGGCCGCGCACGCCGCGGCGGCGGACCTCCAGGACGTCCTGGTCCGCTTCTTCGCCGAGGCGCCGGACGCGAAGGGGCCGGTGACGGTCCAGGTCGCGCCGGACGCCTACCCGGTTTACGAGCTCTCGCCGGACTTCGTCGTGGGCAAGCCGGGGGTGGAACCGGGCGACTTCGCCTACTTCGCGGTGCCCGCCCGGGCCTCCGACGGCCGGACCGCGACGCTCTGGTCGGTCCGCGGGGCCGACGGCACCTGGCAGGTCGGCAACATCGCCTCGGGCGACGTCGAGACGGCGTTCGCCCGCACCCTGCCGGCGGACGCCCGGCTGCTGCACGAACCTCAGGTCGACGCCTGGTACTCGGTCCGCGACGGCCGCGTCACGCCGCTTTCGGGGAACGCGGGAGCGGTCACCGTCGCCGACTACCAGCGGACGGTTTCGGCGCGGTACGCGGACAAGCTCCCCGGCTCGGCCTACGCCCGCGAAGGCGAGGCGGGCGGCTACGACGCGACATCGCAGGTCATGCCCCGCGGCGACGGTGGCCCGGCGCCGTCCGGCCACGACACCGGCTGGGTGCCGCTGCTGATCCTCGTCGGCGTGCTGGCCGTGAGCGGCGCGGGCTACGTGCTGCACCTGAGGCGGATCTCCGCCTGAAGACGAACCGGCGGGCTCGGCGTCGATCCCCTTCCACCGAGCCCGCCGGTCCACCACCGTTATGGTGACGCCCGTGGGTCGACTGGTGGTCATCGAAGGGCTCGACGGCGCGGGCAAGCGCACGCTCGCCGACGGGCTGACGGACGCGTTGCGCGCGAAGGGTGCGAGCGTGGCGTCGCTGGCCTTCCCTCGCTACGGCGAGAGTGTGCACGCGGACCTCGTCAAGGAGGCGCTGCACCGCGGACACGGCGACCTCGCCGACTCGGTGTACGGCATGGCCGTGCTCTACGCGCTCGACCGCAGCGGCGCCGCGGACGACATCCGAGCCCTGCGGGACGCGCACGACGTCGTTCTCCTCGACCGCTATGTCGCGTCCAACGCCGCGTACGCGGCCGCGCGGTTGCGCCAGGACGCGGCCGGCGAAGTCGTGAAGTGGGTGTGGGAGCTGGAGGTCGGCCGGTTCGGCCTGCCCCGCCCCGACGCGCACCTGCTGCTGCGGGTGGCCCCGGCGGTCGCGGCCGAGCGCGCGGAACGGCGCGCGGAGGCGGAGACCGACCGCGAGCGCGACGCGTTCGAGACCGACGACGGACTGCAGCGACGGTGCGCGGCGGTGTACGACGAGCTGGCCGCGTCGGGCTGGCTGGCGCCGTGGCACGTCTTGGACGGTGTCGCGGGTGTCGATCTCGAAGCGCTCGCGAAGACGCTGCTAGGGGAGTAGCCGGGCCGGGTCGAACTTCGCGATCGGATGCGTCGTCGAGCCGTCGATCACCAGGTCCGCGACGATCTCGCCGATCACCGGGGCGAACTTGAAGCCGTGGCCGGAGAACCCGCACGCCAGCACCACCCGCTCCTCGTCCGGGTGCGGCGCCACGACGAAGCTCTCGTCGGCCGTATCGGTGTACATGCACGTCGCCGCGCGGAGGAACTCTCCCGGCAGCGTCGGGAGGTGCCGCTTCACGACGGAAGCGATCTCGTGGACCTCCTCGGCCGATACCGTCCGATCGATGCCGTCCGGGGTGCACGCGCGGCCGCCGGTGTGGAACGCGACCTTCACGCCGTCCGCGGGCGCGTTGTGCGCCGGGAAGCCGTAGAACGTGTAGCCGTCGCCTTCCCAGAGGTACACGGGGTGCCGCTGGTACTGCGTGATCCCGCCCGTCGGCGCGAACCAGTACTGCACCTGCCGCCGCACCGTGAACTCCACGCCGAAATCGCGCAGCAGCTCGCCGGCCCACGCGCCGGGCGCGAGCACCAGCCGGTCGGCCGTGTAATAGCTGTGCGACGTCCCGACGCGCACCCCGCCGGCCATCGTGCTCCAGGTGAACACCTTCTCCTCGTGGTGCAGCTCGGCGCCGCACCGCGCGGCGAGCTGCAGGTGCGCGGCGACGCTGCCCTCGGGCGACACCAGCCCGGCGCCCGGCTCGTACAGCGCGACTTCGCGGGTCGACGGCGCCAAGGTCGGGAACCGGCGCCGGATCTCGCCGGCGTCCAGCAGTTCGTGCGGGATGTCGAAGGCGCGAGCCGAAGCCACGCTGCCGGTGATCGTGCGCGAGCCGGCCGTGCCGACCATGATCCCGCCGCAGCGGGTGAACAGCCGCCGTCCGCTGTCGCGCTCGAGGCCGTCCCACAGTTCGTGGGCGCGCAGCAGGAGCGGCACGTACTCGGGGCCTTCGAGGTACGCCTGGCGCGTGATCCGCGAACCGCCGTGGCTCGACCCGCGGTTGTGCACCGGCGCGAACTGGTCGATGCCGAGCACCCGCTGCCCGCGCCGCGCGAGCCGGTACGCCGCGGCGCTGCCCATCCCGCCGAGGCCGAGCACGATCACGTCGTAGTGCGTCACACGACCCTCCCCGGCACGCGCTCGCCGAAGTGCCCGATCTCGACCGGTGTCCCGGATCCGCTGTGCTCCACCGGAAGCCAGCCATACGCGAGGGCTTGGCCCAGGGTGTAGCCGTACCCGGCGCTGGTCACGTACCCGACGGCGCGGCCTTCGACGTAGACGGGTTCCTTGCCTTGCAACACTTTCCCGGTCGTCAGACGCCTCAGCCGGCGCGTCACGGTCTCCGCGGACCGGCCCGCCAGCGCGTCCCGGCCGAGGAAGTAGCCCTTGTCCCGGTGGACGGAATCCCCGAGCCCGGCCTCGTAGGGGTCGTGCTCGGTGGTGAAGTCGACGCCGGCGACGGGAGTGCCGGCCTCCAGCCGCAGGCTCGTTAACGCTTGATAACCCGCGACGGCGATGTCCCGTTCGCGCAGGGTGTCCCACAGGCGGCGGCCCAGGTCCGCCGTCGTGTGCAGCTCCCAGCCGGGTTCACCCACAGTGGACAGTCGCAACGCGACGACCGGGACGTCGCCGACGTACGTCTCCTCGGCTGAGAAGTCCGTTGTGGACAGTTCGGTCAGGACGGAGTCCGCCAGTGGTCCCCACACGCCGACACAGCACGTGCCCGGAGTCGTTTCGTGGACCTGGACGGTGCCGTCACCGGGCAGGTGCCGCCGCAGCCAGTCGAAGTCCAGGCGCCCGCCGGCGCCGACGTGGAACCGTTCGTCGCCGAGGCGGGCCACGGTGAGGCGGCCGCGCACCCCGCCGTCTTCGCCGAGCAGCAGCGTTCCCGTGAGCGTTCCCGGCGGTTCCGCCAGGTCGCCGGTCGTCATGGTGCGCAGGAACGGCAGCGCGCCGGGCCCGGTGACGGCCAGCCGCGGCGCGGACGTCAGGTCGAACATCGCGACGCGCTCACGGGTGACGAGCGCTTCCGCACCGGCGTCGGATGAGTACCGCTCAGGCCGCGTCCAGCCGTCCGCAGAACCGAAGTGCGCGCCCAGCGCGAGCTGCCGCTCGTGGAAGGGTCCGGTCCGCACCGGCTCCGCGGTGAACCGGGCCGACGGCGCGAACCGGGCGAGGTCGCAGCCGTGCAGCGCGAGCACCGGCTGCCCGTCGACGAGCCAGCGCGCCAGCTCGCGCGCGACTCCGGCGGAGTGCTCGGCGCGGACGGCCTTCGCCACCCAGAAGCCGTCGAGCTCCGGGTGTTCACCCAGCAGCGGCTGCCCGTCCGGGGTGCCGGGCAGCAGGATCGTCGTCGTGGCTTCGGCCTCGGCGTCCCGGAGCGCGGGCAGGAGCGCGACCGCCGTGTCCCAGTCGCCGCCGATGCCGAGCCGGTCGACGTGCTCGCGGACGGTCAGCCCGGTGTCGAGGTCGCGCAGCACGGGTTTGCCCGCCTGCACGTGGTCGTCGTTGTGCCCGGCCAGTTCCGGCAGCGGCGACGTCCGCGTGTACCGCAGCCGCAGCGGCACTTCGGGCCGGGCGAGCCCGTCCGAGCCGTCGCAGAAGACGACGACGTCGGCCCGCACCCGCCCGGTCGCGGTGACGACCCCGGTGACGCGGCCGCCGGCCCGCTCGACCGTCACGACCTCCTCGGCGGTGAACCGGGCGCCACGGGCTTTCGCCCGCCGGACCTGGGCTTCGGCTGCGCGCCGCGCGTGCAGCAGGCCGTCACCGGGGACGTGGAACCCGCCCAGCAGCCGGGTTTCGTCGAGGAGCGGGTGCAGGTCGGCGCACTCGCGGGGCGTGCGCAGGAAGCCGCGCACGCCCCACGACGTCGCCCAGCCGTGGCGCCGCTTCAGGTCCGCGAGCCGCTCGGGGGTGGTCGCGAGGTCCAGGCTGCCGACCGGGTTGAAGCACCACGGGCCGTCGAGGCCGCCGTACTTCTCGGCGGTGTACTTCGCGAACTCGGTCAGCGTGCGGTCCGCGTCGGTCCGGAACACCAGCCCCGGCCGGTCGTCCGTCTCGCCGCCGCCCAGGACGGTGACGTCGGTCCAGCCGCGCTCGGTCAGCTCGTCGGCCAGCGCGCAGCCGAGCAGGCCGGCGCCGGCGACGACCACCCGGGGCCGTGCTGCCATCGTGTCCCTCCGGGCGACGAAGTTGCGTCTTCGGCAACAAAGTGCGTCATGCGAGACGTGGTGTCAAGCGCCCGAAAGGTGCCTGCTCAGGCCCGGGTGAACTCCATGACCCAGTTGGATTCCCAGGTCCGCCCGCCGTCGGCGGAGAACTCCTGCTCCCACCGGGCGGAGGTGTCCGTGATGTCCGACCAGATGTAGTGCGCCCGGATCGGTTTCCCGTGGTGGGTGTCGTCGCCGTAGAAGTCGCCGCGACCGTCGGTGAACGTGCCGACGACCGGCGGCTGGAGCAGCCCGGTGCGGCTGCTGGCCCAGTAGATCGACCACTCCTTCCGCTCGACGTCGAACAGGCGCAGCGTGAAGCCGCGGAACCCGCGAGCGGGGAAGTGGATCTCCTCGGTGTTGCCGCCGCCGTCGAAGAGCGGCGTGCAGGTGGTGGTGCCGGGGAAGACGTCCCAGTCGTCGCAGCCGGAGAACAGCTTTTCGAGCCGGCGGCTGACGACGGTCCAGGAGCCGTGGAAGAAGGCGAAATCGGTCATGCCGGTGATCTTGGGCTGCCACCACTGACATCTTCTGTCAGTGGTTTCCGGCAGACTTCGTGGCATGCGCGCGAGCCGGCTGGTGTCCCTGTTGCTGTTGCTGCAGAACCGCGGCCTGATGAGCGCCGCGAAACTGGCGGCGGAGCTGGGCGTGACGGCGCGGACTGTGTACCGGGACGTCGAAGCGCTCGCGGCCGCGGGCGTCCCGATCTACGCCGAGACCGGGCCCGACGGCGGCTACCGGCTGATGGACGGCTACCGCACCCGGCTGACCGGGCTGACCGCCGGCGAGGCCGGGTCGCTGTTCCTCACCGGCCTGCCGCAGCCGGCCGCGGAGCTGGGCCTGGGCGCCCAGGTGGCCGCGGCCGAGCTGAAGCTGATGGCCGCGCTGCCGACGCCGTACCGCGACGCGTCGGTGCGGATCCGGCAGCGCTTCCACCTCGACGCGCCCGGCTGGTACCGCGAGGCGGACCAGGTTCCGCAGCTGCTCGCGGCGGCGGAAGCCCTGTGGCAGGACCAGGTCGTCGAGGTTTCCTACCGCCGCTGGTCGCCGACACCCGGCATCGTCACGCGCCGGCTGCACCCGCTCGGCCTCGTCCTCAAGGCCGGCGTCTGGTACCTCGTCGCCGGGCCGCGCGTGCGCACCTACCGCGTCGCGAATATCGAGGAGCTGCAGCCGCTCGACGAGCGGTTCACCCGGCCGGACGGCTTCGACCTGGCGGAGTTCTGGCGCGCGAACGTCGAAAGCTACGAAGAGGGCGAAGCCGGCGAGACCGCCGTCGTGCGGCTGTCACCGGCGGGAATCGAGGCCCTGCCGGACATCCTGGGCCCGCGAGCGGCCCGGCTCGTGCGGCGCACCCTCGAACCCGCGGACGACGAAGGCCGGCGCCGCGCCAAGATCCCCATGGAGAGCGTGCCACACGCGGCCGCCGGGGTGCTCCGGCTCGGCGCGGACGCGCAGGCGCTGGCGCCCGCGGAACTGGTGGCACACCTGGGAACCACGATCCGCGCGATGGCGCGGCTGTACCCCTAGTCCCGGAAGTAACCGAGCTGCGCGGAAAGGTCCTCCGCCGCCTCGGTCATCGGCCGCACGATCTGCTTCACCCGCTGCTTCGAAAGCCGGTACGACGGACCCGAAGCGCTCATCGCCGCGACGACGTCCCCGCCCGGTCCGTGGATCGGTACGGCGACCGCGTGCATGCCGAGCTCGAGCTCCTCGTAGCAGGCCGCGAAGCCGTCTTCGAGCACCCGTTCCAGCTCGGTCATCAGCTCGTCCGGCTCGACCGTCGTGCGCTGCGTGTACTGCTCCAGCTTCCGCTTGAGCACCCGCTTGCGCTCGGTTTCGCCCATGTACGCGAGGAGGATCTTGCCGCTGGACGTCGCGTGCAGCGGCGTGCGCTGGCCGGTCCAGTTCTGCGTGGTGATCGCCGCCGAGCCGCGGGCCTGGCTGATGTTGATCGCGACGCCGTCGTCGGCGATGGCGATGTTCACCGTCTCGCCCAGCTCCTCGGCGAGAGTCAGGCAGCTGGCGCGGCCGAGCTTCGCCAGGTCCATCCGGCCGGTCGCGGCACCCGCCAGCCGTACGATGCCGAACCCGATCGCGTACTTCCCGCGTTCGCCGAGCTGCTCGACCAGGCCTCTGGACTCCAGGACGCTGAGCAGCCGCGACGCCGTCGACTTGTGGACGCCCAGCTCGCCCGCGATCTCGGTGATGCCGGTTTCGCCGTTGCGGGCGAGCAGCTCGAGCACGCTGATCGCCCGATCGACCGACTGCACCTGGCTTTGAGTTGCGTTGCCACCAGCCGAGGCATGCTTTCCCGCCGAGGTTGCGTCAGCAGAGTCCTGGTTCCGCATAGCGCAACACTATCCGTTTCGCCCCGTTCCTATCGGCTGAGTGGGCGAATCGCTTGACGTGGACGCCATCGGAACCGGATTGTTGCGCAAGAAGCGCAGAGTCGCGCCATGCGCAACATTCACGAACCGTCCCGGCACCCCGCCAGTCTTTTCCGGAGGCCTCGATGATCCGAGCGTGCGCCGTCGCCGACCTGCCCGTGGGCGAAGCCCTCCGGGTCGACGGCCCGGTCCCGATCGCGGTGTTCCACACCGACGACGGCTTCTTCGCCGTCGACGACACCTGCACCCACCAGGACGCCTCGCTCGCCGACGGCTGGCTCGAAGGCTGCTTCGTCGAGTGCCCGCTGCACGCCGCGCGGTTCGACCTGCGCACCGGTGCGCCGACCTGCCTGCCGGCCAAGAACCCCGTGCGCACGCACCGCGTGGTCGTCGCGGACGGTGCGGTGCACGTCGACGCGCCCGTCCCGGCCGTCTCCTGACCCTTTCCCCGCAGGTCCGTGAAGGCCGCGTGCCGGCCTTCACGGACCGTCCAGGGGCACCCGGATGGAGCAGGCGATGGTCGCGATCTTGATCTTTCTGGTGGTCAAACACGCGGGTCGCGCGTGCGGGCGCCGGAACTAGTGCGAATATGTGGACATGAAGGCACGTGTTCTCGTGGTCGACGACGACCCCGCCCTCGCGGAGATGCTCACCATCGTGCTCCGTGGGGAGGGGTTCGACACGGCCGTGGTCGCCGACGGTTCTCGCGCGCTGCCCGCGCTGCGCGAGCTGAAGCCCGACCTCGTCCTGCTCGACCTGATGCTGCCCGGGATGAACGGGATCGACGTCTGCAAGGCGATCCGCGCCGAGTCCGGGGTGCCGATCGTCATGCTCACCGCCAAGAGCGACACCGTCGACATCGTGCTCGGCCTGGAGTCGGGCGCGGACGACTACGTCGTGAAGCCGTTCAAGCCGAAGGAACTGGTCGCGCGCGTCCGGGCCCGGATGCGCCGCACCGAGGCCGAGCCCGCGGAGTCGCTCACCATCGGCGACCTGGCGATCGACGTGCCGGGTCACGAGGTGACGCGGGAGGGCAAGGCCATCCCGCTGACCCCGCTGGAGTTCGACCTGCTGGTGGCGCTGGCCCGCAAGCCGCGCCAGGTGTTCACCCGCGAGGTGCTGCTCGAGCAGGTGTGGGGCTACCGGCACGCGGCGGACACCCGCCTGGTGAACGTCCACGTCCAGCGGCTGCGCTCGAAGGTGGAGAAGGACCCGGAACACCCCGAGGTGGTGTTGACCGTTCGCGGCGTCGGGTACAAGGCCGGCCCTCCGTGACGAGTCGATGACTCTCGCGACCGGTAGACGGCTCCCCGCGTTCGCGCGTACGACGGCACGCCTGGTGCGGCGTGTCGTCGTTTTCGCGCGTCGGCGCGCGGTCGCGTTCAACGAGCTGTGGAAGCACTCGCTGCAGTTCCGCGTCACCGTGTCGACGCTCGCGCTGTCCTCGGCCGTGGTCTTCGTGCTCGGCATGGTGCTGCAGAACCAGATCACCGAGCGCCTGCTGGACACCAAGCGCGACGCCGCCATCGCGCAGACCCGCGCGGCCGCGGACACCGCCGCGGGTGAGCTGGTCGGCCTCGGCGACGAGACCGACGAGGCGATGCGGGACCGCCTCCAGAACGCGCTGAAGAAGATCGCGATCACGCCGACCAGCCAGGACGCGGCCGGCTCGGCGGCCGGCACGTTCGTCCCGGTGCTCGCCAGCGGCGGCCACGACCAGTCCGGCGACGAGCCCTCGTTCGCCGGGCCGTTCCAGAACGTGCCGCCGCGGCTGCGCCAGTTCGTCGAAGCCAACGAGATGAGCTGGCTCGAGCACACAGCCGGCGACTCCGACGGCGGTCGCACGACGTACCTGATCGTCGGCACGCCGCTCAACACCGTCTCCAGCCCGCTGCAGCTCTACTTGCTGTTCCCGCTGACGACCGAGCAGAACACCGTCGCGACCGTGCAGAACACGCTGCTGGTCGGCGGGCTCGTGCTGCTGCTCCTGCTCGCGGGCATCACGAACCTGGTGACGCGGCAGGTGGTCCGCCCGGTCCGGCAGGCCGCCGCGGCGGCCGAGCAGTTCGCCGGGGGCGACCTCGACCAGCGCCTCACCGTGCTCGGCGAAGACGACCTGGCGAAGCTTGCGGTGTCCTACAACGGGATGGCCGCGAGCATCCAGCGCCAGATCCGCCAGCTCGAGGACTTCGGCGGGCTGCAGCGCCGGTTCACCTCCGACGTCTCGCACGAGTTGCGCACGCCGCTGACCACCGTCCGGATGGCCGCGGACGTGCTGCACGCGTCGCGCGAGCAGTTCCCGGCCGGGCTCGCGCGTTCGACCGAGCTGCTGGTCGACGAGCTCGACCGGTTCGAGTCGCTGCTCGGCGACCTGCTGGAGATCAGCAGGCTCGACGCCGGCGTCGAAGACCTGTCCGCGGAGTTCATCGACGTCCGCCCGATCGCCACCCGCGCGGTCGAGCAGGTGCGGGTGATCGCCGGCAACGCGGGCAGCTCGGTGGAGCTCGTGCTGCCCGACGAGGAGGTCATCGCCGAAGTCGACGCCCGGCGCGTCGAGCGGATCCTGCGCAACCTGCTCGGCAACGCCGTCGACCACAGCGAGGGCCGGCCGGTGGTGCTCACCGTCGGCGCCAACGAGACCGCGGTCGCGGTGACCGTCCGGGACCACGGCGTCGGGCTGCGGGCCGGCGAGGCCGACCTGGTGTTCAACCGGTTCTGGCGCGCCGACCCGTCGCGCAACCGGCGCACCGGCGGCACCGGGCTCGGCCTGGCGATCAGCTTGGAGGACGCCCGCCTGCACGGCGGCGAGCTCGACGCGTGGGGCGCACCCGGCGACGGCGCGTGCTTCCGGCTCGTACTGCCGCGTCGCCAGGAGGTGCCCGCGGGCGACCCGCCGCTGGTGCTGCCGCCGCCCGACCGCATCGCCGCCGAGGTGCACCTCGGGCTGATCGAGATCACGCCGGCGCCCGAGGCGATCTTCGCCGAACGTGAGGAAATCGGTCAGTGAACCCACCAGCTTTCCGGGGACGCGGGCCAAAGCCGCGGCTGCCGCGCCTCGTGCTCGCGGTGCTGTGCGTGGTGCTGGTCGCCGGCTGCGCGAACGTCCCGCTGGAGTCCCAGCCCGTCGTCGTCTCCGGCGAACGTCAGGGCCAGGGTTCGGGTGACGTCGTGCCGGAGCCGAAGCCCGACAGCGACCCGCTGACCCTCGTGCGCGACTTCGTCGGCGCAACCCTCAAGCCGGGCCAGAACAACGCGGCCGCGCGCGCCTACCTGGACGAGCAGGGCCGGGCGAACTGGCGCCCGAGCCGCAGCCTGACGATCATCCAGGACACCTTCGGCACGGTCTACGACCCGGCGCCGCAGCCCGACCCGAACACCCTCGTCGTCAACGTGCGCGGGGTCGACGTCGGCACGCTCGACCAGAACAGCGCGTTCGTCCCGGACTACAGCCCGGCGGCGCTGAAGGTGAAGGTGCGTAAGCAGGCGACCGGCCAATGGCGGATCGTCGACGCACCGCCCGACCTGTACGCGACCGAGTCCGACTTCAGCGAGAACTACACCGCGGTGCCGGTGAACTTCTACTCGGAGCAGTCGGCCACCTTCGTCCCCGACCGGCGCTACGTCGTCGCGAAGCCGCAGTCCGGGTTGCCGAGCCGGGTGATGTACCTGCTGGTCAACGGCCCGTCGACGAGCCTGGCCGGGTCGGTGAAGAACCTGCTCGGCGAGCCGGTCGAGATCGACACGAACGTCAAGAGCCTCGACGACGGGACGCTGCTGGTGCCGCTGACCGGGCTGTCCGGGGTCGCCGACGACATCCGGAACCTGATCGCCGCGCAGATCGTCCTCACGCTGCAGTACGTGACGTCGGCGCGGATCCGGATCCTCGCCGACGGCGCCCCGCTGGTCGCGAACCACCCGGACTGGCGGTCGAACGAGCTACCCGCGTACGGCGCGACGCTGTCGCCGAGCCGGGACCTGCCGGGCCTGATGACGGTCGGCGGCCGGGTGCGGTCACTGGAGGACGGCGCGCCGGTGGGGGGCCCGGCGGGCAACGGCGGCTACGACGTCGTGAACGCGGCCCAGTCGGTCGACGGCAAGCGCCTGGCGGTGGTGGAGCGCGACGGCGGCAAGGTGCGACTGCGGATCGGCGACCTGGGGCACGACCTGCCGCTGGTCGGCCTGGGCGGGACCACGCTGAGCCGTCCGACGTGGCGCCCGGGCACCGGCGAGGTGTGGACGGTGGTCGACCAGGTGTCGGTGGCCCGGATGGTGGTGAACCAGAACGGCCAATGGACGCCGCTGCAGGTCAACGCGACGGACCTGACCCAGCAGGGCGACGTCACGGAGCTGCGGTTCTCCCGCGACGGCGCCCGGGTGGCGGCGGTGGTGAACGGCCAGCTGTGGGTGGCTTCGGTGGTCGGCGCCGGCGACTCGGTGGCCCTGCGCGAGCCGAGGCTGCTGCAACCCCACGACCTCCACGACGTGGTCGACGTGGACTGGCTGGCCCAGGACACCCTGGTGGCGGTGACGACGTCGACGTCCCAGCCGGTGGTCCGCGTGACCGTGGACGGCCAGCGGATGGACGCGTTCAACAGCTCCAACCTGACGCCCCAGGTCCACGGCGTGACGGCGGCCCCCAGCCGCCCGATCGTGGTGGCGGACGCGAGCGGACTGTGGACGGCGTCGGTGCTGGGCGAGGTGTGGCGGCCGCAGAACCACTCGATGAAGGACGCGGATCCGTTCTACCCGGGCTGAGTGGGCGAAACTGTCGGTGGTGACGGGGACACTGTCCGTGTGCTGCTGCTCGATTTGCTGATCCCCGCCCGGTGCGCCGGCTGCGGGGCCCGCGGGGCGCCGTGCTGCGCCCGGTGCGCGGGGGTGTGGAGTTCGGTGTCCGAGGTCGTCCGGGTCCCGGTGGCGGGGGTGGCGCGGGTGTTCGCGCTGGCCCGGTACCGGGGTGTGGCGCGGCGGTTGCTGATCGCTTACAAGGAACGCGGACGCCGGGATTTGGCCGCTTCGCTGGGGCGCGCGTTGGCGGAGGCTGTGGTCGTGCTGCCGCTTCGGACGGCTGTTTCCGCTGGTGTCCGGAATCCCGTCAGTTCCGGGACCTCGGCGACGTCCTTCGCGGGGGAAGCCGGAACCGCTTCCGCGTCCCGGAAGATCTGCCTGGTTCCGGCGCCGAGCCGCCGATCGGCGGCCCGGGTCCGCGGCGGCCCCCACGTCGAGCGCCTGGCGAACGCGGCGGCGAGCGTCCTGGCCGGCTGGGGTTTCGAAGTCGCGGTGGCCCCGGCACTGGAGCTGACCGGCGGCGCGCGCGACGCGGTCGGCCTGGACCGCGCGGAACGGGTGGCCAACTTGGCGGGGCGGTTGCGCTTCCGCGAGGCGGGGCGCCCACCGCCCGGCTTCCCGGTGGTGGTGCTGGACGACGTCATCACCACAGGAGCCACGGCAGCGGCTTGTGTTCGAGCGTTGGAGGGGGAGGGGATCGAGGTCGCCGCGGTCTTGACGCTGCTCGCGGCCGGGTGATGCGCGGTGTGGGCTGCCGACCGCCATGCCGCTCGCGGTAGCCGGTATGGAACTCGGCAGCGCTCGGCGCCGCAACCTGCTGCCGGCCCGTCCTGCGCGAATGCCTGCCGCGGGTCTGCCCATCCACGCGCCTCCCACCTCGCGCGCGGCGCTGGTGTTGCGCGCGGCAAGTATGTCGACCTTCGGGCCGCTGGAGTGAGGGCGCTCGCCGAGCCGAGCCCGGGCCAGGCTCGGTAGCCCGACCAAAGGTCTTGAATGAGTCATTCAGGACCTCCGAAGACCTGAATGACTCATTCAAGACGTTCGTACTCGCCGCCGCGCTGTCAACGAACCTCGGACGCGCGGCACTAGGCGGCCGGCGGCGGTAGCCGCCGGCTGCGATCGCCGCGTGGTGGCTGGGCGCCGACCCGCGGTGGCCGCCGGCTGCGATCGCCGCGTGGTGGCTGGGCGCCGACCCGCGGTG